>JANPES010000113.1:0-9781 GCA_031423035.1 Cyclobacteriaceae bacterium | reverse complement strand
TGAGTTCCTCACCCAGAAAACCTACGAGTTCGGTTGGACTTTTTTTAGTAGTAGACATAAAACATTTGTTTAGCCCGGCCCCGGAACAAGTCCGGGGGGTCGGGGTAGTTTCACACAGTCAGTCTTGCGCCCTGCCCGCCTTCTGCCTGTCTGCTAGCAAGACAAGTGAAAGGTTGCGGCATGCGGGTTGTACCGCCGTGCTTGACCCAAAAGTGCAGCAGCCCGGAAAGTCACTTACCTCAAATGGCCTCAAATGACCTCACTTGACCCTATTTGACCCTTAATTACCCTCTTTTACCCTCTATTCCCGTTCTCTGAACGTCCTCTGGACCCTCTCTAAACCTCTTCTAAACCTTCTCTAAACCTATTCAAAACCTGCTCCGTGACTTCACCGAGACTTCTCCGCAATCTCTCTGAGCGTTCTCCGAGAGCGCTCCGAGAAATCTCCGAGAGCGCTCCGAGACTTCTCTGAGAGACATCCGAAGGAAGACATAAAAGCAATGGGTGCACTTGACAGCGACTGTGAATATTCCTTACATTTATTCTTAGCACCCCGCCCACGTTAACCACTTGCTATGGACGAGAAAGAAGAGTTCAAAGTACGGGCCTACAACACCAAACAGATGGCGGCCTTTATAAAACCACGCCGAAGACCTTCCTTAAATGGCTGAGGCGTTCCGGGGCCGACCTTGGTCCGCGACTGGGCAACATGTTCAGTCCCCGACAGGTCCAGATCATCATCGATTATCTGGGCAGACCGTTTGTCTGGATCATCGGCCTGTTTGTGTCGCTAATGAGTGGCGGTGACGGAGGGGAGGACCAGAGTCAACATGATGATCTGGGAAAGGGACGGTAACGGTTTTAAGACTCATCACCGTTCACCATAGTGGCGGCTAACCCTCACTTAACAAAGTGTTCCTTGTTTTTCGTCCACCAGGAAGTGCTTACTTCCTCGGCTAGTTTATCGGCGTCTGATTGTTTCGCCTTGGTTTTCGAGGTAGCCTCTAAATACTTCACATAATCAATAAGGCCTAGCAGACCATAGCTGTCGATAGCAGAGGAAATGGTAATTGCCAGCTTGTTCTTGGTGGTACGTTCAATAACCATAGCGGCAGATACTTTTTGATAAAATTGCTGAAAATCTCCCAATGTTTATGCCAGAAATGGGCTTATGTACCTCAACGTTGAACCCTCCTGCGCGAAGCCCATGCTCCTTCGCTTTGCTCTGCCGGACAAGCCAGGAACCCTCTTCGCGAAGCAGGCTGTTGAGCCCCAAAGTAGCAAGATTTGCAAAACCATTCTTTTTGAAGTAGCCGTTCTTACGGCACAACAATCAAAGAACGGTTATGAAATATTTACTACTTACGGCCTGCCTTCTTGGAAGCATATTATCCAACGCGCAGGGCAGCAAAGAAACGCTTGAGGAATTATGGAAGCTGGCCGACCAGTTCGGCAACTCATTCGACAAAAAAAGTGTAGGGGATGAATTTACAATTTTACTCGTGCCTACCACGAATGAGCCTTTTCGTGTGTATGACCGGCTAAAGAATGTAAAGCTGAAGCCCAATGTGGTTTTGGTAGGAGGGTTTGGTAATTCCGGAGGCCATGGTGGAGCCATGCCGCTCGGTCACCTGAAAGACGGGTTCATTCAAAAATTTGGCAATGACTATTTGCCCGTTTGGCTCGATCCGGACAACGCCGTTTTCAAACCACTCAACATCAAAGGCCATGCAATTCTTACCATAACGAAAAAGGGAAAAGTGATCAAGAAGCAGGATTTTGGAAACAAGATCGATGACTTCATGAAAGCGATTGAACCCTTTAAGAAGTAGTCATGATCAGATTAAGCCACGTCAATAAGACCTACAACACGATGGGCGGACCGGTACATGCGTTAAAGGATGCAACCCTCTCGGTGCAGGCGGGGGATAATGTCGTGATCGTGGGCAAGTCGGGAAGTGGAAAATCTACCCTGCTTAATATTATCACGGGCATCGATCGGGCCGAATCGGGTGAAGTGCATATAAACGGATCAGCGCTGACCAACCTCAACGAAAGTGAGTTGGCCGTCTGGCGCGGAAGAAGTATCGGCATTGTGTTTCAGTTCTACCAACTGCTGCCGACGCTCTCCGCCATCGACAATATTCTTTTCGCCATGGAGCTGGTCAATGCCATACCTGCGGGCGAAAGAAGAAGTCGCGCAGAAGGGTTGTTGAGTCAGGTGGGATTGGGTGATAAGATGAAAAAGTATCCGAACGAATTGTCGGGTGGAGAGAAGCAGCGCGTGGCCATTGCCCGCTCGTTGGCCAACGATCCGCCCCTGGTGGTGGCCGATGAGCCCACGGGTAATCTCGACAGCAAAACAAGCGACCAGATTCATCAGCTATTCCTTGACCTCAACAAAGCCGGCAAAACAATTATTAAAGTAACGCACGAGAATATCGGGCATCTCCACTACAACAAAGCATTTCACATTGCGGATGGACGGATAGAAGATACCATCGCACAGCCCGCATGAAAGCAATCATCAGGAAGCTATTGCAGGAGTTTTGGCTGGCAAAGGGAAAATTTATTCTTTGCGTGCTGGCCACGGCCGTTGCCGGGTGGGGCGTCAGCAGTGTAACGTATAGTTACCTGATGACGGAGCGCGACTTTCACATAAATTTTGACGCGACATTTCCCGCACACATGGCCATCACGGTGGATGGGTTTACCGACAGTGTGAAGCAGTTGATCACAACGCATGAATCGGTGGCGGGGGTGGAGCGAAGGGAAATGCTGGGCGGCCGAATCAAGAACAGCAAGGACGTATGGATGTCGTTGGTGGTGTTTGGTGTGGAGGATTGGGATGCGCTGAAGTTCGATCAATTTAAAATAACGGACCGCCAGGCGCGCGACGAAAGCTTTATTCTGATCGAGCAAAATGCCACTGACTTTCTGGAGTACGCCTCTGATACGGCCGTCCTTCAATTTCCCGGCAGCACCCGGACGATACACGTAGCAAAGGGCGGGGTTGTTCATGACGCCCGCATGCCTCCTGCGCAAATGGAACAAGTGGTGTATGGGTACATGTCGATCGCTGGGCTGGATACGCTATTGCCTGCCGGCAAGGCAAGAATTCTTATCAAGACAAAAAATACAGAGGCTACGCGCGAAGCCTATCAGGACATTGCTGACAAGATCGGTGTGTTGGTAAAGTCTCAAGGCGCCCGTGTCACGGAGGTGGTCATTCCGAATCCGGGTGAGCACATGCATCAACCCATCATCGATGGCATTGGGTTTCTGCAAAAAAGTTTTGGTGCGATACTCGCGATATTGGGTGTCACCCTGCTTTCTCTCATTTTACTGACCTGGTTGTTGCCACAGTTAGTGCAGGTGGGCATTATGAAAGCCATTGGCGCCTCCGCACGCCAGATCTATGTGGGGTACCTTTCTGTATTGCTGCTGATCATCGCTTTGGGGTTGGCCATCGGGCTACCTCTGGGCTTCAAATCAGCCGCATTGTTCAACAAGTTCATAGCCTTCCTTCAGAACTTTACAGTCGTTGAGGAATCTTTCCCGTTGTATACACACGGCCTGGTGATTGTGACGGCTTCGGTATTGCCCTTTCTTTTCGGCATGATGCCCATCCGGCGGATGGCCAGGGTAACGGTACGAGAGGCACTGGCCACCACGTTTCATTCTTCGTCGGGTACGCTGATAAAATACGCTCAGAAGATAATGCACACCGCCAAATTGCGCTACGGCATGAGTAACCTCTTTCGGAGCGGAGTGCGTACGGCCTTGCTCATCGCCTTGCTGACGGTAGGGATTGCCTTATTTTTTACCGGCTCGAATTTATCGTACTCCTTTCGCACCGACTTTGAATCGTTCTACCGGGCATCGCGCTATGAGATTACCGTAGGGATGACCGACACCACCAGCCAGCGGTTGGCGTTTTTAAATCAATTGCCCTTCGTTGAATCCGTGGCTTATCTACGGACAATTCGGCGTTCCTACACGGTGCCGGTCAGCGGGAGAGCGAAGAACACGACCATCCGGCAATATCCCGCGGACTATGATATGAATCCGTCGCTGATCGTGGAGGGTGAAATTGACCTATCATGTACGGACTGTATCTTTATTCATCCTGCGATGCGCGAATCGGAATTCCGTTCAGTGCATATTGGTGATCCTATTACGCTCACCGACAAGGAGGGGAATGTAACACACTTTCGGTATAGCGGTGTTGTCAGAGACATGGGCGGTGCACACGGTGGGGGCTCGATGTACAGGTTTCTGAATGAGCAAAACAAAGCCTTTGGCCAGGTGGCCATCAATCTAAAGCCAGGTGTAGCCATAGCGGATGCTTTGCCCGGGATAGAAAAAGCCCTCGGGGACAACAACATCAAATATTCCGGCATTTCCAATGTTGAAACCTTGCTGGAGGGTGCCTTCAATCACTTTAAGCCAACGTACTATCTCGTGCAGGGACTGGGATTATTTACCGTTGTCGTTGCCTTTATAGGGATGTTGATTGTGCTCAACCTGACCATTCAGGAGCGAACGCTGGAAATTGGAATTATGAAAGCCCTGGGTGGCTCGCCAAAGCGTATTGCCAATTTGTTGCAGATGGAATTTGCGGCCATTACATCCGTTTCGATTGTGTTCGGGTTTGCGTTGTCCCTGTTCTTTACCAGCACGCTCTGCACCTTGTATGGCGAGATGGTGCGTGGCCAGCGAATCCCGGCGCTGAACCATTACATCGTCATATTTGCGACGGTATTGCTTTTGATGGTGGCCCAGTTCATGGTGATCATTAACTATGGGAACAGGCGAATTCAGAAGACATCCCTTGCGCTGCTGAACTATGTAAGTTAGAATACTCCACCATGGACAAACGCATTGAGCGCGCATACGATATCATCAAGCGACACTACCCTGAAAAGCTATTGTTAAAAAAGATAGCGTTCATGGTCGGGGTGTCGCCCTTTCATTTTCAACGGTTGTTCAAGAAGGCGATGGGCGAATCACCGTCGGCGTGCGTGACACGTATCCGGCTGGAGCGTGCGGTGCACCTGATGGTGCTGAACCCGAATGGTACTGTTTCCTCGTTGGCCAAAGATTGCGGGTTCAGTTCGCTGGCTATTTTCAGCAGGGACTTTTCAAAACGCTACGGGCGATCGCCACAGGTATATCAGCAAGGCATTCAACTGCATCATTTGCCACCGGAGGGACTACCCTTTGCCGTTGAGGTCGTACAGAGCAATACCATGCACGTGTTCTATGAGCACACCAACATGTACAAGGAGAAGCTGACGAAGGACTTTGAGAAAGCCGAGACCATGGCGGCGAGGAAAAAGATTTCCACCCTGGGGACACGGATGGGTATTATGACTCATATCGCTTTTCACGGACCGAAGCAAAGCTTGAATTACTATGCCGGCGTGGAAATACCGGCTGCCTCCATGAAGGGATGGGAAGAGCGCTGCTATACCATCCCCGGGGGGAAGTATGCGTCTTTTACCCTTACCGGACCCCATGCGGATCTATTGAGCGCCCTCATGCGGTTCAAAAACCATTGGCTGGACCATTCACCCTATCTTATCAGTGAAATATTTGTGTTTGAGAGATGGGAAAAGGATGGGAGTCGGAGAGTTTATGTTCCGGTGAAGCGGGAAGTATAATATCTTAATAACAAAGCCAGTGATTCGATTCGATTTGCTGGAGGAGAAAACTCGCCGTTTATTTCGAGTCCAAATATTTATTTCTTTAAAAGACTCATCATTGTTGATTGACCCGGTACTGGAATCTATCCAACTGCCATCTTCGCCGAATCCTTCCACAGGTAAGGAGGCATGGGTTCATTAAGCTCCCATTTAATGCTCATTGGCTTGGAGCCGTAATGATCAATTATGTTGGCCTCACCCAAGAAGACAAACCCCATCGTATTCTCAAACTCATCTTCGTTCTTCTCCCTGACGAATAGAAGGATCTTCCGGCCGGTTTTCTTATGTATAATGTATTCCTTCCCTTTTCCCTTATCCGGACTAGCCGCATTTTGGGTTTGCCATTCAAAAATCGTTTCGCTGACCGCAAAATCCTTGTATAAATTGGTTGGCGAGAAGTCCTTCTCCGATTTGTTTAATGTGACGAATAGCAATTCTGTATTTTTATTCTTTGAGTAAGCTACCCCCTCACGGTAGCTTGGCTTTTGATCAAAGGAATAGAAGCCATACGCCGATAATATTTGGTCTCTGGTGTACCTGCCGTGGAGTTTTAGGGGTTGTGAATAAGGAAGTGAAACCGGTTTTTCAATAAAATCTATTCTATCAACCAATATTTCGAGCAATTCCGTGATTTCGTTAGTAAGCATTTCATTCTTACCAATGGCCCTGATGCTTTCTTCAAGAGACACAAAGCCCTTCTCAGTCTGCCATACGTCGTAATGAAGCATCAGGCACATAGTCTTTTCTTCATCATTCAATTCACTGACCTTAATTTGGAAGTTCTTTCTGGCCAAAGAAAGAATGAATCCGTAATAGGAATTCGAGCTTGAGGAAAGCCACTTCTTGCTAATGGCCCTGGAAATCTCGGGCTCATTGACTGTTGAATAATCTTCAATTTGATCAGACTGAACGCATAATCTTTTCCAGTTACCCTTCTTATAAATTGTCTGAATTGGGATACGATAGAACTCCGAAAAATTCCTGAGCGACAGGGGCAACGTCGTATGATGTTTGTAATTCCTTATTTTATTAAGCAGCTGATTCTTATTCAAGGAAGTTGCCTTCCTGATATTTTCAATAATGAAATCCTTGGCTTTTCTTTCCAGAATAATTGTGCACCCAAGGGGCAAGTGAGGAAAGTCATCCTCGATTTCCTTTTGAATTGATGTGTTGGTTTTACCAACTAGAGCTCTGAATTTGCCCTCAAAATCATATTCAGGTCGCGAGTTACCAACGAAGTCCAGGACGGTTAAGCACTCTTTGCCTTCTGATAATCGCAACCCTCTTCCGAGTTGTTGCAAAAAGACGGTCAAACTCTCGGTTGGCCTTAAGAATAGTACGGTGTCAATTTCAGGTATATCAATTCCTTCATTGAAAATATCAACGACGAAGAGATAATTGATTTCCTTAGTCAGAAAGTTTCTCCTTAACTTCTCTCTCAACTCGTTTCTAGAGCTTACAAGGTAATCGGCCTTCAATCCTGCAAGCGAAAACTTTTCAGCCATGAACTGGGCGTGTTCCTGGGTTACACAAAAACATAGTGCCCTTACCTCGTTAATGTCTCTCAAATACTTGTTCAAATTGAAGATGATCTCGCCGACCCTCTTATCACTCTGAGTGTAAATGCGAGATAATTCGCTGGGCAAATATCTTCCGTTCTTCCACTCCACACCTGATAGGTCAATGCTGTCGGTAATTCCGAAATATTGGAATGGACAAAGCAGCTTTCTATTTAGAGCCTCGGGTAATCTTATTTCGGCAGCAATTACTCCGCAGAAGTCCTTGAGGATGTCTTCACCATCCATTCTTTCTGGTGTTGCCGTTAGGCCCAGGAGGATTTTTGGTTTAAATCGATTTATTATTGGACGGTAGCTTGAGGCTGCGATATGATGAACCTCGTCGACAATGATGAAATCATAGAATGATTCTGATAGCTTCAATGAATCTAATCGTGTATTGAGCGTTTGAACCGAAGCAAAAACGCAATCGTATTTCTCAGGCTCAATTCCATCGACCCATAATTCACCGAAATTATTATCTCTCAAGATACCTTGAAACGTTGCCTGAGCTTGCTGCAATATTTCCTTTCGGTGCGCCACAAATAACAGTTTGGCGCTTGGATGAAGGCGTTTGAAGTTTTTGAAATCAAATCCTGATATGACTGTCTTGCCGGTTCCTGTCGCGGCAACGATTAAATTTCTGAATCGATTGTGAACAACTCTTTCCGCCTCTAGTTTCTCAAGGATCTCCTCCTGGAATGGGAAGGGCTTAATATCAAAATAGGTATTTGGGTTATTAATCTCGGTCGTTCTTTCCCTTTTAAGGGCAATCCTCAGTTTTTCTGAGTGCAGGGTATTATCAAATCGTTCGAATTCCTTATCCTGCCAGTAGGTATCAAACGTCTTTTGGAATTTATCAATGATATGCCCTACTTCCTTTGTTGTGACTTTGAGATTCCATTCCAACCCGCTGGTTAACGCGGAGCGCGAAATATTTGACGATCCGATGTAGCCAGTATGAAATCCGGTATTTCGGAAGAACAAGTAGGCTTTTGCGTGCAGCCGCTCATTATCCGTGTTGTATGATATTTTGATCTCCGTATTTCTTAAGGCAGAAAGATATTCAACAGCTTTCAGGTCGGTGGCCCCCATATAGGAGGTGGTAATTACCTGGAGCTTTCCTCCTCGTTCTGTAAAATCTAATAGCTCCTTTTCAAAAATCCTTATGCCGGTCCATTTAATGAAAGAGACTAGAAAACTAATTCTGTCGGAGGACAGAATCTCCTTCTTGATTTCGCTCTCAAGCGAAATGCCTGCGTTGTTTCCCGTGAATAACTCACTTTGAGATAACCTTGTGTAGGGCGTTATCTCTTTTAGATACCTATCAAAATCAGTGAATCTCGCATCAATCTTGGAGAAGATGGCAGACAGAATTTTGGCTTCTGCAACAATTAAGTCATCGTCAAAGTCCTCTCCTTGTAATTCAGACTGTAACAGACGAATGATTTTATTTGATAGTTCTATTTGTTTTTGAACGCTATCCTCACTGGAGATTAGGTTTAGAGCAACCCGGATAACGTCACTTAAATATTGCGAAAGGATTCTTGCCGCTTCGTCTTTATCAATTGCAGTCTCCTTTATGTAAAAGGTATTCTTATCTAGGTCGTTTAACTTAGATAGGACTAATTTGTTAATGAGTTGCTCATAGAGTCCCTCTTGCGACATAGTTCAATTTTAAGAAGGTTTCAAGAACAGGGATGTCGGCAGCAGCCCAATCGAGTCCGGTCAATTCCTCTCTTGTGAGCCATTTGAAATCCTTGTGCTCGTGAAGCATTATTTCTCCGGAAATGTGGTTGGCAACAAATGGAATCAAGTTAATAGAGAATTTCTCGTAGTGAAACGGTTTGGGTTCTAGCTTTTCCAATATTTCAATTTCAATACCTAATTCTTCCTTTAATTCCCTTTGCAGGCATTGCTCCTCAGTTTCATTTGATTCAATCTTTCCACCAGGAAATTCCCATTTCAGCGCGAGTTGCATTTTTTCGCTTCGTTGGGTTACTAGAACCATGCTATCCTTAAGGATGATCCCGCAAGTAACACTAATCATTCTTGAAGTCATCCACTATTCAGATTTATTCAGGTTTGAGGTTTTATAAAGTTACTATGAAATGGATTATATTACCCATATGAACAGCTTTGCCGTTGGAAATATAGAGATCAATTACCTATACCGAGACGCAGGTAACTACAAACTCTACGGGTCAAAAGTATTCTCAAATAATGAGAATCTCCCACTGCAAGTCATTCGGCAGAATATTGAAAGTAAGCTCATAGACGGACTATATTTTATTCCTGAGACTTGGGGAATCGAGCGTCTCAAATTTGACAAATTTGATGCAATGGAGGATTACTCTTGGCATGAAATTGAAACCATAAGATTTTCTTCTAGGGATGTTGAAGCCGACTCAGACATAGTTAGCCTATTAAAAAGTATGCGCTTACCTTAAATGGTCCTTCAAGAAAGACTGTTGGATTTATATTACTCTATAAGGTCTGCCTCTATTCAATGAATAA
>JANPES010000112.1:0-4309 GCA_031423035.1 Cyclobacteriaceae bacterium | reverse complement strand
GGGAGAAGTAAATTTTGCGTGCACTCTCCACACCCTTTCCGACTAATTCATTCCATACGAATTGTGCAGAGAGGCCTATTCCTTTGTCCAGATTCTCGTATTGAGATCAAGGATTTTCACCGGCTCCAGGCAGACGGCCAGATAACTATAGAACTCTCCAGCTTCCCATAGTCAATCACGGATCGATAGATGGGAGGCGCTTCGAACAGGTTCTTGTAGATGGGAATGGTGATGAACACGTGTGAATCGACAAACAACGACTTTAAAACACTTGTGGGATATGTCCATTGGTTTGAACAGGAGCAACGGTATTTTCGGATAGGATTTGGCTATCCCTCCAAGCTCGACTTACCGGAAGGTTTCAAATGCTTTGCCTCAAGTTTGAGGAGAAACTTGGTGTAAGAAGTTCTTATTGCAACGCAAACAGCTGACCCTTACTCTTTGAATTTAAATGACAGGCTAAGCTTGGTTCTGTAGGCGGTGATCTTACCCTTCTCAATTTTAAGATCTTGAGAAATTACCTCGGCGATACGCAGATCATCCAGGGTCTTGCTCGCGCGTTCTATGGCCACTTTGGCTGCATCTTCCCACGATTTTTCGCTTGAACCAATGACTTCAAATACTTTGTAGACAGCTGACATAAGATTTGTTATTTAGTGAGTGATGAAATGTAGCCATATCACGGCCGTAATCAAAGCCCCTTTTGAGAGGATTATTGCCGGCACTTGGTTCTTCGTTGCTATCACGTATTTGGTGATAACCACAATACTCCCTGTCATCTAACTTCTTTTGGATGGTGTACAATAAGAGATCAGAAACCTCTTATTTGACGAGGCTGGAGTTAGAAACATAGACCCGCTAACTTATGAAATGCCTTTCCTTACGCAACATTTTCTTAAGGGCTGGCTGACTTAACTCAGCAATACGGGTTTTTAACCGCTTAAAATTAATCTTGGAAATCTGTTTCTTAATCTTAATAAAAAAACTACTTTAAACCCATCAATAGTAAAAGGTATTGGTTAATCAGCTAGCTTTCTAGTTACCTTTCTTAAGTATTATAAGATTTGATGGAGGCAATAATTTGTGAACGAGTCAATTGAAAGTACAAGTCAATTTTGGCCGGTAGTAGTTTACGGAGCTATCGTGTTAACCCTGGTTGGTGCCATGCTGGGCTTATCCTATCTGCTAGGCCAGCGTCATAAAGAAAGAGCTACTGGCGAGCCTTACGAAGGCGGCATTCTAAGTACCGGTTCAGCAAGTTTTCGTTTCTCTTCTCAATTCTATTTGATTGCCATGCTGTTTGTGATTTTTGATGTTGAGACTATGTTTATTTTTTCATGGGCTATCGCTTTTGAGGAGTTGGGGTGGTATGGTTATGGAGGCGTAATGATTTTTATTATCCTTTTGGTGGTTGTGCTAATATATGAATGGCGGAACGGTGCTCTCGATTTTGGGCCCGATGGCCGGAAGATCTTAAAGGCGGCTAAGAATATTCAACTCAAAACATTTCCTCAATGAAGTGGTGGATGAATAAACCAGGCCAAACAACACCAGAAACTGGAACAGGGTCCTTCGAGGAAACGATTCAACAAAATATTTTACTTACTTCCGTGCAGGCCCTCTTGGGATGGGGCAGGCGAAACTCTATGTGGCCTTTTCATTTTGGCCTGTCATGCTGTTTTGTTGAAATGGCCACCAGTATGACACCCAAATATGATGTGGCCCGCTTTGGCGCTGAAGTGATCCGTGGAACGCCACGTCAGGCAGATGTTATGATTATAGCGGGAACCGTGTTCATAAAAATGGCGCCTATCATCAAGCGACTACACGAGCAAATGATGGAACCCCGGTGGGTGATTTCAATGGGCTCATGCGCCAACTCCGGAGGTATGTACGATATCTACAGCGTGGTACAGGGCGTTGACAAATTTCTTCCTGTTGATGTATATGTACCCGGTTGCCCGCCCCGGCCCGATGCTTTCATGGAAGGCCTGATGTTGTTGGCTCAATCGGTTGGAAAAGAAAAGCGCCCCTTGAGTTGGACTCTTGGCGAACAAGGCGTGATCAAGCCGGCAAAAATTTCGGTGAAAGAAACCAAGTTTCAATATCGCAAGGACATGGTCAGTTTTCGTTCTCCTGACGAAATTTAGCTGAGGGCCCTTAGTCGTCAGACTGCATGATGCAAGTCAGGGGACTCTAAGATTTTGAGAACATGCAAAGAGTTTAAGATTTTACGCACGTTGAAGATGAGTTAACAAGAAATCAAGGAAGGCAAACAAATTCAAAGCCCGTGGAAACCGATCTAAGTCCAGCGGAACAGGTTAAGTCGCGATTCGGAGATGACATCATCGCTGGGCAGGTGACAAAGGACCATATTGTTTCGGTTTGGCTCCCATTGGTGAAGTTGAAATCCGTGTTGTTTTATGTTAAGAATGACCTTCCAAAGCCATATCCGCTCTTATATGATTTAACTGCCATTGATGAGCGAAGCCGAAAGAAGGATCCCGACTATCCCTCCACGGGGTTTACGCTTGTATATCATCTCTATTCATTCGAGAGGAACGAATTTATCAGATTCAAAATAGCCCTTTCGGGCGATTACCCAACCGTTCCATCCATCACCAACCTGTGGGCAAATGCCAATTGGTATGAACGAGAAGTGTACGACATGTTCGGTATTCGGTTCGAAGGCCATCCTCATCTGAAAAGGATCTTAATGCCGGCTACCTGGAACGGCCATCCACTTAGAAAGGAACACCCGTCACGGGCAACCGAGATGGGGCCGTTCAGCCTGTGGGATGAAAAGGTAGACCAGGAACAGTCTGCTTTACAATTCAACCCCGAAGAGTGGGGCCTGGCACGTCACAGCGAAGACTCCGATTTTATGTTTCTTAATATCGGTCCGCAGCATCCTGGCACACATGGTGTTTTGAGAATTATTTTGCAATTGGATGGAGAAGACATCGTGGATGCCGTGCCCGATATAGGCTTTCATCATCGGGGGGCGGAGAAAATGGCGGAGAGGCAATCGTGGCACACCTACATTCCTTATACAGATCGGATAGACTACCTGGGCGGAGTGAATAATAATCTTGCCTACCTGCTCGCAGTAGAGAGCCTTGCCGGTATTACCGTGCCGCCGCGGGCCGAGGTGATTCGCGTCATGATGTGCGAATTCTTCCGCATTGCCAGTCACCTGGTATGGTTCGGAACTTTCTCGCAGGATGTCGGCCAACTGTCGCCTGTGTTCTATATGTTCACCGACCGGGAAAGAATCTTTGATGTAGTAGAAGCCGTGTGCGGTGGCCGTATGCACCCGAACTGGTTTCGAATTGGTGGCGTAGCTCAAGACCTTCCCAAAGGATGGGAAACTCTCGTGAAAAAATTCGTTGATTATTTTCCTGCCAAACTCAAAGAGTATGACCGCCTCGTTCTTCGTAACTCGTTGTTCAAAGCCAGGACTGTTGGCATTGGAGTCTTTACCAAGGACGAAGCTATAGAATGGGGCGTTACCGGAGCAGGTTTGAGGGCGTGTGGCCTGGAATGGGACTTCCGAAAGAAGCGCCCTTACTCCGGTTACGATATGTTTGATTTTGAAATTCCAACAGCAAATAATGGCGATTGCTATGACCGTGCAATCGTGCGTGTAGAAGAAATGCGTCAGAGCTTGCGCATCATTGACCAGTGCCTGAAGAATATGCCGGGAGGTCTTTACAAAGCAGATCACCCGCTGACCACTCCACCAATAAAAAAGCATACAATGCAAGACATAGAAACCTTGATCACTCATTTTCTCGGAGTGAGCTGGGGCCCGGTAATCCCTCCGGGTGAATCAATGAGTTGTATTGAGGCAACCAAAGGAGCGAATAGCTATTATGCTGTAAGCGATGGCAACACGTCACCCTACCGCATGCGGATACGAACACCATCGTTTGCCCACATGCAAATGCTGCCCTACATAAGCAAAGGGTACACGGTAGCGGACATGCTTAGCATTTTAGGCGCTATGGATTATGTATTAGCTGATATTGACCGATAGAATTTATGTTGACCATTGAGGAAATAAAAGAAATCGAACATGCCATTAAACTGGTGCCCTATAAAAAGGCAGCGAGCGTTGAAGCACTAAAGGTGGTTCAAGGGCACCGGAGGTGGATATCAGATGAGAGTTTGCGCGATGTGGCGAAATTCCTTGAAATAAGCCCGGAGGAATTGGATTCAGTAGCTACTTTTTACAATATGATCTTTCGCAAGGAAGTTGGCAAGCATGTGATTTTGATTTGTGATAGTATTAGCTGCTGGGTGATGG
>JANPES010000111.1:0-7636 GCA_031423035.1 Cyclobacteriaceae bacterium | reverse complement strand
CGGGCTGCCCGGTAAACTGGCAGACTGTGCCAGCGCCGATCCGGCCATCTCAGAGCTCTACCTGGTGGAGGGAGACTCCGCAGGAGGTTCCGCCAAGCAGGGGAGAAACCGTCACTTTCAAGCCATACTACCCTTGCGCGGGAAAATATTGAACGTAGAAAAAGCACAGGAGCACAAGATCTACGACAACGAAGAAATCAAGAATATGATCACCGCCCTGGGCGTGAGTTTTGGTACATCGGAAGATGATAAGGCGCTGAATTTGTCAAAACTGCGCTATCATAAGGTTATCATCATGACCGACGCAGATGTAGATGGAAGTCATATTCGTACGCTGATCCTTACCTTCTTCTTCCGCTACATGCGGGACTTGATCGAACAGGGTTACGTGTATATCGCCCTGCCTCCTTTGTATCAACTAAAGAAAGGAAAGGAAGAGCGCTACTGCTGGACCGAGCAAGAGCGGGATGTACATATTAAAGAAATGGCCAGAGACGGCAAGACGGAAAGCGTCAACATTCAGCGATACAAAGGTCTGGGTGAGATGAACCCGGAGCAATTGTGGACGACTACCATGGATCCCGAAAAACGTACATTGAAGTTGGTCAGCATTCAATCCGCAGCCGAGGCGGATCACCTGTTTTCGATGCTTATGGGGGATGAAGTGGCTCCACGCCGTGAATTCATCGAGAAAAATGCCAAATACGCCAAAATCGATATTTAGTGGCTGGGGTTATGGAACACGATGAGGAAGAAGATGACGTGTTTGATGAGGTTCCCGTACAGGCACCTTCGCGAATAGGCGAGAGCAAGTACATCAGCCGGGATCTTAGCTGGCTGCAATTTAACTACCGGGTGCTGGACCAGGCCCGCAATGCGGACAGAAGCATCTTTGACCGCCTCAAGTTTTTTTGCATCACTGCTTCAAACCTGGATGAGTTCTGTACCATCCGACTGGGCAGTCTGTATAATTACCTCGACTTCGGAAAGGAGCGTTACGATTATAGCGGCCTTCGCGAGAATCCCTTTCGCACAATGTTGCTCCAGGAAGTCCAGAAGTTCCTTGGAGATCAACATAGCTACTTTCAAGCAAGCCTGAAGCCACTGTTTCAGCAAAACGGGTTTCGGTTAGGAGAGTATGAATTTCTTTCTCCGGCAGATCGTCAACGCGTGGATCAATACTTTATCCGAACCATCTACCCGATGCTCACGCCGATGATGTTTGACAGTTACCACACGTTCCCAACCTTAAAGAATAATCGATTGCTGGTGGGTGTTGTCACAAAGGCTCCGGGTGAGACCATACAGCATCAGAAAGCTTCCTTCATTCAAATTCCAAGCAACATCGCACGGTTCTTCGAAATCCTGCAAATGGATGGAACCATCGCATTTGTGCCGATGGAAGAAATCATCCAACACAATATTCAGCACCTTTTTAGAAATGTTGACGTGTTGTCCGTTAGCTTGTTTCGGATCAACCGGAATGGGGATTTTACACTAGAGGAAAGTGAGGACATTGAATCCAATTTCCTCGAAGAATTGAAACGAAAGTTGCAGACCCGCAGAACCGGCAGGGTGGTCCGGATGGATGTTGTGGAAGGTGCCGATCCGTGGATGGTGAGGCTGCTAAAAATCCAGTGGGACCTGGATGAGCTGAATATCTCTACAGTACCCAAAGACAGTTTGCTGGATTTTACGGGCTTGAATCAAATAATAGGACACAAGGAATACAAAGATAAACGTTCACCATCGCGACCTCCCGTGAAGCCGGTGACCTTCCCTGAACAAGGTACACGTGACCTTTTTGACGTACTCAAGGAGCGGGACATTCTTCTTCATCATCCCTACAATTCTATGGAGCCCGTTTTGGAGCTCCTGGAAAAGGCAGCTGATGATCCGATGGTTTTGTCCATCAAGATTACAATTTATCGGTTGGCGAAAGAATCCCGGATAAGCGCTGCCCTGCTGAAGGCAGCTGAGAACGGGAAGCACGTTTCCGTATTGTTTGAGGTCAAGGCCAGGTTTGATGAAGAGAATAATCTCCGGGAGGCACAAAAGCTTCAGCGGGCGGGTTGCTTTGTCATCTATGGCTTTGGCGCACTAAAGACGCATACGAAGTTGTTGCTGATTGTACGCCGCGAGCCCGATGACCGGGTGCTTCGGTACGTGCACATTGCCAGCGGGAACTACAATGAGACAACGTCCCGTCTGTATACTGACATTGGTCTGCTGACTACACAGGAGACGTATGCCAGCGACGTATCAGAATTTTTTAACGTTATCACCGGCCATTCTCAGCCGACCAGTTACCGCAACCTCATCACCTCGCCGCGCGATATGCGGACGGAGTTGTGCAATCTGGTACGAAATGAAGCCGAAAACGCCAGGAAGGGGTTGCCATCCGGTATTGTGATTAAGTTGAACTCCATTCAAGACAAGGAATTTATCGATGCCCTTTACGGTGCAAGTCAGGCGGGCGTAAAAATCAAGCTGATCGTTCGTGGCATGTGCTGCCTGCGGCCTGGTCGTGCTGGCCTTAGTGAAAATATTGAAGTGATTTCGATTGTGGGTGACTACCTGGAACATTCACGAATCTATTACTTCCACCATGCAGGCAAGCCTAAGATTTATATTGGAAGCGCCGATGCCATGGTGCGCAGCTTTGACCGGCGCATCGAATCACTTGTGCTCCTTGAACAAGATTTGCTGCAGAATCAATTAATGAATATCCTCGTATACAACCTCCGGGATAATGTCAACGCCTATATCATGAAAGAGGATGGGGGGTATGAGAAAAAGGAGCGAAACGGCGAGGAGCCATTTAACATCCACATGGCTTTTTACGGGGTAACCAGTGAGACGATCGAGAAGATTCAGTTGTTTCCCTGAAGTTACCGGACCCGCGTAGTCTTCTTCCCCTGCGACTGGTCCTCGGTATTGATAAATTTGACCGCTCTCTTATTGCGGTTCTTTTCAAACAGATGAAGCAAAATTCCGTCTTTTAGCCCTACCTCGGGCACCAGCATCTGCTTGGCACGTGCCCACTCCATCACCTGGATATAGATGTTGCTAGCGGGAATGATCACATCGGCTCGGTCAGGGTTCATTTGAAGTTCATAGATTCGCTCCTCCATCGTGTGCGCCTCAACCATTTTGCGGGTGTCAATCATCTTTTTCAGTGACATGGTTTTACCGGCCTTCGTGGCTGAAAGTTCGAAGAGCTTGCTGATGTTTCCTCCCGTGCCCACGGCCGTAATTACCCCAAGGCCCCGGGTGAGGCTTTCTTTGACCCACTTTTCCATTTCATGCCATACAGCCGGCGAGTCGTGGTGCTCCAGTACACGGACAGAGCCTACTTTGAAAGATCGTGTTTTAAGCTTCATGCCGCCTGCATACAAGTTGAGTTCAGTGCTGCCGCCACCTACATCGATATGCAAGTAGGTTTTTGTGCCCAGGAATGAAGAAATCGCCCGGTTAATCAGCTCTGCCTCGAGTTGGCCATCGATAATTTTGATTTCAATGCCAATTTCTTTCTTCACCTGATTCACTAGCTGCTGGCCGTTCTCGGATTCGCGCATGGCTGAGGTCGCGCAGAACATATAGTCATCCACCTCGTACAGTTCAAGCAGGAGTTTGTACGTAAGCATAAGCTTCTTGAACTTCTCAATGCTTCCCTTGCTGATCCTGTTGGTTCCAAACACATCATGGCCAAGTCGCAATGGGAATCGAACGTACTCTACCTTCTTGAAGAGAATCTTGTCTTCTCGCTCAAGGATGCTCGAGACTTGAAAGCGGATTGCATTGGATCCAATATCGATAGCGGCGATCTTCATGTTGGCAGGCTACAAAATAAGCCTTAATCGGCAACAATCATGCTGATGAGAATCATAAAAACGGTGTAATTTTTCATTTTTATGATCTTATTGAGTTTCTTTGCTCTGCTTATCCAGAAAGACCGAGGGACTGGGCCCTGTGAAGTCTTAGCAACCTGTAGCAATCGGGTGCTAACTCCCATCTCGACAACTGTCGGGAAAAGATAGGCGGCCAATCACAAAGGCTCTTTCTGGATTCGAGTGTTGTACACAAGACCCAGAAAGAATGAAAATCGAAGACATCTTAACGAAACGGATCATGGTGCTGGATGGCGCTATGGGGACAATGATCCAGCGACACGATCTTCAGGAGAAGGACTTTCGCGGGGATCGCTTCGCGAATCATCCTTCATCCCTGAAAGGAAATAATGACCTCCTTTCGATCACCCGCCCGGATATCATTAAGGATATCCATCGCCAGTATTTTGAGGCCGGTGCAGATATCGCGGAGACCAATACGTTCAGTGGAACCCGCATTGCCCAGGCGGACTACCACCTGGAGGATATCGTATATGAATTGAACTTCCAGTCTGCCAAAATAGCGAAGGAAGTGGCTGATGAAATGACCCGGAAGGAGCCGCAAAAGCCTCGTTTTGTTGCTGGCGCTATGGGCCCCACAAACAAGACCGCTTCCCTTTCTCCAGACGTTAGTAACCCTGGATTCCGGGCTATTAACTTTGATCAGTTAAAAGAAGCGTTTAAGGAGCAAGCAAGGGGTCTTATGGATGGTGGAGTTGATCTGTTGCTGCTTGAAACAATCATTGACACATTAAATGCAAAGGCCGCCTTGTTTGCCATCCAGGAGCTGTTTGATGAAGTAGGGAGAACTGTCCCAATTATGGTTTCAGGAACGATTACCGATGCAAGCGGAAGGACGCTTTCGGGGCAGACAACAGAGGCCTTCCTGATCTCTGTTTCCCATGTACCCTTGCTGAGCATTGGCCTCAATTGTGCCTTGGGTGCCAAAGCGCTGAGACCCTACCTGCAGGTTCTGAATGAACAAGCCCCGTTCTTTGTCAGCGCCTACCCAAACGCAGGGTTGCCTAATGAGTTTGGTCATTACGACCAGAATCCGGAGGAGATGGGAGAGCAAATTAAAGAGTTTTTGGACGAGGGCCTGGTGAATATAGTTGGAGGCTGCTGCGGGACAACTCCGGAGCACATACGGGTGATTGCGGAGCTGGCGGCGAAATATAAACCAAGGTTGATAAATAGGCTGCAAGAGTCGGACGATGGTCGATAGTCCATGGACCATGGATTCTGTTCCGTCAACTATTCAACACAATAATTAGAATATAACGAACTGTATATGGCATTTAAGTTTGAAAAAATTCAGGTTTGGCAACGGGCTGTTGAGCTTTCGGGTGAGATTTCTGAGCTGACTGAAAAGTTTCCAAAAAAGGAAATGTTTGTTTTAGCATCACAGCTGCAAAGAGCTTCAGATTCGATTTCATTGAACATAGCTGAAGGGTCTACCATAACTGATCCTGAATTCAAGCGTTTTCTTGGAATGGCATTGCGTTCGGCAATTGAAGTAGTAGGATGTCTCTATTTAGCCAAAAGACGAAGTTTGATTGACCAAGGTGAATTCGACCACTTCTATCTGGTTCTCACAGATCTGGTTAAGAGTATTCAGACACTCAGAAAAACGATCAACTAGGTAGTATGAGTCTATTGCCTCCTTCTGATTTTGGCTCCGCAGCAAGCGACCATGGACTATGGACGATCGACCGTCCCTTGCAACTAAGTGGATTGGAAGCTGTAAAAGTTACCGCTGCCTCCAATTTTGTCAACATCGGTGAGCGAACCAATGTCACTGGTTCGGCGCGCTTTCTGAAACTGATTAAAGAGGACAAGTTCGATGAGGCGCTCGAAGTGGCCCTGGACCAGGTGAGGGGTGGAGCCCAGGTCATTGACGTGAACATGGATGAAGGGATGCTGGATTCCGAAGCCGCTATGGTCAGGTTCCTCAACCTGATGGCTTCTGAGCCCGAGATTGCCCGTTTGCCAGTCATGGTGGATTCATCAAAGTGGAATGTCATCGAGGCGGGATTGAAGTGCCTTCAGGGGAAGAGCATCGTAAACTCGATAAGCCTTAAATCCGGAAAGGATGATTTCGTCCGTCAGGCGAAGCTGGTCAAGCGCTACGGTGCAGCGACAGTCGTCATGGCATTTGATGAGAAGGGCCAGGCAGATACCTACCAACGACGAATCGAGATATGCAAGCGGGCCTATGATATTCTGGTCAATGAACTTCAATTTCCGCCACAGGATATCATTTTTGATCCAAACATATTCCCTGTCGCAACGGGTATAGAAGAACATAGAAACTACGCGCTTGACTTCTTCCGTGCAGCAAAATGGATACGGGAAAACCTTCCGTATGCACAGGTAAGCGGCGGGGTAAGCAATGTTTCATTCAGCTTCCGGGGAAATCAACTTGTGCGGGAAGCCATGCACTCGGTCTTTCTTTACCATGCCATCCGCAACGGCATGACCATGGGTATCGTCAACCCGACGATGCTGGCAGTGTATGACGATATTCCAAAGGATTTGCTCGAGCGGGTAGAGGATGTGCTGTTGAATCGTCGAGACGATGCGACCGAGCGCCTGCTGGAATTTGCCGAAACTGTGAAAGGTTCGGCCAAGAAAAAGGAGCAGGATGACGAGTGGCGAAAGCAGCCCGTTGAAGCCCGGATAACGCACTCCCTCGTCAAAGGAGTTATTGATTTTATTGATCGCGACGTGGAGGAGGTAAGGCTGAAGTTTGACAAGCCCCTGCATGTAATCGAGGGCCCGCTGATGGACGGTATGAACGTCGTGGGTGATTTGTTTGGTGCTGGCAAGATGTTCTTGCCCCAGGTCGTGAAAAGCGCCCGGGTCATGAAGAAGGCGGTTGCCTACCTGACACCCTACCTCGAGGAAGAAAAGAGACGCAGTGGACAGGTCGGGAAGCCGGCGGCGAGGATATTGATGGCCACCGTCAAGGGCGACGTTCATGATATTGGGAAGAATATTGTGGGCGTTGTGCTGGCCTGCAACAATTATGATGTGGTCGACCTTGGCGTGATGGTGCCCTCGGAGAAAATCCTGGAAGCCGCACGGCGCGAAAAGGTGGATATCATTGGCCTGAGTGGGCTCATCACACCGTCGCTGGATGAAATGGTTCATATGGCCAAGGAAATGCAGCATGAGAAAATGGATCTTCCGCTGCTGATCGGAGGAGCTACCACGTCACGTATTCACACTGCGGTAAAGATTGATCCGCACTACGATGGAGCGGTCATTCATGTGCTGGATGCTTCACGGTCAGTACCCGTGGCGAGTGAACTCATAAACCCGGAGACACGTGGGGCAATCAAACAGCGTATCAAACTGGAATATGCTCAGCTGAGAAAGGACCACGAAGGGAGGCAGCTAGAGAAAAACTATATCTCTTTGGCAGATGCAAGGAAGAACAAAGTAGCTATCTCCTGGGATGGCTTGCAGCCAACTCAGCCCGCTTTCATTGGACGTAAGGAATTCTTGAATTACCCGCTGGAAGAAATAAGAAAACATATTGATTGGACGCCATTCTTCCAGACGTGGATGCTAGCTGGCCGGTACCCCGACATTTTGAAAGATAGTGTGGTGGGGGTTGAGGCTCAGCGCCTCTACAACGATGCCCAGCAAATGCTGGACACAATTGTTGCGGGCCGTAAACTCCAGGCCAATGGCGTTCTGGCTTTCTATCCGGCCCAAAGTACGCCTACCGATGATGTGAT
>JANPES010000110.1:0-18358 GCA_031423035.1 Cyclobacteriaceae bacterium | reverse complement strand
GACAATTTTGTTCCGCTCAAGTGCCTGGATGAAAGCGGGCTCATTTCGGATACCAAGGAAAATAGGTGAATGCTTAAGATATAAATAGGCAAAATTAGAGCCATTACTGCTGATCATATCCAGCGCTTCTTTTTTCATTCCAAGCGCGAGGTAAACATCGAGACCCTTGTTCAAACTCAACGCTTTTTCTTTGTCACCCTTCAGGGCAAGTAAATGGCTTTCCAAACCAGTTGTGACTGCCTCCTGGTTGATCTCCTTAATCTTCTTGATGGTGCGTTCAGCCTCTACCAGATCTCCAGTGAGCAGCTTTAGTCGGGCCCACGAATTCAGACCGCTGAGTCCTTCGGGTTGCAATAAAATTGCCTTTTGTATCAACTGCTCTGCTTTTTGATAGTCGCCCAGGTTGATAAGCAGCCTGCCGAGCATAGCATGGTAGTTTCCATACGTTGGATCGAGGCTTATGCTCCTTTCCCTTAGTTGAATGGCCTGGTAGTACAGCCCGCTTTGCGAATAGCTGACACTCAGGGCATCACAAACATCGGCATTGCCCGGGGCGATGGCCACGGCCTTTCTTTGCAGTTTATAAGCACTATCAATGTCTGCTTCGGTTCTGCCTTCTTTGTTATTAAAAGAATAGGCTCTAACCGTAATAACATCCGGATTCTGTGGACTAAGCCTCATGGCGATTTTTGAGAAATGATCCCGGAGGGCCTCAAACTTCATGCGTTCCTCCTTTTGTATGGGAAAAGTATTCCGGTAGGTATCATACAGGTCGGCAAGCCCGGCATAGGCTGGCGCAAAGCTGGAGTCCAGGCGAATGGATGATTTGAATTCACCCTCTGCATTGAAAAAATCCTCCTTCAGCCTTTTGATGTAGTAAAGTTCCAGATGGATATGGTAACCCTTGAGATAGTGTTCATAGGCTTCCACATTGGCACTTCGTTCACTCTTGGATCTCTCCTTTTCGAGTGGCGTTAGTTTTCTTTCAAGAGAATTGGCAATGGCCATGGAGATTTCATCTTGAACTGTGAAAATGTCCGTGATTCCCTTGTCAAAGTCTTGCGCCCAAATATGGGACTCATCTTGAACGGAGATGAGCTGGGCTGTGACCCGAATGCGGTCGCCGGATCTGCGGATGCTGCCTTCCAATACGTGAGTAATTCCTAATTCATTTCCGATTTCTTTGATCGTTTTGTTGGTCTTCTTGAATTTCATGGAAGACGTACGGCCAATCACTTTCAGTGAATTGATGTGCGCCAGGTTGGTAATAATCTGTTCGGTAATGCCATCGCTGAAATACTCCTGTTCCGGATCGTTGCTCATGTTTGCGAAGGGAAGCACAGCGATTGAGGTATCGCGCTTCACCGGTTCTTGAGGAGATGAGCTCATGAATTGTGAAACCGCAAAGCCCAGGGCAAAGAGCATCATGATCCCCACCACACCAAGCACCAGCACTTTTCTTGAAACAGTGGCAGTGTGAACAGCCACACTGGCTTTATCTGCAGGAGTCGATGCAGGATGTGTTAGCGCGTGGATGATTTCCTTAACCGCATTGGCAACTTTGTTGACTTGATTTGGATACGACGTTTTGCTCAGGTTCTTTTCGTCTTTATCCTCAAGCTTCAGCGGGCGGTTGACGCCGGGTTCTTTGTAAATAAATTCGATGGCCCGCAAGACACCACCCAGTTCGCTTTCCAGGGTGGCTTTGTCTTCCGCATCCAGATCGTGAATCTTCACCGGGAGAATCCGGCTAGTCACATTGCCATTTGCCAGTTTGATATCTCTTCCAAACTGATCTTCCTTGGCCATTCTGTTAAAAGCAACAAATTCATACTGCCAGGCAAAACTCTTGGGATCACAATAGGTTTGGGAAACAATGGGAATGAAGATGAGACACTTCAATTTCCCTTCCAGGCTTTTGCCTACGTTGTGGGTTTCCAGCAAGCCATCGTGCGGATTTGAATCGAAGTAAACGGAGATTGGATCTTTAATCGTAGCAGCGAGTTCTTCTTGCAAGGCCTTGACAAATTCCGTTACCCAGCCGGAGCGATTGTCGTTCTGGCGATAGGAGATGAAAATGTCGTATTCGAAGCCGGGGAGGAGGGAGGGCATTGTCAAAGATACTAACTCACCCCCGTCACGCCAAGGCGTGCCACCCCCTCTCTACAAAGTAGAGAGGGGGCAGGGGGTGAGTTAGCAGGTATTGTGGGGATTCTCACAACAGTAAATGGAGATGTCAAAGCCGGGAACCATGGAAGACATGTAGTAAAAATAACAAACCTACATCCCTACTTTAAATACTCCCTGACTTTTGTATTTATGCCTTGTTGTACACTCGTCCATGTTTGGTTTTTCATGCTGATGGGGTCTTCACTTTGTTCAGCATCCGCAAAATAGGTGATGGCCTGCGGCACGGTAATCATAAGGTTTTGTGTGGTATATTTCTCTTTATGGAATTGGATAAAATCAGCCACGGTGAAGTGGTTGAGCAGCTCGGCAATATCCCAAAAGTCTTTCTTTCTTCCCCTGCCTAAAATAGCCTGCACTTTCATGGCGATAATATCCTCGGTTGAAAACATCCTGATGGCATCCCTGGTTTGTTTGGGCCTGATCAATGGATGTGGATGCCTAACAAAGTCAACTTTAACTTCACCTACAAAACAAAAGATGCCAAACTGTGGGGTCGATGTTCTGTTGTTGAATGACGACTTGAATTTCCTTTCGAGAGCAGTTGTGATTTCCGAATTCTCAAAGGGGTTGCTTGAAAACAGATCCAAATCAACCGACTTTCGATGGCCATATAAGAGAGACAATGCCGTTCCGCCCACTAATGAGAAATCCTGTAGCACAGGCATTTTCAATAGTTGATTTAGTACGGAAAGAGCGTGGGGTTCAACTGTCTTAAGGTGTAGCATCTAAAGTCTGTTAACGGCCTGTTAATTACCGCACTCGCCAAATACATAGAAGTTACTGGCAAGAATTTGGCATTGAGCAAAGCCTCGGTCACCTTTTCATCGCCATAATACCTGCGGCAATTGCGGATGTCCTCCACGTCGCCACGCTCAAAAACCCGCTCAATCACAAAGTTGGCTTTCGTGTCGTAGTTGATATTTTCGAATACTACATCCCAAAAAATCCGCTTGTTGAACAGGGGAATGGGTTTAGCTGCCATGTTGTAAAGATACAATAAGCCCGGTTAGATAGTGATTTGAAAATGAGATAGAGTCCTGCATTTCATTTTCATCCCGATAGCCATCGGGACAAATCGGTAATTTTCAAATTACCCCAGCGCCTCAACCCCCTTCACCTCTTCCGGCATCATCCGCTTGAAAAGATTTTCAATGCCGGCCTTGAGGGTGACTGTAGAGGAAGGACATCCGCTGCATGAACCTTGCAGTTTGACGGTAACGATGCCTTCGTGAAAGGAATGGAAAGTAATTGCGCCGCCGTCTTGTTCTACGGCAGGACGAATGTATTCATCCAGAATGCTCTTGATCTGTTTGATGGATTCCGTCTCTTCTTGGGTGGAGGCGGGCGCTTCATGCTGATCGAGGATCAACTTGCCGGATTCCAGAAATTTCTGAATGTGCTCACGAATAGTGCTCTGCACCTCCAACCATTCGACGTCTTCCTTCTTCGTAACGGTTACAAAATTGCTCATGTAGAAAACCCGGTCAACAAACGGGAACATGAACAGCTCCTGCGCGAGCGGAGCGTCCTTTGCACTGGCAGGATCGGGGAAATCAAAACTCATCCCCTCCGGCACCAGCATCTCGTTAACGACAAACTTTAACGAATTCGGGTTCGGATTCGACTCGAGGTAGATACTGATGGGTTTTGGAGTAGTTTGGATCATAGCGGTCAATCAATGAAAGAACAAAGGTAGAGGAAATTAGTTCAAGAGGCTACCGGTGCGCATAGCAGTTTCAGTACCCTGGCGCACTTCCTATGAAAAGTCCTACCGGTCCGCACAGCGGTACCGGTATCCCGTTCAAATCAAGGTGCGCTACTTACTATGAAATGGCATTCGTAATGTGAAGAATCGCCGGAAAATGAATGGGTGCGTCTCTCGCAGGGTACCGGAACGCGAGGCGCGTCCGGTACGACATTCCATTGTTGAATGCGAAGGGGCGAAAGAAGTTAGGTCAGGGCAAATCGAAAAATACTACGCAGCGTTTGGGGTTGGACTCTCCAGCGCACCCTCCCACTTGCTCACCACGGCCGTGGCAATACTGTTACCCACCACATTTGTGGCACTGCGGCCCATGTCCAACAATGGGTCAATGCCCAGCAACAGGGCAAGTCCTGCTTCAGGTATATTAAAGGTGGCCAGTGTTCCGGCAATGACGACAAGCGAGGCCCGTGGCACGCCAGCAATTCCCTTGCTCGTCAGCATGAGCACCAGCAGCATACTTATTTGTGTAGCAATGGGAATGTCCATGCCGTACGATTGCGCGATGAAAAGAGAAGCAAACGTCATGTACATCATGCTCCCGTCGAGATTAAATGAGTACCCCAGCGGAAGGACGAAGCTCACGATCTTGTCTTTGCATCCAAATGCCTGCAGTTTCTCCATGGTCATCGGGAATGCAGCCTCACTACTTGATGTGGAAAAGGCAAGCAGCGTTGGTTGACGGATTCGTTTGATCAAATCGATCACGCGTTTGCCAAGCACGACAAAGCCGGCTGAGAACAGAAGAACCCAGAGGATGAGTAGCGTAAAGTAGAATTCGCTGATGAAAATCGAGTACGTCGTCAGGATACCGAGTCCCTGGGTGGCAATAATAGAAGTCATCGCGCCGAACACCGCGACTGGCGCAAGGTTCATCACATAACCGGTGACTTTCAAAATCACGTGAGCGGCGGCGTCCATAAAATTGATGACCACTTTTCCCTGCTCACCGATGGCAGCCGTGCCGATACCAAAGAGAATAGAGAACACGACGATCTGAAGGATCTCATTCTTGGCCATGGACTCCACCACACTGGTCGGGAACACGTGATACAGAAATTGTTTGAGTGAAAGTCCTGCACCGGTAAGGCCACTCATGTCGCTGGCATCGGGTAGCGGCAGGTTCATCGCCTCTCCGGGCTTGAACAGGTTTACCATGATCATTCCGAGAAGCAAGCTCATCAGGGAGGCACTGACAAACCACAATAAGGTTTTGCCGCCGATTCGACCCACCGAATTGATGTCGCCCAGCTTTGCGACACCAACCACGAGGGTGGTGAATACAAGGGGAGCCACAATCATCTTGATCAGGCGGAGAAAAATATCAGCGAGGATGGCGAAGGGTTCAATCTTGCTGTCGCGGACGGCCATGACGCCTGCGCGGCTCCTGACCAGCACTTCTTTTTCTTTTTCAAGAGCAACCCGTGCCACGCTGTCGGTAGTTGCCTGAAGTTCAGTGTTGATCTGCGCTACAGAGATTTGAATGCCGGCCAGTTTCTGATTCTCCTCCGCGATGTATGATTGGTTGAGGGCGAAACCAACGGCGATACCAATGAAGAGGCAGATAATAATATAGAGTGTAAGGCGGCTTTTCTTGGCCGGGGTGATAGGCTCCATAGGAAATTGTCAATTATTAATGGTCATTGGCTAACGGTGGTCTGAATATCGACTAATAATACACAACTAATAACTATTGATTACCAATTAGACCCTGGCCACTTTATCACGAAGCACAAAATCTGCCATGACCAGCGCCGCCATCGCTTCGACAATGGGTACAGCCCTGGGCACTACACACGGGTCGTGCCTTCCCTTGCCACTCACCGTGACGGCGTTCCCATCCCCGTCAACACTCTCCTGATCCTGCATGATGGTGGCAACAGGTTTGAACGCGACGTTGAAGTAAATATCTTCTCCATTGGAAATTCCACCCTGTATGCCGCCCGAGTGATTCGTCTTCGTTCTGATTTTGCCGCTTTCGTTTACGATCGCGTCGTTGTGCGCGGAACCGCGCAACCGCACGCCATCAAATCCACTCCCATATTCAAACCCTTTCGCGGCGTTGATGCTCAGCATCGCCCTTCCCAATTCTGCATGAAGTTTGTCAAAGACGGGCTCACCCAATCCGGCAGGTGAATTCGTGATCACACAGGTGACCACACCGCCAATTGTATCTTGCTCCAGGCGAACTTTTTCAATCTGGGCAATCATCTTTTCAGCCGTCGCCGGGTGGGGGCAGCGAACGATGTTGTCTTCGGTCTTCTGAAGATCAAGTTCCGTGTACGGCGGAGATTTTATTTCTCCGACCTGTGAGACGAAAGCCTGAATTCTCATGCCCATACCAGCCAGCAAAAGTTTGGCCACCGCTCCGGCAGCGACTCGTGCAGCGGTTTCCCTCGCTGAGCTGCGTCCCCCGCCGCGGTGATCGCGGATGCCATATTTTGTCTGGTAGGTAAAATCTGCATGCGAAGGCCTAAACGTATTTTCCAGATGACTGTAATCTTTACTCCGGGCGTCCTGGTTTGCGATGAAGAGGGTAAGTGGCGCACCGGTGGTCTTGTCTTCAAAGACTCCCGAAAGAATCTGGAAGGTGTCTGCTTCCCGGCGTTGCGTAGTAATCTTTGATTGGCCGGGCTTCCTCCGATCCAGCTCGGCTTGAATAAAGCCTTCGTCCACGGTCAGTCCGGCAGGACAACCATCAATCACAGCGCCGATCCCGGGACCGTGCGATTCCCCAAACGTGGTGACCGCAAAGATTTTTCCAAACGTATTTGCCATGACCTGAATTCGACAACCAATATGAGCAAAGATTCCGACTCTTGAAATGGCTATTCATGGAGGCAGCGATTGACTTTTACTCCTCCGGGGATCGCGTGCGAGGGCCCTTTAGGGTGTAGGGGTGCGGTGGGATGAGGTGAAACGAAAGGACGGACTCAGGGCTTCTTGCGAAACACGATGAATGCAGCGGCCCCCAGGATAAGCAGGATAAATAGTGGAGTTCCGGTTTTCACCCATCCGAGGCGGGAAGTGGATTGCAACGTATTGTCCGTGACTTCGATACGATCATAGAAAGCACCGAGATCGCTGCTTTGTATCGCCTGGTTGCGTTGGCTTTCGCCTGATACATTCAAGGTCAGTTGTGAGCGCAACGTGTCGTACTGTTTTTTAGCCGGATTGAAAAAGACCCAACTATAGTAGTCACCGAGGTTGTATTGACCAGGTTCTTTGGGAACGAGAAAATACTTGAAGCTTTTGGTTCCGGATACCCTGCCATTCTCCCGCCGAATATTCTGCTGAACGGTTGGTTCGTAAAAATCAAATTTACCGTCTTTGGGAATCGAAGGACGCTCAATAGAAGAAATGTTGCCCTCGCCAGTGATGTTGAATGAATACCCAACGCTCTGGCCGGTCTTCAGTTCCTCCGTAGCGACATCCTCATCCATATGGTAGTTCCCAACGGCCACTGAGTTTTGGAGTGGGTGAGGAGGAAGTTCTCTAACGCGCACTGTTTTGCTCTTTGAATAGAAGGTCTTGAAATCTTCCTTGCGATTCTGCCCGAAAAAGGAAGGGTTCTTGGCCACTTTAAACTTTATCATCTCCAGGCCAACGCTTGGGAATGAAACAGGTTCCGCGTTGAGAGGAAAAAATGTGGCTTGATAGATTCTGTATTGTGTATATCCTTTTCCCTGGATACTGACCGACTCTCCTTCTATGTTTTCAATGTTGAAATTTTCTTCCCAGCACGTTGCGGGCTTTAATTTCTTCAGGATGTCTGACAACTGGCGCCCCAGATCATGAAATTGCATGGGGGCCCGGTTGTTGTCAGCGACCAGAAAGGACAACGAGGCTGTAAATCCCTCGCCGACATAAACCTCATCCTTGCTCGTCGTTAAGGCCAGCAACGCATCTTCTTTCACATCAACAAATTCAGGTTCCCCTTTCGCGGTAGGATCGCTGAATGGATCACGGTTGTCAAACATGCTGCGGAAGGGATCCCGTGCTTGTACTTGAATCGGAGGGCCAACCTTCACCTTCTTCCCGGGTGAGTTAATCGTTTGGTCATTGACTTTGATCGAGAACGGCGGAATGGTGACGATGCCTTGTTGGAGCGGCGCATAGGTCATAATCACCGACTGGGAGGAAGTTACCTGACCATTGCTGATGCTAGTCTGCGATTGTGTGCTGGTTCCGCGCTTCCGAAATCCATTGATCTCAGGGAAACTTCCGTAGGATTTAAGCTGTTCGTTGACCACAGTAACAGCCATCGTCCAACCTTGATTCTCACCGATCTCATCCGGACCCAACTGAAGTTGTATTTGTTGTGCCCTGGCGCTGGTCGTTAACAAGACCAAGCCTAGAAAAAGTAACGATTTCAGATCAAATTTCATTATTGCAATTGTTGTGCAACGGGTTGCGGAGACAAATTTATATTTTCTTTTAACTCTTTAACTGAAATGTTATTTTCAACGTTATATTCCACACCTGAGGATGTGCCTTATCACTGAAAAATCTGAGTTATGCTGAAATATGTCAAGACCGTACTCACCCGTGTGAGTTTTGACGCGCGCCTTTTTGAAAAGGAGCTGCGAAAAGCAATCAAGCTGCTCGTTGCGGAGGAGATCCTGGAGTTAAAATCCTGGTGCTATTCCACTTTTCAAGACCATCAGGCGATTCTTAACCGGTGTTTCATTCCTGCCTAACCCTCCGGGGAGGCAAACCGAATGTTTCTCTTTAGCCCTTCATAGCCTGTCCGTTGGATGGGGGACTTGCTGAAAACACGGTCAAAAACATCTGAGGTCATTTCCATCCAGTCAGACTGTGACATTCCCTTGATTTCCGCGAGCGGTTCAAACCGAGGCTGCCCGTGAGCCTTGGCAAACCTGTTCCACGGACACACATCCTGGCAGATATCACATCCAAAAATCCAGTTCTCAAATTTCCCCTTCATCTCGGCCGGGAGCTCTTCTTTCAGTTCGATTGTATAATAAGAGATGCATTTGCTTCCATCGACCACATACGGTTCGGGAATGGCCCCGGTTGGGCAGGCGTCCATGCAGGCCGTGCATGAGCCGCAGTAGTCCTTGACCGGCCCGTCGGCAACAAGGTCCAGGTCCAGGATCAACTCAGCAAGAAAGAAAAAGCTTCCGTGCTGCCGGTTCAGCAATAAACTGTTTTTTCCAATCCAGCCAAGTCCAGCTTTTGCCGCCCAGGCACGTTCCATCACCGGGGCGGAATCAACGAAGACACGACCACTTACGTCACCCACCTTCTCTTTTATCCTGGACAAGAATTCATGAAGCATATCACGCACGACAAAATGATAATCTTCACCGTATGCATACTTTGCTATTTTCAATGCGCCATCCATTTCGGTTTCGGAAGGATAGTAATTGTACATAAGGCTTACCACCGACTTCGCGCCGGGGACAAGCAGGCGTGGATCAAGCCGTTTATCGAAATTTCTTTCCAGGTAGCTCATCTCACCGGCATATCCGCGACTGAGCCACGCTTCCAGCTTTGGCGCTTCATCTTTCAAGAAATCAGCTTTTGAAATCCCGCAAAAAGAAAAGCCCATGGCGGCAGCAATGGACTTGATCAGTTGGGTGTTGTCCTGAATGGTCATGAAATCAATCAAACAATCCGGGTCCTCGTGAAACCGGCGGAACAACTTTCAGGTGCTTGTAAGCAAGTTCAGTCGCCTCCCTTCCGCGAGCCGTCCGCTTGAGGTAGCCTTCCTGAATCAGAAACGGCTCGTACATCTCTTCGATGGTCTCCGCTTCTTCTCCGACAGCTGTTGCGATCGTGTTGAGGCCTACAGGTCCACCTTTGAATTTTTCAATGATCGTGGTGAGAATGCGGTTGTCCATGTCATCCAATCCATCCTCATCTACATCCAGTGCCTTCAGCGCTATTTGCGCAATGGCTTTGGTAATGGTCCCGTCTCCTTTGATCTGGGCGAAATCTCGCGTCCTACGAAGAAGATTGTTGGCAATACGCGGTGTTCCGCGACTTCTCCGGGCAATTTCATACGCGGCATCCTTTTCAATCACCGTATTCAGAATCCCGGCAGACCGATGAATGATCTTGGTAAGCAGTTGAGAATCGTAATACTCCAGCCGCGCGTTGATTCCGAAACGCGCGCGCAGGGGAGAAGTAAGCAGTCCAGCCCGGGTGGTGGCACCAATGAGCGTGAAGGGATTTAGATTGATTTGTACGGAGCGGGCATTCGGTCCGCTGTCCAGGAGAATATCAATCCGAAAGTCCTCCATGGCCGAATACAAGTATTCTTCAACAATTGGATTGAGTCGATGAATTTCATCGATAAAGAGCACATCGTTGGTCTCCAGGTTTGTCAACAATCCGGCGAGATCTCCGGGTTTGTCGAGTACTGGACCCGATGTCACCTTGATATGACTTCCCAGCTCGTTGGCAATAATAAAGGAGAGCGTTGTCTTTCCAAGACCGGGCGGGCCGTGAAGCAAAACATGGTCAAGACTTTCGCCGCGTTGCCGGGTGGCCTCAACAAAGACCTTAATGTTGTCGACAATTTTTTGTTGTCCCGTAAAGTCACTGAACGTGAGCGGGCGGAGTGCTTTCTCCACTTCTTTCTCTGCGGGAGTCAAACTGTCCTTATCTGATTTAATGTAGTCTTCCCGCATGTTACGATTGATGGTTCAAAGCTACTCGACGTGCGACTCGATTCAAACTAATTTTTAGCACCCACTTCTGAGTATTCATTGTTAATTTGCCACGTCATGAGCTCCCGAATAAAGAATGCAATCTATGGGTTTGGCCTGATCCTCGCGATGTGGCTGGTCTGGCGCTATCGTCAGCCATCGGTCCCGGAAACAAGGAGGTTAGAAGGTGCGACGATGGGGACTACGTACCACATCACCTATTTTGATTCCGGGGAGCGTAACTTTCAATCGGCCGTCGATTCGTTGCTGGTGTTGGTAAATAAGTCAATAAATACCTATGACACGACCTCAGAAATTTCACGGTTCAACCGGTCAAGGCGATCTTTTGTCTTCCAACGGCCTTACTTCTATCCCCCACTAAAGAAATCTCAAGAAGTGGTCATCGGCTCTCAGGGTGCCTATGATCCAACCGTGATGCCCTTAGTGAATGCCTGGGGCTTTGGGCCGAAAAAAATTGAACGCCCGGACACCGCGGAGGTCCTTGCTGTGCGCGCCTTCGTGGGGTTTGACAAGATCGGTTTCAATTCCGACAGCCTGTGGAAGAACGACTACCGGGTGCAACTTGACTTTGGCGGAATCGGACAAGGATATGGCGCTGATGTGATCGCTGATTTTTTCCGAGAGAAAGGAATTGATAATTTCTTTGTTGAGCTCGGCGGTGAAGGTGTCGCGTCAGGAAAAAACCTGGCAGAAAACCGGTGGTGGGAAATCGGTATTCTTGATCCCAACTCCGATTATGTCGAGCAGAACTTCAAAGCACGGGCAACCCTGAAGAACAAAGCCTTCTCAACATCGGGTAACTACTTCAATTACCGCGAGGTAGACGGACTTAAGTATTCGCACACCATTGATCCGGTTTCAGGTTTTCCGATTCAGCGTGAGCTACTCAGTGCAACTGTCTTTGCAACGGATTGTGCCACGGCTGACGCATGGGCCACTGCATTCATGTCGATGGGGCATTTGAAAGGAATCGAAACGTTGAACAACCATCCGGAATTGTCCGTACTCTTTATCTATACAACTCCGGAGGGAATTCAAACATTTGTGTCCGATACCTTCGCCGCTGATCTGCGAATTCAGCCATAAAACACCCGATTTCTGAAGTGGCATGATTCACGGAGCTTCAACTGAAACTTTCCGTATCTTTGTCACCTGAATGATCCCCATCGGGTGATCATTTTAACAAAGACCACCCTATGATCCAGTCGATAAAGTTTGCCAACATCCAACCAGAGTTCTACGCTACCCTCAGTCAGCGGGTAAACAGCTATTTTAAGGCCAATAACCTCAGCCGCAACGCGAATGCAACCATGGTTGTGAAGACCATCTTCATGATGTTGCTCTATTTCATACCTTATTTTGTTAGCATCAGCGGGTTAGTGACTTCTTACCCGGTCTACCTGATTCTTTGCCTCATTATGGGCGTCGGAATCGCCGGGATAGGCCTTTCAATCATGCATGACGCAAACCATGGCTCGTATTCACCGAAGCCATGGGTCAACAACATGCTTGGATTTTCTCTCAACGTCGTTGGAGGAAACGCCTTCAACTGGAAAGTGCAGCACAACGTACTGCATCATACCTATACAAATGTCTTTGATGTGGATGAAGATATCAGCCCACGCGGAGCGCTTCGCATGGCACCCGAATCACCCTGGAAACCATTTCATCGATTCCAGTTTGCCTATGCCTGGTTTCTTTATTGTCTGATGACGCTAGTATGGATTATCGGGAAAGACTTTGGACGGTTGGTGAAATACCAACGCGAAGGCCTGGTAAAGAAGCAGAAAGCAAATATCTATAAGGAATGGGCGATTTTGATTCTCACGAAGATAGTTTACATCTCTTACGTCGTAATCCTTCCCATTCTGATTTTGCCTTTTGCCTGGTGGCAAATCGTTGTTGGATTTATTGTCATGCACTTTGTTGCCGGATTTATCCTGGCGATTGTTTTTCAACCTGCTCACGTCATCGAGGGCACCGCGTATCACATGCCGGATGATCAGGGCAACATGGAAAATAACTGGGCCGTACATCAGTTGCATACAACTACCAATTTTGCCAACGAGAACCGGTGGCTAAGCTGGTATGTCGGGGGGCTGAATTTCCAGGTAGAGCATCACCTGTTTCCCAACATCTGCCATGTTCACTACCGGGCACTGGCTCCGATTGTAAGAGAGACGGCCCGGGAATTTGGTGTCCCCTACAAATCAAAACGCACTTTTTGGGACGCTATGATCGCCCACCGTGACCTGCTCAAGCAATTAGGGCATCGCGAGTTTAATCCTGCCCTGGCGACAGCCTGACAACTATTTTGAATACTGGCAAAAGAGAGAGATTTTTAGGAACTTTTCCTCTCCTACCCCCAGCGCATGGATGTCATTCGTTCCATCACGGATTACCAAAAAGATTACCGCGCCAGCATAGAACACCCGGAGGAATTCTGGGCCGAAGTAGCCGGTGATTTTGAGTGGCGGAAGAAATGGGACCGTGTCCTGAAATGGGATTTTCACAAGCCCGAAACAAAATGGTTTATCGGGGGTAAACTAAACATCACGGAGAATTGCATCGACCGGCACCTTCCGCATCGTGCAGAACAGACCGCTATTGTATGGGAGCCAAATGACCCTGCAGAATCATCAAGGAAAATAACCTATAAAGAACTCCATCGGGAAGTCAGTCGCGTTGGAAATATGCTTCGCATGCATGGTGTCAAGAAAGGCGACCGCGTATGCATATACATGCCCATGGTTCCGGAGCTCGTTTATTCCATATTGGGATGCGCACGCGTTGGGGCAGTCCACTCCGTTGTTTTTGCAGGCTTCTCCGCAGGTTCTTTGGTGGATCGAATCAATGATTCCGGATGCATGTTGGTGTTGACCGCAGATGGGGCCTTTCGTGGTGACAAGAAGATTGACCTGAAGGGAATTATTGATGTTGCTTTGGTGCAGTGTCCAACCGTAAAGCACGTTGTTGTTCTAAAACGAACAAGCTCGGCGGTTGACATGAAACAGGGAAGAGATTTTTGGTGGCATGAAGAAATCGAAAAGCAGGAAGACCGGTGCGAGCCGGAAGTGATGGATTCCGAGGACCTGTTATTTATTTTGTACACGTCCGGGTCAACGGGGAAACCCAAAGGCATGGTGCACACATGCGGCGGATACATGGTCTACACGAACTACACGTTTCGTACTGTTTTCCAATATCGCGAAGGTCAGATTTTCTGGTGTACGGCTGACGTGGGCTGGGTCACAGGACACTCCTATATTATTTATGGACCCCTGTTGGCCGGCGCAACCACAGTTTTGTTTGAAGGCATTCCTTCGTGGCCAGACCCCGGACGATTCTGGCAAGTGATCGAAAGGCATCGGGTTAATATACTCTACACCGCACCAACGGCCATTCGATCACTGGAGCAGGCTCCGATCAGTTTTGTAGAGCGTCATGACCTGTCCTCACTGGAAGTACTCGGTACTGTCGGCGAACCCATCAACGAGGAGGCCTGGCATTGGTATCACAAGCACATCGGCAAGGAGAAATGCCCGATCGTTGATACCTGGTGGCAAACTGAAACGGGTGGAATATTGATTTCACCGATTGCCAACATCACGAAACTAAAACCTTGTTTTGCCACTTTCCCTTTACCCGGTGTTCAGCCGGCGCTGATGGACGAACGGGGGAAGGAAATCAAAGGCGCTGGCGAGGGACGCCTGGCCCTCAAGTTTCCATGGCCAGCGATGGCCCGGACGATCTACGGTAATCATAAACGTTTTCGCGAAACCTATTTTTCAACCTTCCCCGGAATGTACTTCACCGGTGACGGGTGCCGGCGCGATGAAGAAGGTTTTTACCGGATTACCGGTCGGGTGGATGACATTATTATTGTGTCCGGCCACAACATGGGAACGGCGGAAATTGAGAGTGCCATCGATGAACATGCCGCCGTGTGCGAATCGGCAGTCGTGGGCTTCCCCCATGATATCAAAGGGCAAGGCGTTTATGCTTTCGTGATTTGCTATTCCAAACCGGATGATGAAGATAAACTTCGGACCGAAATACGTGATGTGGTTTCAAAGATCATCGGCCCGATTTCCAAGCCTGACAAAATTCAATTTGTTCCGGGCCTGCCCAAAACACGCTCTGGCAAAATCATGCGTCGGATATTGCGAAAAATAGCCGAGGGAGACACTTCAAACCTGGGAGATACAACCACCCTGCTTGACCCGCTAATTGTTGATGAAATCAAACGTGGCGCATTGAGTTAGCCGGTTACTTACCTTATCTTCGATGAGATTAATGCCTGCTAACTGTTACCCTGATGCGAACGCGTTCCTGGCCCCTGTTCTGCATAGTCATCCTTTTCTCATGCATCAATGAGAAGGAGTATGACTTTAAAGAAGTAACGGTAACACCAACGTTTGCCTTTCCGATTGCTTTCGGCGACATGGGTCTGGTCAATTTACTCTCAGCCGAGGACTCTTCCTTTGTCCGGGCCTATGATGACGGGTTGCTGTACTTCTACTACTCCCAGACCCTTGGATCCACGGATATCCGAGACTTATTTGTCATCCCAGACAATTCCTCGACGAGTTCTTTTGACCTGGTAGCTGGTAGCTTGCCCGCCAGTTCCACCACGGTACCGGTGGGCACAATCAACCGGCAATTGGACCTCGGCCTTAGCCCAGAACAGCTAACAGAAATTCTGCTGAAGGGGGGTATGTTAAACTACTCGGTTGGCCTCTCCAAAGTCACTACCCCTGCAAATCTTCCTATTGAAGCGACAATCACGCTGACGGATGTCGTTCACAAGGCTACACTTGAGCCGTTGTCGTTCACCGCGTCCAACGGAGCCAATTCAAAGCCACTCCAGGACTATGTCATGCGGCTCGTCAATAACCGGTTCAATATCCGGGTCGATCTGGTCATCAAACCCCATGCGGCCACCTTCATCCCATCCGGTACCAAAGCCAATGTGGAATTGATTTTTGCCGGAATGGAATTCAGCTATATCAAGGGTTTCCTTGGCGATCAGATCGTGCAACTTCCACCACAGCACATGGACATTTCAGTGTTCGGATCCTCTTTGAAGGATGCCAATACTTCTTTTGTTGAGCCAAAGCTGACCCTGAATTTGATAAACGACTACGGTGCCAGCAGTGAGATAAACTTTTCCGTTTTACAAGCCAAGAAGGGTGCGACAACCGTACCGTTTCAAATTAGCCCTGCCAACCCAGTCAATATTAATTTTCCGACTGTCCTGGGAGAATCAGCAGCCACCAACATAAACATCTCCAATCAGGCGGCCATTCTCAACCTTGGGCCAGAAACACTGGAGTACACAACTTCGGCCCGTATCAACAAGGGGCTGACGAATGGCAATAACTTTCTGGCCGATACGAGCAAGTTGCGCGTCACCCTAACAGCGGAGATACCTATTTATGGTCGAATTTCCGGTGTGAGTATTTCCGATACGCTGCGCGTTGATCTCAGCGACGTAGCCCAATCAAAGGTCAATTCCTCATCACTTAAAATAAGCGGACGTAATGAAATGCCGCTGGATGCCTACGTGCAACTGTATCTCACCGACGAGAACTATCAGATCATCGACTCCCTGTTTGCACCAAACCAAACGTACATCGTCAAAGCAAGTGCGGTAGATGCTTCTGGTGACCTGGTAAGTGCAGGGATCTCGGAATCGCTAATTGGGCTGGATCCCGCTAAGTTATCCAAGCTTTTTGCCTCAAAATATCTGATCATCAAGTCGCGGTTGAGTACAGCCCGGGATCAGGACAATACGCTGTTGAATGTGAAATTCCGGTCATCGTACCGGCTGAAGTTGAACGTGGGTCTGCTGGCGAAGTTTAACGTCACCCTGGAATGAGGTCCCTGCCCTATATCTATATGCTCTGCGGTTGCCTCGTCGCGTTTGCGGGCACGACCCTGGCTCAGACAGAAGGCACGTTGTACTTCATGAACAGCCTGCCCCAGGTCGTGGAGGCAAACCCAGCCATTGTACCCCGGTACAAAACGGCAATCGGGCTGCCCGGAATTTCTTCCTTTGGCGGTGTTTATGCGAATAACGGATTCGCGATGGATCAATTCATAACGAAAGTAGACGGTGTGTCTAAGATCGATCTCTCGGAATGGACCAAAAGCCTTGCGGAAAAGAACTATGTCAATCTCGCCGTGTATGCTGATCTTTTCCGTGTTGGCTTTCGCGTAAGCCCCAAGTGGTATGTAATGGCGAGTTCAACCGTAAAGCAATATAACAGCACAATGATTCCCAAAGGGCTGGCAACTGTACTGGTCGATGGCACCGCAGCTTTGCTTGGAAGTTACTCCAATACATCACCGCAGCAGGAATTAATGTCGTATTTACAAACAAGCCTGGGCGCAGCCTACAAACTCAATGATAAACTTACGTTCGGCGCACGGCTAAAATACATTAACGGTCTCGCAAACATAACTACGGAGACCTCTTCCCTAATCGTTGAAGTGGATAACAATTACCAAATGACGATCACGGGCAATGCGCGGGTGAATACGTCTGGGATATCAACCACGAATACGGGTGGAGGCTATAATCTTGCTGACAACCTGGGCAACAATTTCGGGTGGGGAATTGATCTCGGCGCGACTTACAAGTTCATGGATAAGCTTACCCTGAGTGCAAGCATTAATGACCTGGGCGCCATCAATTGGAAAAATAACATCCGCCAGTATTCGCTTGATCCGGCCAAAGCCAGATACACATTTTCCGGCTTCGACATAAACCAATTGCTGAACGGCAACGACGACTATCTTCACCAGCAGCTGGACTCACTCCAAAAGAAATTTGAAATGACAGAGTCAACCTCCGGGTCCTACACCACATCGCTACCGGCGAAATTTTATCTGTCGGGCCGTTATGAGTTGATTAAGAACCTGAGTGTGGGAGCGTTGTTTTTCGGTGAAAGTTTCCGTGACCGCTTCGCGGCGGGCATGACGACTTCCCTCAACAAGGACTTTGGCAAATGGATGAGCACGTCCCTGACGTATACGGTATCCAACCGATCGTACAACAATATTGGTCTTGGCCTATCATTTAACCTGTCACCGGTTCAACTATACATTGTAGGCGACAATCTGCTCATGGCTCCGGTTTCGCTGGTGGCAGGACAAAGTCTCAACGACTACATTAACAACTCCCAGCTTATCACCCTGAGGGCAGGTCTGAACCTGGTCTTCGGGTGGGACAAAGGGCTCATCAAAGGGGAAAAGACCAACGACGCGAGTCACAACCCAAAGCAGAGGGGGCCTAAGACCAAATCAAAGACTACTTTCGGTCGCTCTCCGGTAAAGAAAAGGTAATATTTCACGCTCGTCCGCGAGACTAAATATCCAACATCGAATAGCGAACACCGAACACCCAAGTGAGGGTGCTTCAAACTTCGTTATTGGATATTCAGTGTTGGTTATTGGAAATTTTAACAGGGACTTACTCGGCGATAAGCACAGGTAGCGAGGATTCACGCTCGTCCGCGAGACTAAATATCCAACATCGAATAACGAACACTGAATATCGAAGTGAGGGTGCTCCAACTTTCGTTGTTGGATATTCAGTATTGGTTATTGGATATTTTAAACGGGGACTTACTCGGCGATAAGCACAGGTAGCGAGGATTCACGCTCGTCCGCGAGACTAAATATCCAACATCGAATAGCGAAC
>JANPES010000109.1:0-4973 GCA_031423035.1 Cyclobacteriaceae bacterium | reverse complement strand
AGGTTTTCTGGGTGAGGAACTCACGGTGAGAAAGATGAAGCGCCGTGTCGTGATCAAGAACCGTCCCAAAATGAAAATGGGACCACCTACTGCAGCGCAGGAGAGTGTTCAGGTGAAATTCCTGAAAGCGACGAAGTATGCCAGCCGGCAAAACGAGGTGCCGGAATTTCGGGCGCTGTATGCTACGGGCATTACCCGAGAGAAGCGGTCTGCCTACCTCGTGGCGCTCAGCGATTATCTGAAGGCCCCCAGGGTGGATGAGATCAAGGTCATCGGGTACAAGGGTGCCATTGGTGATGTGATCACCATCGAAGCCCATGATGACTTCCGGGTGGAGCGGATCCATGTCGCCATCACGGAAAGAGATGGAAACATCCTCGAAGAGGGTGAGGCCATCGCGGATGCGATCGATCCCAACCTCTGGAGGTACGCCACCACCGTGGCGAATCCCCGCGTGACGGGAAGCACAATCGTGGCAACGGCGTATGACAGGCCGGGCAACGAAGGGGTTTTGGAAAAGGTGCTGTAGTCGCGGTCCGTCTGCGCGCTCAGTAATCTGAGTGGGACACAACAAGCATCCTTAGCCACCGGGTCACGGGATCCGGTGGCTTTTGTCATTCCGAGCGTAGCGAGGAATCCCGTAGCTTTAACAAGCAGGAAATAAGCACTCATACCCCCGTCATTCCGAGCGCAGCGAGGAATCCTGTGGCTAGCACTTCCTCTTCGCCTTTGTTGGCGTTCCCGCTTAGGCACCACCAACAAAACCCACTGAATGACTTGAGTGAGTGTTGGTGAAGAACACAAACAGCGACGTAGTAAGCCCCTCTTCGTTTCGGAGAGGGGTTTGGGGTGAGGTGCATTTCACGCGGATCACCTGAAAAAAGGTGGATTCTCCACACCCTCCTTCCCCACACCACTCAGAATGAAAGCACCTGGTGGAAGCGAAGCACTCATACTCCCCCTACGCCTCGTCATTCCGAGCGTAGCGAGAAATCCCGTAGCTTCATAAGGAGGAATTAAGAACTCATACCTCCCAACCCCTCGTCATTCCGAGCATAGCGAGGAATCCCGTGGCTTTACCGATCAATGCATTTCCCGCAGATCGAGCCCGCGCAGGTCAACCCCGAAAAATGATTCGTGCTGCACGCAAACCCCTCGGACAGAGAAGTTTACCGGTTAAATTTGTACTTTTGAACTATGTATCGGGTAAAGGACTACATAAATATTGACGAGGAAATCCTATCAGGAAATCCTGTTTTTAGAGGGACGAGAGTTCCTATTCAGACCCTTTTTGACCATTTGGAGAAAGGGATTTCGCTTGACGAGTTTCTGGACGACTTCCCGTCAGTAAAAAAGGAGCAAGCAATTGCAGTTATTGAAATTGCGAGCAAAATTCTGACTTCAAAAAACATCGAGCAAATTTATGAGACTGCTGCTTGATGAGAATCTTTCCAAAAGATTAAAGCAAGACCTTAAAGAATTTGAAATTTACACAGCAGCAGATAAAGGCTGGACTGGAATTTCAAACGGTCAATTATTGGGACTGTTAATCGAGAACAAGTTTGATGCCTTGTTGACCTTTGGCAAAAACCTACAGTATCAGCAAAATTTTACCAAATACACAATTGCAGTCATTGTGCTAAATGCTCCGGACAATAGTTACGCGACATTAAAGGACTTCGTTCAAAAAATAAAAGGCGTTCTAAGGACTGACTTGAAACCCGGATCAACTGAGATAAAGTAAGAAGGGCCATCTGGCGTTTATGAGCAGTCCAGCCTCGGCCTCACCAACAAAACACACTGAATGACTTGAGCGCGTGTTGGTGAAGAACAATTAAGTAGTGAAAAGTGAATAGTGGATAGTGATTACGCTCGCTCCTCCCCTCTCCTTCTAGGAGAGGGGCCGGGGGTGAGGTACTACTTCTTCTTATTCTGCTTCAAATCGCGGAAGAACCTTGCCCAGTTGAAAGGGTTAAGAAACGGATTGGTGAGTCCCATCTGCCGGTTGGTAATCGAACTATTGTATTGTTCCATATAGTACCTGTAGTTCAAGTTACCATCCATGGGCGTAGTACGCATCATGAGGGCCATCAACTCAGCGTTGATGTTTCGCCGATCAATGCCATTTTCCGTTGACAAATTCAACGCCAGCACCGCCTGCTTGAATACTTCTTCAGTCGGGAACGGCAAAATAGTCACTTCCTTGAGGTAAGTATTGTCAGTCGTCATTTCGACCACAATGGTCAGAAAATCCTCGTTCATGTTGCTCGGCACAATGTAGTGCTGCCGGAGATACCCAACCGAGCTTATTACCACGCTGTCACCTGCCAACACCGGCATGGAGAAGAATCCCGTGATATTGGTCGATGTACCCCGGCCTGCTTTTGGAACATACACGTGAACACCCGGAAGGCCGCTGACGCTATCATCCCCGAGAATGATGCCTGAGAGCTGAATAATCCGTCTTTTGTTGCCTTGCGCTTGCCCGGGTGTGCTCGAAAACAGTCCTGCTGACACGACAATCATCACCAATACGTACGTACTTCTAACCATCACAGAATCTTTCGTTTCAAAGATAGAGAGAAGGCTACGATTCACCTAGCCTGTTTATCCCAAAGGTTTTTGAGTAATTTGCAAACCAAATAACGTGAGACTTAAACATTTCAATATCGACCTGGGGGCTCAAATTTTTCTGGCCTGTTCTGACACTTCCCGGCTCCGCATACTTCACCTGATTATGACCAATGGTGAAATGTGCATCACCGACCTGGAAAGGATTCTTGAATTTACCCAGGCCAAGACGTCCCGACACCTCATCTACCTGAAGAACTCAGGCATCCTCTCTTCCCGTAAGCACAACCAGTGGGTTTTTTACCAGATCAAAGACGAGGTCATCGATATCCTCAAACTGATGCTCGACTTCCTTAAACGAGACCCTATCTTACAGGATGACCTTCAGGTTTTCCAAACGCTGTTCAGCAATCGTGAGCTAGCCCTCAACAAATTCCAAATTCAGCCCCTGGGGTACGTCGCCTCCCGATGAAACGATACACATGCATTCTCTTTGACCTCGACCATACGTTGTGGGATTACGAAACCAATTCTGAAGAAACACTGAAAGAACTTTTTGCACGCTTCCAGATTCTCGAAAAAGGTGTCACCAGTTTTCGCTACTTCTTCGAAACGTTTCGCCGCGTCAACCTGGATCTTTGGGACCGCTATGACCGGGGGCTCATAGGTCAGGAGGTAATCCGCATGGAACGGTTTCAAAGGGTATTCCATGAAAGCGGTGTGGATGACTTGCGGTTTTCGCAGGAATTCTCTGCACACTATCTGCGTGAACTTCCTTTGAAAAAGAACTTGCTGCCTCAGGCAAAGGAAATTCTCGACTACCTCCATCCACGCTATCCGATGACTGTTGTCACCAATGGGTTTGATGAGATCCAGTACGCCAAGATGAGTTCTGCCGGCATCGATCATTATTTCAAGCACGTAGTCACTTCACAGCGGGCAGGTAACAAGAAGCCTTCTAAAAAGATCTTCGAATTTGCCCTCACCCAGGCCGGGCACACTGCCGAAAACGCCGTGATGATCGGCGACAACTTGCAAACCGATATCGCCGGAGCAATGGCCGCAGGTATCGATTCAATTTATTTCAACCCTGCCAAATCCAAGCATACCTCCAGGGTCACCCATGAGATCCAATCCCTCGACGAATTGAAGCAGCTTCTCTGATCTACCGGAAGGATTTTTAGTACTTTTACTGCGCTAAAAAAATATGCTATGTCAACAGGATTCTTTCACGTGCCCATTCCCAAAAACGAACCCGTTCTCTCCTACGCACCTGGAAGCAAGGAGCGCGCGGCGCTAAAAAAAGCCATTGCGGAGGCCCGCCAGGAAACCCTTGATATTCCAATGTACATCGGCGGTGAAGAAGTGCGCAGCGGAAAGAAGAAAGCCATTTCTCCCCCACACGATCATAAGCACATCCTTGGCCATTTCCACGAAGGAGACAAAGGTCACGTAGAGCAAGCCATTCAGGCTGCCCTTAACGCTAAAGAACTTTGGGCAAACCTCTCCTGGGAAAACCGCGCGACCATTTTTCTCAAGGCCGCTGACTTGCTTGCAGGGCCCTATCGTTTCAAAATGAATGCTGCCACCATGTTGGGCCAATCAAAGAATCCATACCAGGCAGAAATCGATGCTGCATGCGAACTCATTGACTTTCTCAGGTTCAACGTGTATTTCATGGGACAGATCTACAGCGATCAGCCCGAGTCAAGCCCGGGAATCTGGAACCGGATGGAATACCGGCCGCTTGAGGGATTTACTTTCGCATTGACGCCGTTCAACTTCACTGCCATCGGCGGAAACCTGCCCAGCAGCATGGCCATGATGGGCAATACGGTGGTGTGGAAGCCGGCCAATACGCAAGTCTATTCCGCCAACGTGTTCATGCAGATCCTTCGCGAAGCAGGGCTGCCAGACGGTGTAATCAATCTTGTCTATGTAAGCGGACCGACAGCGGGAGATGTGATCTTTAGCCACCGTGATTTTGCCGGCATACAGTTCACCGGAAGTACCGGTGTCTTCCAGGGCATGTGGAAGACCATTGGTGCAAATATTCAACGGTATAAATCCTACCCACGCATCGTCGGCGAAACAGGTGGAAAAGATTTCGTCATTGCACACAAGAGCGCCGACGCAAAAGCAGTGGCAACAGCCCTGTCCCGGGGTGCGTTTGAATACCAGGGGCAGAAATGCTCCGCTGCATCACGCGCCTACATCCCTTCCAACCTTTGGGAAGATGTGAAGACGCAATTGCTTGCCGATCTGAAAAGCTTCAAAATGGGAGGAACTGAAGATTTTGGAAACTTCATTAATGCGGTCATTGACGAGAAGGCTTTTGATTCAATCGCCGGTTACATTGAAAAGGCTAAACAGAATCCCATGAGCGAAGTCATCGCCGGCGG
>JANPES010000108.1:0-6336 GCA_031423035.1 Cyclobacteriaceae bacterium | reverse complement strand
CATACACGGCGGGCTCCGCTACCTTAAACAACTTGAATTTGCACTGGTAAAGGAAGTAGGCAGCGAACGCGCCATTGTTCATCGACTCGCGCCTCATCTTGTAGTGCCAGAAAAAATGCTGCTTCCTTTATATGAGCAAAGAGGGCTGGGGTACTGGCTTACATCTGTTGGGCTTAAGATCTATGATTTTCTGGCAGGAGTTAAACGAGAAGATCAACGGAAAATGTTGACGCGGCATCAAACCACGGATCAAGAACCTTTGCTGAAGCAAGATGATATCAAGGGGGGAGCGCTCTACGCGGAGTACCGCACGGATGATGCCAGATTGACCATTGAAATTGCCAAGCGTGCGGCCAGTGTGGGCGCAAAGCTTGTTAACTACGTTCGCGCTGAGGACTTTTTGTATTCTCAGGGCAAGTTGGCAGGTGTGAGGGTGGTGGATGCATTGACTCTCCAGCCTTTTATTATCAATGCCGCGGTGGTCGTGAATGCCACAGGGCCTTGGGTAGATGACTTGCGGGAGGTTAACAAGTCCAAGCAAGGCAAATTTCTTCATTTGACGAAGGGAGTCCACATTGTTGTGCCCTACCATCGCCTTGCGGTGCGGCAGGCTATCTATTTTGACGTGCCCGACGGGCGGATGATTTTTGCGATTCCGAGAGGGCGTGTCACGTATGTAGGGACCACGGATACCGATTATAGTGGAGACAAATACGAAGTCCGAACGACACTATCGGACGTCAGGTATTTGGTAGATGGGGTAAACGAAACTTTTCCTTCCGTGCATTTGACCTTGGCGGATGTTGAGTCAAGTTGGGCTGGCCTGCGGCCGTTGATCCATGAAGAGGGAAAATCCACATCAGAATTGTCAAGAAAGGACGAGATTTTTGAATCTGACTCCGGATTGATTTCTATCGCCGGGGGTAAGCTCACCGGCTACAGGAAGATGGCAGAGCGCGTAGTTGACCTGATCCTGGACTCAAGGCTTTCGGATCGCACCCGTATTCCTTGCACGACTGACACCTTGTTTCTCGCGGGTTCCGGCCAGCAAACCCTTGCAGAAATTCATACCTATACGGTCGAGGTAGCCAAACGGGTCGAGCAGCTTGGCCTGAAAGGAGGCGATGGAACTTACCTGGTTCACTTGTATGGGCATCAGACCGATGCCATTCTGGATTACGCCCAAAGCCATCCCCAAAGCGATCCGGAAATAGCCCTTGCCCTTGCTGAACTGTGGTATGGGTTGAACAATGAGATGATTGTCAGGGCAGCCGATTTTCTTGTTCGCCGAACGGGATTACTATATTTCAATCTTCATCGGCTGATAAAGGTCCGGGAGATTGTCATCCTGGCCATGGCAGATCACCTCGGATGGGACCAGTCGAGGATGAATTCGGAACGGGAGGGTATCGATGCACTGATTCGCAATGCAACAAGCTTCATCAATGAGGCAACAGAAAATGAATAGGGCATCTTACTTGTGGGGAATCGACTTGGGTGGAACGAAGGTGGAAGGAGTAATTCTGGGACCTGGCGGAATTGACGAAATAGTATTCAGGCATCGAATCCCCACCGGGGCAGAACTTGGATACGATCACATCGTCAACCAGGTGAAAACACTTGTTGATGCCATGGAGCAAAAGGTCGGATCCCGACCAAAGCGAATCGGGATCGGCACACCAGGTACGCTGAATCCATTGACGCGTACTATGCATGGATGCAATTCGGAGTGCTTGAACGGCCGCCGGTTGAAAGAGGACCTCGCTATGGCTTTACGAATGGACGTCTCTGTGGCGAATGATGCCAACTGTTTTGCGTTAGCCGAAACACGATTGGGTGTAGTGAAACAATCCTATCCGGCTGCTCAAGTAGTCTTTGGTGTGATTATGGGCACTGGTGTCGGTGGTGGATTAGTGGTGAATGGAAAAGGAATCCAGGGCCTTCATGGGATCGGAGGCGAGTGGGGGCATAACTACCTGGACGACTCCGGCGGTCCCTGCTACTGCGGGAAGTCCGGATGCGTGGAGAAGATCATATCGGGGCCTGCACTGGAGCAATATTATTATGACCTATCAGGGATAAAACTTAGCCTCCCGGAAATCACGCAGCGAGCCTTGAAAAGTGAGGAGGATGCCATGAAGACCATGCAGCGGCTTACAAGTTTCTTTGGGAAGGCGATAAGTGTGATAGTCAATGTTATAGACCCTGATGTTATTGTGATCGGAGGCGGGGTAGGGAGAATCCCGGAACTTTATACCGAGGGAAAGCAGGCACTCGGCAAGTATATCTTTAATAAGGGCACGGTCCATACGCCTATCGTAGCCCCGTTTTTGGGTGACAGCGCTGGTGTTTTCGGGGCAGCCTATCTTACAGCAGATATTGACTGAGATAAGGCGATGAAAAGAACCGTGATTATCATCAGTGTTATTTTTTTGCTACTCTTTGGAGGGCTTCAGCTGTATGTCTTTGTGTCGCGGCCAACGCCAAAGGAGGAGCTGAGAATTCGGTTGGCGCAATTACCGGAGATTGCTTTGACAGGAATTGATGGAACAGAATTTTCGTTACGAAAAGGTACGCCCCTGGTGTTGATCTACTTCAATTCAGAATGTGATCATTGCCAGCGCGAACTGAAAGACATCCGTGATCATATCGAATTGCTCTCTTCCAGCAGCTTGGTTTTGATGTCTTCGCAATCGCTGGAGGAATTTGCTTCATTTGCCAATGGGCTGAATTTTGAAGATTTTCCCAACGTCCGGTTTGGCCGTATTAGGCCGGAGCAGTTAGCAAACACGTTTGGATCCCTTGCCCTTCCTCAGATTTTTGTATTCTCAGCTGATGGAAAATTGGTAGCGCTGTATAGTGGGGAGGCCAGTCCTTCCGAGATAGCAGCGTCATTACGCTAGCCAATCATTTTTTCTCATCTCCTCCGCCTTCAAGTTTCCTGGCGTAGTCTGCCAGGAAAGGGAAGGAAAAGCTGAATACAAACCTCCAACGGTCCCATTGTAATTCGGTGGTTTGGGTGGGGTCAAAAATTGATCCTCCGCTGCCGTCCGGGAAGTTGAGTAGTTTCGGAATGGTTTGCCGGGCTCCGGTATGCGTCACACCCAGTGTCACGTCTGCTCCTTTGAAATCGAGTACGACCCCACCCCCAATGTTGTAAAAGTCAGCCTTCCAGGAACTGTTGGCTGCTTCAGTTTGGCGCTCGATAAACCGGGTAATGTCGTTACTAACAGAGGAAAAATCCGTACTGAAGCTAGCGAAACCCGAGACGTGTTGACTCAGATAGAATTCCATACCAAGTCCCGCATTCCAAACACTCTTCATTTGATCAGTTAGCGAAAAGCCCAGGGTGGTTGCTGAGTTGCTTTGGCTTACATGATTCACTGCTGTCATGATGACATATTTTGGTACGCTAGAATACCATTCGGTACTCAGGTGCAACTTGTTTTTCCCAATCGACCGGGTTGCTCCGAATCCAATCGCCCAGGGCGACTGAGTATTGACTTCAAGGCCCTCCTGACTGCTTGTAGTATAGGATTCCGGCTTGGTACTAAAGCCGGGTATAGCGCTGTAGAATTCCTGGTAGTTGTAAGCGCCTGTCCCCGAAATTCGAATCATAGGTGTCTTTACGGTGAGGCCCAAATCCCATTTTCCAAATGTGCCTGCTGCGCCCGCCTTCCAGAGTAAACCACTCTCTGCGAAGTTGAAGCTTCTTCGATACTGGTAGATCGCTACTTCATTGGTGGCTGATAAAGCCGAAAGTTCTATGTTGGATCCTTTGGTTTGAGAATTTGTTACATAGTTGGTAGTAATACCTACGCTGATTTTCTTGCTCACGGGATGTGACCAAGTCAATCCGAGCCACTGTTCATTTCCTTTGATGTTGATATCCATTTCTCCTGAAAACCATTCGTTTCCTGCAAGCGTAGGCAGAACATCCTTGTTAACTTCATCTTTGAAAGAGGTACTGAGGTCAGAGAGTTGACGGTTCATGATGGCATAGGCGAAGAAGTGATTGGGCAGCCTTCTTATTTTGAAAGTACCCGCGGCCAGGGTTGGTACGCCGCGTACCTCCGCCTGGGATACACTTTTCTTGGTGCCAAAGGCATCGGATGAACTCAGCGAATTGTATTCGTACACGCTTGCACTCAACAAAAATGCTGGATTCTTGATCACCGCAAGCCGCCCGGGATTGTAGTAAACCGCACCCAGATCATCGACACCTCCAATGACCGATCCGCTGAGCAACATTGATTTTGTTCCATACTGCTGTGTCCAGTAATGGCCATCCTGAGCAGACAATCCGGTAGGGACTAATGTGGCGACAAGGCCGATTAATATCAATTGTTTTCGCATACAGTTTCACTTAAGAGCCTAAATGTAGACCGATCCAATCAAATATAGTAAGGAGATTCTCGATGCTTGGGCTTTTAATACTCCCTTAATTTGGTGATTTTGTGCTCTCAACAGGCAGCGTACGCAAACTAAACGTAAGGTATATCTATGAGATTGATCAGCTTAGGTTGGCTTTTATCTGTAGTGCTTCTCGTTGGCTGCGGACAGAAAAAGGAGACAGGCAACATGGAAGAATATGGCGCAAATGCAACCCCATCTTCAGGGCGAGTCCAAGTCGATCAAGTTGCGCTGGGGGAATCGCTTGTCAAGGGCAATGACTGCAACACCTGCCACCATAAAGTAAATACAGTGATTGGTCCTGCCCACCTTGAAGTGGCCAAGAAGTATCCGTTCACAAAAGCTAATGTCAAATTGCTTGCAGAGAAGATCATGAAGGGTGGATCGGGTGTGTGGGGCCAAATCCCCATGACTGCCCATCTGGATATTAACCTGGCAGATGCAGAAGCAATGGCACGGTATATACTCTCCCTCGATGGAGAAAAGGAAGATTTGGGGAATAATTGATTTTCATTTTTTTCTGAAGCCAAATCATGATTGGCGTTATTCGCCTGATCAAATGCGAAGTCAAGGAGCCGGCTCTTGTTGACTTAGGCAGTGAAAACTTCCCAATCCCCAAATAATATCGACAGAGTCAATACCCACTACTTCGCGGGTAGGGAATTGTGTTTGGAGAATTGCGATTGCTTCGCGGTCTTTCCCACATCGAAATGTCGGAACAATTACGTGTCCGTTGCTGATGTAGAAATTTCCATATGAGGCCGGCAGGCGCTGGCCTTCGTATTCAATCGGGTCAGGCATGGGCAGTTCTACAATGTTCAGGGGTTGCCCGTCAGAAAGACGCATGGATTTTAATAGCGTGAGGTTCTCCTCAAGTAGTGCATGGTTTTCATCGGCCTTGTTCGGTTCGACGACCGTGACTACTGTATTCCGGTTTACGAAGCGGGTGATGTCGTCAATGTGCCCATCGGTGTCATCACCAATAATCCCGTCATGCAGCCAAAGGATTTGATCAACGCCATAATAGTCGATGAGGTATTGCTCTATCTGTGATTTTGAGAGCTGAGGGTTTCGGTTTTTGTTACGCAGGCAGGCAGTGGTGGTCAGTAAAGTTCCGTCACCATTAAAGTCAACGGAGCCTCCTTCCATTACAATTCCTGGATAGAATATGGGAAGACCCAGGGTTTTTCCTATGCGTGTAGGAATGATATCATCCAGATCGTGTGGAGGGTATTTGCCACCCCATGCATTGTAGTCCCAATCGACAATGGCTTTTTTCTTTTCGGTGCGATGAACCAGGAAGGCCGGACCGTGATCCCGGCACCAGGCGTCATTGGTCGGATTGAAGTGAAAGGTTACCCGTGACAAATCGACGGATGCCTTTTGAAGATGACTGGCGGCTGAGGCTTTCATCGCCGCATCGGCGACATTTATGTTTACCCTTTCAGATTGAGAAAGAACTTTCACAAAAGTTGAATAGGCGGGATAGATTAATTCGATCTTGCCCGGCCAGGACGCTTCCTTGTGCGGCCAGCTCAGCCAGGTCGAGTCGTGTTTTTCAAATTCCGCAGGAAAGCGGTAGCCAAGCTCGCGCGGTGTTGGTGTCATAAGAGTAGGCGGGGAGATGGACTAGTCTTCGTCAAGATACCGGCTCGTGATGGGTTGGTAAGAGTCGATTCGACGGTCGCGCAGGAAGGGCCAATGCGTTCGGTATCGGTCACTCTTTTCCATATCAAGTTCTTCGACATGAACCGTCTCTTCTTCGTGTGAGGCCTTGTACATGAGCGTCCCAAATGGATTTGAAATGAACGAACCTCCCCAAAACTTCATGTTGCCTTCCATGCCTACCCGGTTGACAGAGACAACATAAACGCCATTCGCGATAGCATGGGAGCGCTGCATCGTTTGCCAGGCATTGTATTG
>JANPES010000107.1:0-7616 GCA_031423035.1 Cyclobacteriaceae bacterium | reverse complement strand
GCCCCTTGGTGTGCTATCCCTCCGTTGGTACGGGATCCTCTTTGCTTTGGGCTTCCTCATCAGTCAACAATTGTTGTACTACATCCACCGGAAAGAAGGGAAACCTGAAGCTGACGTGGAGACGCTGACCATTTACATGATTGTTGCAACCATCCTTGGCGCACGCCTCGGCCACGTGATCTTCTATCAGCCGGAGCTGATTTGGCAAAACCCGATCAGTATCCTGATGCCGTTTGAATTTACGCCTGAATTCCGATTCACGGGGTTACAGGGGCTTGCCAGCCACGGCGGGGCAATTGGAATTCTCTTTGCGCTATGGCTTTACTCACGAAAGAAGAAACCCAATCAGAACTACCTTCAGGTTCTTGACCGGATCGTCATACTGGTCGCCCTGACTGCAGCCCTCATTCGTTTCGGAAACTATTTCAATTCGGAAATACTGGGCAAACCAACCTGGGCTCCCACAGGAATCGTCTTTGCGAGTCAGGCGAAAAATACTTTGATGGGTGATCAAACCCGATCCAACAACCCCGTTGAAGCTGTTGTTATCAAGAGAAATCCATCCGCGCCGGATACGATTCCAGGAAAAATGCCTATCCAGATCCTGATGCTCTTCAAGCCGGGATTTCCGGAATCGGAAGTCAAGTTCTTCGTGGATGGCGAGGTTCAGGAAAGGCTATTCTATTCGCCGGAGTCCGTTGAACGTCCAACCGGTATGGGCCTTGATTTTGAGGTACTTCTCGATGAAAAGACGAATCAGGTTCTTGCAAGGATAAACACTAATGGTATCCGCCGTCATCCGGCACAGCTCTACGAAGCCTTATCCTGCATTCTGCTCTTCGCACTGCTGTTTGCTATCTGGAACAAGTACAAGATCAATCTCCCCGAAGGCCGGATATTCGGCCTTTTCATGATTATTCTTTGGGGCCTGCGCTTTGCGTATGAATTTATGAAAGTGAATCAGGTTTCCTTTGAGAACGATTTACCCATTAACATGGGGCAAATTCTGAGTATCCCATTGATCATCGTGGGTGTTGTTATTTTGGTCAGGTCGTACCGGGTACCTCAGTCAACCGCTTGATCGATTGGCTACGGCGACTTGTTTCAGTATTTCGACAATTCAATATGAATGGGCATGCTGGCTTGGATAGTCGGAATCATTTTGGTGACCAGTCCAGACCCGGAGGTGCAGCAGCTACAGGATACGATTCCAGCAGATTCCAGTGAAATGCTCACGGATTCTGCGAGTGATCGTACTTTGTTAGTTGACCGGGTCCTGATCATCGGAAACAAAGTCACACGTCAGCGCATTATCGAGCGCGAGCTTTCACTCAAACCTGGTGATACCGTTAGCGCAAGGGCGCTTTCAAGTACCCTCTTGTGGGACCAGAACAAACTCTACAATCTCCGGCTCTTTAACACCGTTTCCGTCAGGGCACTGCACCTCCCTAACAACCACATAGATCTATTGGTGGAACTAACTGAGCGATGGTATATTTTTCCGGTTCCCATCTTTGAGCTTTCCGACCGAAACTTTAATGAATGGTGGAACAACTACAACCACGATCTCACCCGCATCAACTACGGTGTCCGTGTTTACAAGAATAACTTCCGAGGGCGGAATGAGTCACTGCGATTTACCGCACAATTTGGATTCTACCGGAAGTTCGACTTGCAATATCGAATTCCCAACCTGGGCAGAAACCAAAAACACGGACTCACCTTTAATTTTGATTTCGGCGCGCCACGGAACCTGGCCTATCAGACAGTTGACCACCGGCTGGAATTTATCCGCGAGGATCAGGTGGTGCGCGAGGCGTTAGGTGGCAGCATTTCCTATACCTTTCGAAAGACTTTCTTTGAAACACATTCCTTCACATACAATTATCGTTCATCGACCGTAATTGATACCGTGCTGCTATTAAATCCCATATACTTTAACGGGAACAAGGAATCTCAACGCTTTTCGCTGGTGTCCTACTATTTTGTTTCTGAGCATCGTGATGTGGTTATGTATCCGCTCAAAGGCTACCAGTTCACCGGGTACATTAGCAAGAGCGGCATTTTTCCGAACGAAGACGTCAATCAACTTGAAGTTAACCTGACCTATGCTTTCCATGTGCCCGTTGGCAAAACTTACAATTTCTCCAATTTCTCCTCCGTTTTCTGGAGCACGCCGAAAAGTCAACCGTATTCCAATTTTGATGCCTTGGGGTATCGAAACCTGATTATCCGGGGCTTTGAGAACTACGTTGTTGAAGGGCCTGCCTTTGCACTCAACAAGACAACTTTCAAAAGGAAGATTTTCGGGCGAAGTTGGACACTTGGGAAAATGCCGCTGGAGCAGTTCAATTACTTCCCACTGGCCATTTACTTAAAAGCCTTTGCTGACTTCGGTTTCGTCCAGAATTATTCCTACTACCAGGAAAAGGACCTCAATACACGCTTGTCAAACCGCATGTTGCTTGGTGCCGGAGCGGGTGTTGATATCGTTACCGTTTACGACCTGGTCTTTCGAATAGAGTACACTTTTACCCAAGATCAGAAAGGCGGATTCTTCCTCAACGCAAGAAAGGAATTCTAGTCCGGGTCATAGTTCCAGACCTTTCGCACACCACGTTTTGTAAATGTATACCAGGTGCCAATACGTTTACCTTTTTGATACGATCCCTCAAACTCAATCTTGCCTGATTTGTTGTAAAATCTCCAGACGCTGTCTTCCAATCCCCCCTTGTAATATCCTGACTGAGCCAGGACACCTCCTTCGAGGAATACGCTAGTCTCTCCTTCGGGCAGCCCATCCGCGTAGCTCACGTGCCGTTCTAATCGACCGTCGGGAAAAAAATACAGCCATCGTCCATCATAGCGACTATCCCTATACCTCCCTTTGCGCTCCATGGCTCCACCAGGAGAATAGTACCACGCAGAATCCTGCAACGCTCCCTTGACCCAAGTCTCCTTTCCAAGTAGTGTACCCTTGGGAAAGTAGTATGTAACCTGCCCATCAAGACGACCAGCGAGATATGGTTCCGTTGCACTGACCTGTCCGCTCGGATAGTAGTATGTCCAAAGCCCCTCCTTTTTGCCGCGAGAAACAAGCCCCTTCCCGCGAATGGTGCCATCCAAATAATAGTCGACTGTGTCTCGGGGCTGTGCGCGCGCGAAACAGGTTAACATAGAAAAGACCATCAGGAAAACATACTGCATCATGCCTCAGCTTGCTTCAAATCTTGACGTAAACTTAATTCCAAATCGTCGTCTATGAATATACTCGTTTTTGCCCTTGTCCTGGTTGGTGCTATTAACGCTCCGGCACAAAGTGTTGACACACGCGTAGGGGCCCGGCACGCCGGGATGGGATATGCCAGCTTCACGGTATTCGACGAGGCGTCATTCTTCAACAACATCGGAGCCATTGGACGCCTTGAAGCCCCAGCAGTATTCTTCGCCTACGAGGTTGTTGCTGACCTTCCCGGGGCCAACCGCACTGCGGCTGCCGTTGTATGGCCAACCGCCATCGGGACCTTCGCAGGTGGAGTTTTCCGGTTTGGAGATGATATCTACAGCGAGCAAATCCTCAGTTTAGCATTCAGCAACCGAATCGGTGCGACCTCGTTGGGTATTAAAGCAAACATCGTTCAGTACCGGGCAGCTGGTTTTGAGACGAAAAATGCAATTACAATTGATTTCGGTGGGCTTACCCAAATCACCCCGAAAGTCTATGTGGGCGCGGGAATTTTCAATGTCACGCAATCCAGCATCGAAGCAGATGAGGTGCTGCCGGTTTCTCTGGTTGCTGCCATTGCATACCAGGACGATAACCGGATTACGCTGGCGTTGGAAGTCGAAAAAAAGTTAGGCTCCCCTCTCCGCTTCAAGGGTTGTGTAGAATATGGTATCGCAAAAAAACTCCTCTTCAGAAGTGGATTCAACATGAACCCTGTAGTTCTATTCGTTGGGCTTGGTGCCCGCACACGGCGAGCCAATTATGATTACTGCAGCAGTATAAGCTACACCCTGGGCTTTGCCCATCAGGCATCGGTGGCATATCGATTGGCAATTCCTCGAAACAAATGAAGATATTTATATTATGTGCCCTGATGTTCCTCGCCGGAAGTGGATTCTCCCAACTCAAAGAGGATCAACAAGTCATTCTTGACCAACTCGCCGATGAACTTCTTGCCACAGCAGATGAAGACGTGAGCTATGAGGAACTTTATGAGACACTGGCTCATCTGCTCGCCAATCCGATTGACCTGAACACGGTTACCCCGGAGCAGCTGCGCGCGGGGATGATCCTGAATGAAGCTGAGCTAAATGACTTCCTTGATTATCGTGCAAAGCTTGGGCCTTTCCTAAGCACGCTGGAGCTCCAATCCATTCCTCATTGGAGCCCGGCAACCGTGCGGAGAATATTGCCATTTGCCACTGTGTATGACCCCACTTATCAGCTTGGGAAAAGTCTGGTGTCGCGAATGGTTAAGGAAAACAACGCCTACCTTGTGCTGCGGTACGAACGAACACTTGAGACGAAAAAAGGGTATACGGAAGCACCAGGTTCAACCTACCAATACAAAGGGTCGCCCGATAAGTATTACTTGCGATTTAGAACCTCTCGCCCAAACGACTTCAGTCTTGGCATTACCGCCGAGAAGGATGCTGGCGAACCGCTTACCTGGAGTCCATCAACACAGCAATTTGGTTTTGATTTTCTTTCGGGACATCTCCAGCTCATAAAGAAGGGCCGCCTGGACAACCTGATCCTCGGTGATTTTCAATGCCAGTTCGGACAGGGACTTCAACTTGGGAGTGCATTTGGATTGGGGAAGACCGCGGAGGCCATCACCGGAATACGCCGGAGCAACTTGGGCTTCCTTCCCTATACAGCTGCTGGCGAAAGCCGTCATTTTCGCGGTATTGCAACAACGATTAGGCTATCTGGACAGATCAGAATTCATGTGTTCTTTTCTTACAAAAACAGGGATGCCACACTTGACACCAACAGACATCAAGTAACCTCCTTGTTAAGCTCCGGGTTCCACCGAACAACACAAGAAATTCATTCCCGGGGCCAGGCTGGAGACCGTGATGCAGGCATGATCCTTCAGCTCCGCAACAGGAAGATCGACGCCGGCCTTATTTTTTTTCAGAAGGCATTTAGTGCAACTATCGCTCCGCGCGCCATGCCTTACAATCAATTCAGGTTTCAGGGCACAACGTATTTCAATGCTGGCGGCTATTTCAACTACACCTGGGCCAATGTTACTTTCTTCAGCGAGGTTGCGCAAACGGTGAACAACGGCCTGTCTGCAACAGCGGGAATACTCGGCAACCTGACAAGCAAGTTGGAAATGTCTTGGCTCATTAGGGATTTGGGTTCCAACTATTTCGCTGAATACGCCAATGCCTTTGCTGAAAGTTCATCTCCCCAGAATGAAAGAGGGATTTATTGGGGTGTGAAGTATTCTTTCAACAGGAGAACTTCCATATCCGGCTATCTAGACATGTTTCAATTTCCCTGGTTAAGGTTCCGCATGTACAAGCCCTCGGAAGGATCAGAATGGATGCTTCGTTTCAGCTACAGCCCTTCCCGTGCTGTAACCATTTTCATACAAGCCCGGGAAGAAACAAAAATCAGGAACCTGTCCGGAGATACGGTATTGTATAGGACCAGTTCAGGCGTTAAGCGAAATGTATGGGTAAGTTGTGACTTCTCCTCTGCAACTAACCTGACCTTTAAAACCCGGGTACAGGGAAGCATGTATGAATTAGGCAGAAGCACAACGCGGGGCCTTGCCATTTTTCAGGATATTACCTTCAAGAGACCCCGCTGGTCCTTGTCGCTACGGTACTCACTTTTTGACTCTGATGACTATGAAAACAGGCAGTACCTCTATGAACGGGATGTTTGGCTTTCCTCGTCGTTGCCTGCCTATGACGGTGCTGGTGTTGCGAATTACATCCTATTCCATTATTCCATCTCCCGACAGCTTGATCTTTGGTTCCGTTGGTCAAGGGTCCGCTACGACAATCAAACTGCCCTTGGATCAGGAGGAGAAGAAATCACGGGGAATACAAGAAATGATGCTAAATTTCAGGTAAGAATTAGGTTTTAATCACACACGCGACAACCCATACCCCATGCATGGCACCTCCTTGGTAACCCCGGAAGTCGGAATTGTTCTGGCAATCGGTTTGGCGATTTTTATTGTCGTTTACCGATTGATCTTTCGAAAACCCAACCGTTAGCCTCATAAATAGCAACTTACTGTTGCATTTGACCAATTGCAGTTCGTAGATTAACGCACTGATTACAAAAGCGTTAACCAGCACCTACAACCAGTATACTTAAAGACACTGCATATGAGAAAGATCAATTTGCTGCTTACTTTAATTGTCATTTCTCTGTTGTTGCTTTCTGCCGCATCTATTGCTTTCGCACAAACCACCAAAAAAACACTCGAAGTACCCGAATTCAAGGCCATTTATGTCAATTCCAATTACACAGTCATACTCAAACAAACCAATCGGCAGGAGGTTGTTGTAGAGGCGTTGACGGAGGTTTTTGAGCTAACCGAATTCAAGGTTGAGAATGGAATCCTGATGATTAACATTGAGCGAAAGCCTGAAACCACCAACAAGAGCATCTGGTCCAAGATTGATGACATCAAACTGAATCCGACCATGAAAGTTTCCATCAGCATGAAAACTGTCACCGAGCTTCAGGTGAATGGGGCCGGGAAGATTGTTTCCGAGAATTCCATTTCATCGGACCAACTGGTGCTAGGCGTCTCCGGTAGCGGGAGTATGGATGTAGACATAAAGGGCAATGCGGTCGCCGCGGAATTAAGTGGTTCTGGCAGTCTTACCCTTCGCGGCTATGCCACCGCGCTGGATGCTGTTGTGAGTGGTAGCGGCAGCATCAAAGGTTTTGAGTGCCCCCTGGAATCCGCTAAAATAAAATTGAGCGGCAGTGGAAGCGCGGAGCTCAACGTTTCAACAACTGCAGATGCGTTCATTCATGGATCAGGAAATGTAAAACTGAAAGGCAATACCAAAACCCTCAGTAAGAAGATTTACGGATCCGGAACAATCGAAAGAGCGTATTGATTTTCGTGCTCAATTTCCTACCTTCGATCGATGTCACACTTTCTCGCTTCGGTCGTTCAATGCGCTCCCGTTTTCTTTGATAAAGAGAAGACGCTCCAAAAAATTGGACAACTCATTCGGTCAGCCGCCAAACAAAAGGCCAGGCTAATTCTTTTTCCGGAAGTTATCATTCCTGGTTATCCGCGCGGACTAATCTTTGGCACGACAGTGGGCGGCAGAACACCGGATGGCAGGGAGATGTTTCTTCGATACTGGGAGAATGCAATTGAAGTCCCCGGAAAGGAAACGGCTCAGCTGGCTAAGTGGGCGAAGGAATCAAAAGCTTATATCGCTATTGGCGTTACTGAAAAGGATACAGTCAGCGATACGTTGTATTGCACGCTCCTCTACTTTTCTCCGGAAGGTCGCTTGATTCAAAAGCACCGCAAGCTAAAACCCACAGCAGCCGAACGAATCATCTGGGGGGAGGGAGATGGATCGGATCTTCTCGTTCAGGATACACCCCT
>JANPES010000106.1:0-2199 GCA_031423035.1 Cyclobacteriaceae bacterium | reverse complement strand
GCTTTCTAAAAAAATGTCACAAAGATACTATTTCGGGCTGCAAAAAAGGGTAACACTCCTTAACCTTGGCCCTGGGAGAACTAACTTGAGCTTTGAAATTATCAATATTGCTCCCTTATGAATAAAGCTAAAATCATACCCCTTTTGCTGGTGGTTACACTGTGCTGTAACCAGGCGCCAAGGCAAACTGCCCATGCTCCCAAGGAGGAGGGCTGGGTGGCGGCCATTACGGATGCCAGCGCCAAGCTGCCGTTGAACACAATCAAAATGCCAGCTGGCTTTTCAATTTCAATCTTTGCAGAAGTGGATGATGCTCGCTCTATGGCCATTGGTACAGGGGGAACGATCTTCGTAGGCAACAAAGGCGAAGATAAAGTATATGCGCTCCAGGATACGGACGGTGATAACATTGCCGATAAGAAGTGGATATTGGCCACGGGCCTGAATATGCCCAATGGCGTAGCATTCCGTGAGGGGGCACTCTATGTGGCCGCAACAAGCACGATTCTAAAATGGGAGAACATTGAATCGCATTTAGGCAATCCGGGAAAGCCAACTGTGATTTACAACAGGTATCCGACCGAGGCACATCATGGATGGAAGTATATTGCTTTTGGGCCTGATGGGAAATTGTACGTACCGGTTGGAGCTCCATGCAATATATGTGAGCCGGCATCTTCAGTTTACGCGAGCATTACCCGGATGAACCCGGATGGTTCCGGCATGGAAGTTTTTGCCAATGGGGTCCGCAATACAGTGGGATTCACCTGGCATCCGGAAACCAATGAAATGTGGTTTACAGACAATGGCCGTGACAGCATGGGTGACGATCTTCCGCCTTGTGAATTGAATAAGGCAACCAGGGCGGGCATGCACTTCGGGTATCCCTATTGCCATGGCGGGACCATACCGGATCCTGAATTTGGAAAAAAGAGACCCTGCACTGACTTTACACCACCTGCCAAGAATCTTGGCGCCCATGTGGCACCGTTAGGTCTTAAATTCTATTCGGGAACCATGTTCCCGGCCAATTATAAAGGGAACTTTTTTATCGCTGAGCATGGATCCTGGGACAGGAGCAAAAAAGCAGGGTTCCGGCTTAGCATGGCGACGATTCAGGATAACCAGGTAACCGCCTATGAACCATTTGCAACAGGCTGGCTCAACGAGCAAGAGCAGAAAGCGTGGGGTCGTCCAGTGGATGTGCTTATCCTATCTGATGGCTCCATGCTCGTCAGTGACGATCGGGCTGGCGTCATCTATCGCATTACCTACAAGGGGTAATTCGTCCGACGCTCAAAAATCTTCGGCAATCTGATCGATTTTCTTGCCCTTGTCAATCTGCATTTTCTTCAATACCGGGTAGTAGCGGTAGGTGAGACGCAGTTCGTTTTTTGAATGATCCTTGAAGGTTAGGCTGAGACTATCTGTTTTCCAGTTGTAAGTGTCTGTGGGAAGAATATAGAGCGGTTTGCCAAAGGATTTCTGCATACCTTTCATGAGTCGGGTATCTTTGTGCGTTATCACGACGATCTCATAGATCTCGTTCTTATAGGTTTTGACCTCCACCTTCCTGACTTTCACCTCACCGATTTGCTCATATTCCGGCTTCTCAACACCATATAGTTTGGCCGGAAATTCATTTTTCTCAAGGATGTCTTTCTTGAACTCAGCCCCTTTAAGGCTGTCAATACGCGTTCCCAGTCTAATATCCTTGAATCCCTTCCTGCGATCCAGTTCGGCGAGATCCTGACCAACGGACAGGGAAGAACTTCCGACAAAAAGAAAGAAAATCACAATTCTCATGGGGTAGGGTCTTGGAATTGGAGGGGTACGATTATTTTAGTTTTGTCCCAGGCCAAAATCAAATCGGCCTTCGAGTTTCTAGGATCAATCAGTATCGTAAAGGACTCATAGATAAAGTCAGTAGCTGGTGTAACAGGAACCTCGAATTTCAGAATATCCAATTTGGAATTGTAATTGTATGCACCCCACAATCCAAGATCAGCGTTGATAAGTATAGTCCATGCCTCTTTGCCAGGAATCGTGAAGAGGCTGTATGTCCCTGCCTTCAAGTCCAATCCATTAATCTTAATATCTCTGGAGAGGGTGAGCTCTGTCGCCTCATTGGCGCCCGTTCTCCAGACCTGCCCAAAAGGAACCAGGGATCCGAATATTTCCCTGCCATGCTTATGCGGT
>JANPES010000105.1:0-1959 GCA_031423035.1 Cyclobacteriaceae bacterium | reverse complement strand
GTCACCGGTTGCCAAGGGCAAAGTGTTACAAGCCTGAGATCGACTAATTCGGCTTGCCACGCTCATACCCTACTGATACATATAAGGTTAGGTCGGCTGGGGGAACTGGGCCCAACCTTGGGGTGTCCTACACCTTATGGTGTTGGACACCCCTCTCCTCGTTCCCAGCCCCGAGGGTGATATGTTGAAGAAGGTGGAAAACCTGAGGAAGTAGGACTTAATGCGTAAAACTATGATGAATCAGATTTCGCTCACCACCCGCCCCCTAACGCCTTGTAAAGACGAACCGTGGAGATCAGCTGATTTTGCAGTGCGATTGACTTTTGAAACTGTGAGTTGTACAGTTCGCGTTCGGTATCCAATACTTGCAGAAAGGAAGTATAACCGTTGTCATACAATGCTTTGGAAAGCGTCAATGACTTTGCGGTTGCAGCCACCTGTGTCTGACGGGCACCAAACTCATTGCGATAGGTCCTGACTTCCGCCAGCGTATTTTCTACTTCGGCAAATGCGGTAAGCACTGTCTTTTCATACTGATACCCTGCCTGCCTGGTTTTCGCGCGCTCGGCTTCAACCCGGCGATTGTTTTGGTTAAAGCGGAAGATCGGTCCGGTTAGTTGTCCTGTAACAGAACCCAGAAATGCATCTGCTGTGAATAGATTAGAAATTTCCGGATTGGCCACACCCAAAAAGCCGGTGAGACTTAACGAAGGGAACTTCAATGCTACGGCAATGCCAACACGTTCGGTTTGAGCAATTAATTGCTGCTCCGCTCCGCGAATGTCAGGTCTCCTTTCCAGGAGTTCGGATGGCAGTCCACTGGGAATATCCAATGGCAACAGTTGCTCATCGTTTCGTAAACCACGTGTTACGGGAGCATAGGTCTGACCCAACAAGACATTGAGTGCATTTTCCGTGATAATGATGGCGCGTTCCAGGCTAAACAACTGTGACTGCGCATCTGCTGCGATCTGCTCGGCCTGCAGTTTGTCCAACTCCGGAACATTGCCCTTCTCAAAACGCAGAATAATAATGCGCAAATACTCCATCCGCGTTTGATAGGTCCTTCGTGTAATCTCCATGCGCTCATCCAATCCACGCAGCTGAAAATACAATTCGGCGATTTGCGCTACCATGCTGATGTACACCGATTTTCTCACTTCGTCCGTAGCAACCAGGTCGGCATAGGCCGCGCGATTGGCATGGCGCAGCTTACCCCATACATCAATCTCCCAGGAAACGTTTCCCAGGGCCGCTACTGAATTTTGTGAAAAGGCCACGCCTGACTGTTCGGCACTATTACTGAAATCCGAAGCACGACCGCGAATACTATAATCCAGGAAGGGAAACATATTTGCCTGGTTATACCCCAGCACAGCTTTCGCCTCATCCACACGGGCGATAGCGATACTTAAATCGAGATTTGAATCGACGGCTATCCGGATCAACTTCTGCAAGGCGCTGTCCTGATACACGTCCCACCATTTCAGATTCGCGATGGAATCAGATTTTGTTGGAGCTGGCGTATAGCCAACCGGTTTCTTTGTGTCGGGCCGTGAATATTTCGGCCCTACTGCGCATCCGGCAACTATCAAAAGAATAAAGGCGATGAAAAATAGCTTCTTCATATCAATGAGCCGGTTCAGAAGGTGAAACAGAGGCTTGGAATTTACCTGCCTGCCCGGGGGGCAATTTCTTCTTGCCAATGCTCTCAATAAAGACATACAAGGCAGGCACAATAATTACACCGATAATGGTTGCCACCAAGGTCCCACTGAATACAGCTATGCCCATTACTTTCCGAGCCTCGGCACCCGCGCCTGAGGCAGTAAGCAAGGGCACCACACCCAGCATAAATGCAACTAAACCACTATCGACTGGAAGTCGATAGGTTGCAATAAAGAATGAAATTCTTACTCCAGGATAACAGTATCAGTATCAATATTTCCGGGCTTTCGA
>JANPES010000104.1:0-2355 GCA_031423035.1 Cyclobacteriaceae bacterium | reverse complement strand
CAAAGGGACTTTTTGAAGCCTGACACAATGAATATGAACCGGAAATCTCCTCTCGACATTGACAAGGATGCGTTTAAGCAAATGGGCTACCAACTCATTGACACCCTTGCTGAGTTTCTTGATTCGATTGAAAAAAAACGTATTACCACGGGGGAAACACCGGGACAAATTCAGCGATTGCTTGGAAACGCTGGGTTGCCTGAGAAAGGGACTGATCCTACTGAGCTCTTTACAAAAGCTACGGATCTCTTGTTAAGTCACTCGCTCCTCAACGGGCACCCCAAATTTATGGGATACATCACTGGATCACCGGCGCCCATAGGCATATTATCGGATATGCTCGTGGCCGCAGTTAATCCAAACTGCGGAGCGAATGTCCTCAGCCCCATGGCGAATGCTATTGAACGGCAAACCCTGAAATGGCTCGCCGAATTTATTGGTGTTGATCCAGGGTGTGGTGGAATATTGGTGAGCGGTGGCAATATGGCCAATTTCACAGGTTTCCTCGCTGCACGAACAGCGAAGGCACCGAAAGACCTGAAGGTGAATGGGCTCTCAAGCGAGTTTGGTAAAATGGTGTTTTATTGCTCCAAGGCGACGCACACCTGGATCGAGAAAGCGGCCGTTCTATTTGGTCACGGTTCTGATGCTATTCGGTGGATATCCACGGATGCCAGCAATCGAATGGATATGGGGGTATTGGCCCGGACGATTGAAGAAGACTTGCGAGATGGGAAGAAACCATTTTTGGTAGTCGGAACGGCCGGCGATGTGAGTACGGGCGCCGTGGATGATCTTCAGGCGATTTCGACTCTTTGCAAAGCCCATGACCTTTGGTTTCATGTCGATGGAGCCTATGGAATTCCTGCTGCGGTACTTCCAGATTGTAAAAGAATGTTTGACGGTATTCGGGAAGCAGACTCGATAGCACTGGACCCGCACAAGTGGCTTTATGTTCCATTGGAAGCCGGGTGCACACTGGTAAAAAATCCGCAACACTTGATTGACACCTACAGTTCACATCCTGCGTATTATAACTTCACCAAGAGTGATGACGAGCCATCATTGAATTTTTATGAATATGGCTTTCAGAATTCCAGAGGATTTAGGGCATTAAAAGTGTGGATGGCGCTGCAGCATGTGGGCAAGCGGGGGTATGTGGAAATGATCAGCGAGGACATTGCCATGTCAAAGCGGTTGTTTGCTGGAGCTAACAGTCACCCCGAGTTGGAAGCCTTAACGCAGAGCCTGAGTATCACAACCCTTCGGTATGTTCCATTGGGTCATGCGACTAATTCAACTTACCTGAATACGTTGAATGAGGGGTTGCTCAATGAACTGCAAAAAGGAGGAGAAGCATTTCTGTCAAATGCAGTGGTTGCAGATAAATATTGTCTTCGGGGGTGTATCGTTAATTTTAGGACATCGGCGAAAGACATTGACCAGATTGTGGAAATAATTGTTCGGGAGGGGAGGCGCGTCCATCAAAGTTTAGGTGCAAAATGACTCATGCCTCGAGCTCTGGATATTGCCTCTAGAGGAAAGCAACCGTACTGTGAATATGAAGTTACCGCTGAACTTGTTAAGCTGCATGATTCCAAAAAGGCAGCTGCATAGAAAAAGAGCCACCCAAATGGGTGACTCTTGTTGCATTGTGTTTCTTTTGCCTACCGTCTCCTTTTTTTCTTTGCAACTTTCTTGACTGCTTTCTTTGCCGTCTTCTTTTTTGCAACAGCTTTTTTGGCCTTGGGCTTTGTTACCTTCTTTACCGCTTTCTTAGCAGGTTTCTTCTTGCCCTTTGCTGCTGCTGTCTTACGCGCAGCTGCCTTGGTACCAATCTGATTGAGCGCCGACCCGGCCTTGAACCAGTCGATTTGGTTGGTGTTGTACGTATGGTTAGCCTTGATGGTATCCTTTGTGCCATCTTTGTGATTGATTACAATTGTCAATTGCCGCTCCGGCGCAAAGGACATGAGATCGGTAAAGTCAAACGTATCGTCCTCTTTGATTTTATTGTAGTCTTCTTTGTTGGCAAACGTGATTCCAAGCATGCCCTGCTTCTTGAGGTTGGTCTCGTGAATCCGGGCAAATGACTTCACCAGGATTACGCGTACGCCCAGGTGCCGGGGCTCCATGGCTGCATGCTCGCGGGAAGAACCTTCACCGTAGTTCTCGTCACCCACCACGATAGATCCAGCGCCAGCGGCCTTGTAGGCACGCTGCACCTTTGGCACTTCATCGTACTGGCCGCTAAGTCCGTTCTTCACGCTGTTGATCTTCTCATTGAAGAAATTCGTCGCGCCGATCAGTAAATTATTTGAGATGTTGTCCAGGTGCCCGCGATACTTCAGCCAC
>JANPES010000103.1:0-2188 GCA_031423035.1 Cyclobacteriaceae bacterium | reverse complement strand
CTTCACAGTGGGCATTACGGCAACTACGCGCCCGACCCGGGGTTCATGCTGTCACAACTCCTTTCCTCCATGAAAGATGCCAAGGGCAATGTTGTTATCGAGGGATATTTTGATTCAGTTGAACCGATTTCTGCTTTCGAACGAGAGCAACTCAAAAAAGTACCCAACATCGAACCGGTGCTGAAAGAGGATCTGGAATTAAATTTTACTGAAGGAAATGGCGAACCCTTGTTTGAGCGGCTTTTGTTGCCCTCCCTGACGGTGAAAGGGCTGTATGCAGGAAATGTTGGTTCGCTGGCCCGCAATGTTATCCCAAACTCAGCGATTGCCGCGCTCAGTCTAAGGCTGGTGAAAGGCAATGATCCTGAAAAAATGCTTGACCTGGTCGAGGCACATATCCGCAAACAAGGTTGGCATATTGTGTACTCGGATCCTGACCATGAAACCAGGATGAAATATCCCAAGGTCGTCAAGGTCACGCGCGAAAAATTCGGGTTCCCTGCGGCCAAGGTGCCTATGGATCACCCAGCCGTTCTTCCGGTGATTGAAGCTGTTCGTTCATTCACAGGAGACAAACTAGTTTTGCAGCCCAGCGAAGGGGGCTCCAACGGCATCTTCACGTTGATCTTCGATGGACTGAAGAAACCGGGGATATCGGTTAACATGGTCAACCACGACAACAATCAGCATGCCGAAGACGAGAACGTCCGGATCGGCAACCTGTGGTATGGGGTCGACTTGATGTCGGTACTCATGACCATGCCGCCGCAAGGCCTGGAGAAAATCAAAAAGAAGTAACTGTCGGCTGTGAAAAAGAAAGAGTGCCCATCTTGTGCCATGGACATCGACGAAAAGAGCGAGGCGTGTCCGATTTGTGGCTATGAATTCTCCAGGCCCTTTGGCGTTACCCGCTGGGTAGCGATTGGGTTGTTGGTGGTCATCATCGGGTACCTTGTTTTACAGTGGGTGGGGTGAGTATTCGTTGTTGGTTATTCGTTGATCGTTGATCGATATCCGCGTAGGTCACCTCTTGACTTCGAAGTGTGATAGCAGATTCTGAGGCAAGAATCAAGAATCCAAATCCACGACCAACGAACAACGAATCAAAACCCTCCGTCAATTGGTTCCCACAATTCAATCTTGTTTCCTTCTGGATCCAATATCCAGCCGAATTTTCCGTATGGGTATTCTTCCATCTCACCAACTATAGTGACGCCTTCCTCACGTAGCACTTTCAGTAATTCCACCAGGTTTTCCACACGATAGTTAAACATGAATTGTTTTTCGCTGGGCTGGAAATAAGTGGTGTCGCTCTTGAACGGGCTCCATTCCGTGCGGGCCGGCGCCTCGGCACCTGGATTATTCAACTCACTCCATTTGAATGAGCATCCCCATTCGGTTACATCAAATCCCAAATGCTTTCCATACCATTCCTTGATTTTCTTGGGATCTTCTGTCTTGAAGAATAGCCCACCAATTCCGGTCACGCGCTTCATGATGTTGATATGTTTGATGTTGGGAGAAATTCCTTTTTTCGAAGCAATCCGGCGCTCACCAGGGTGATCACCACACCCACCCAGGAGATCTCCATGATTGAAAATCCGAAACGGATAATTGGATTCTTGTACATCTCGGCAAAGTCAGCCCATTCTTCTTTCTTCTCGGCCAGTTCAGCTTCGGTGGCTCCTTCCGCTTTCATCTTTTCAAAAGAATGCGCTGTCATTTTCTGAATAAACTCTTCGCCCATCTGGCTGTATGATACCTCCCAGGATAGCGCATACATCACGGATGCAACCAATGTAATCAGGAGACCCACCTGAATTGCCTTGCCGAAGGAAATAACCCCGTTGAGGTGCGTGTCACGGAAACTTTTGATGCCGAAGAAGACCAGGGACAGGGCGATGACCATGGTCGAGTAGCCGACAAGTTCACCATTGTCAAAGTTGAGTGTGCCCGATTTGTACATGGGCATGGTGATGAGCATCATGGCCCCCACGATGGCGCCGGCAATGAGCCCGTAAATGAGTACGATTCGTTTCATAGTTCTTTTTTTTGTTGGCCCAAACCAACCATTTCCGCGAGTCAGGTCCTTCACCCAAAAGGATGATTTCCTGAAAAATTAACTAATTCACCCAAAAGAACTATGGAATCAATCGCAATTCCTTGGCTTTCTGAATGGCTTGGGTAC
>JANPES010000102.1:0-19306 GCA_031423035.1 Cyclobacteriaceae bacterium | reverse complement strand
ACACGGGCTGAGATTATACCCACTGAACCTGATGCCGGTAATGCGGCCGAAGGGAGGCAAGTCAGTATATCGTTCTGCAACACATCCCCTAATCGTTGCAGAAGCAAAAAATATAATATCATGCATCGATGCATTGGATTGGTTCTGCTTGTTCTCGCGGGAGGTAGTGCGATCGCACAACATTCGGTAACCGGCACCGTTCTCGAATCCTCTGGTCTTAGACCGTTGCAAGGCGCGACCGTTCAGGTCGAGGGAGGAAAGCAATCCGCTGTATCGGATGAATTTGGGCAATTCCGCCTGGAGAAAATTCCCGGAGGACGACAAGTACTCTTAGTGAGATTTCTGGGCTTCACGGAGCAAATAGACTCAATTGATGTTCCGGTCAGCGGCCGACTGGATTATAACCTTGAGGAGTCATCAACGATCACCGAGGAAGTCATCGTGCGGGCTACGCGAGCCAACGTGTCGTCGCCCACTACTTTTGTGAATGTCAACAGACAGCAACTTGAGAAGCAGAATTTCGGACAGGATATGCCCTTGTTGTTGAACTGGACGCCATCTGTCGTAACCACATCGGACGCGGGCACGGGTGTGGGATACACAGGCATTCGCATACGCGGCAGCGATGCCACGCGAGTCAATGTCACGATCAACGGGATTCCCTACAATGACAGTGAGTCGCAGTCGACCTTCTGGGTAGATATTCCGGATATTGCATCTTCGACACAGAGTGTCCAGATTCAGCGCGGTGTTGGCACCTCAACCAATGGAGCCGGAGCCTTTGGGGCCAGCATCAATCTTCAGACTACATCGGTGAATAGGGATCCTTACGCTGAGTTGATTGCCGCCGGAGGATCGTTCAATACACAACGCTACACTGCGCGCGCAGGTACAGGGCTTATCAAGGACCATTGGTCAGTTGACGTCAAAGCATCCCACATCATCTCCGACGGTTATGTGGAGCGTGCGAGTTCGAACCTGAACTCCTATTACATCAGCGCCGGATATCACAGCAACAAGACCATCGTTAAGGCCATCGTGTTTGGGGGTTCGGAAGTAACCTATCAGTCGTGGTACGGCGTCGATGAGGCAACTTTACAAAGCAACCGCCGCATGAACTACGCCGGCGCCCGCTATGACGCCAATGGCAATATTTCCGGCTACTACAATAACCAGGTTGATGACTACCGCCAGGATCATTCTCAATTGCATGCTTCCCACCAGTTCAATTCAAAGTGGAGCGCTACGGCATCACTGCACTACACCTATGGCCGGGGATTTTATGAAGAGTATCATCAGAACCGGAGTTTCGCCAGCATAGGCCGACCGGACTATGTGCAGCCCGACAGCACGTACACGGGCAGTGATATGGTTGTGCGGAAATGGCTGGATAATTCATTCTATGGCATTGCCTATGGGATTCAATACCAGGGCGAAAAATCGGAGTTCCTGCTGGGCGGGGCTTTTCACCAGTATAGTCCCGCTAAACATTATGGAGAAATCGCCGAGGCGCAGTTGACAGGTTCAGTCCCCACGAATTACCGTTACTACGACGGCCGCTCGGAGAAGGGGGACCGGAATATTTTCCTAAAATGGAATTACAAACTCAATGACAAGCTATCCTCATTTGTAGATGTGCAGTACCGCGGGGTGAAATACACAACCTCCGGCATCCGCGATGACCAAAGCACCTATGCGGTTGATGACCAGTTTGATTTCTTCAATCCAAAGGCCGGACTCAGCTACCAGTTTTCGAGCAAGGACTTTTTCTACGCTTCCTACGCCATCGCCAACCGTGAGCCTAATCGCTCCGACTACCTCGAAGGAACAACCAAACCGCGCCCGGAGCGCCTGAACAACCTGGAGCTGGGTCTCCGTCGCAATGCAAACCGGTATGCTTTTGATGTCAATTATTTCCTGATGCAGTACACAGATCAACTGGTGCAAACCGGAGCCATAGATAACGCCGGCTATCCAATCCGTTCCAATGTGGGGAGCAGCTACCGCACAGGGCTGGAGCTGTCAGGAATCGTTCGTTTCTCCAACGCATGGAGTTGGAATGCCAATGCCACCTGGAGCGTAAACGAGAACAAGGACTATATTGTCTTTGAAAATAATGCGCCGGTGCCGAAGAACACCAAAATTATTCTTTCACCCGGGCTCATCGCCGGCAGTCAAATAGCCTGGAGACCACTAGCGGGTATGGAACTAACTTGGCTTTCGAAGTATGTTGGGTCACAATACCTCGACAACACTGAAAGCGCAAGCGTTCGTCTCGGTGAATATTGGGTAAACGACTTACGGCTGAGCTATGAGATTTCACCGAAGGGATTTCGGTCTATCGCCTGGAGTTTGCTCGTCAACAACGCATTCGATGAGGTCTACTCTTCCAACGGTTACAGCTACGCTGGCGTGCCGTACTACTTTCCACAAGCCGGAAGGAATTTCATGGCCATGATGACCATCAAACTATAAGGGCGCTATTCGGGTGCTCGTCCGCAAACAAACCGGTCTTTTTTGTCCAGGTCCCTGAGCACAGTAGTGTGGTTAAATCCACTGCCCGCAATGACGGCTGCCGTTTCTTTACCGAACCTTTCGTTGATTTCCATCATAAGAAGTCCGCCGGGCTTTAGCGTGCTTTTTGCCTTTTCTGAAATTGCCCGGTGGAATATAAATGGATCACTATCGGGGACGAACAAGGCGAGTTCTGGCTCATAGTCAATAACGTTTTTCGCCAGGGTTGGCCGCTCGTTTTGTTTTATGTACGGCGGATTGCTCAAAATTGCATCCAGGTTCTTTAGCGGAATTTCACAGAGCAGAATATCATGTTGAATAAACGCAACAGGGGCTCTTAAATGAGAGGCGTTTCGTTTGGCCACTTCCAGGGCTTGGAAATCTATATCGGTACCGGTTATGGTGAATTGGGGCAGCTCAAGCGCAAGCGTTATCGCGATACATCCGCTTCCGGTGCCAATGTCAAGCATCGACCCTCCCGAAGACGTGCCAAGATCATCCATGACGAACCTGACCAGCAGTTCGGTTTCTGGCCTCGGGATAAGTACCGCAGGGCTCACATAAAATGTTCGGCCATAGAAATCGGAATTTCCCAGGATGTATTGCAAGGGCTCTCCCCGGTTGAGTCGGAGGATAGCTTCGTCAAAATCAGCGGTTGTAGCATTGACGGATTTCTCGGAGTGGATATCCGCAACAGAAAGCGTTAGCCGCTCTCGAAGCAACCATCGGATAATGGCTTGCTTCTCTTCCAGTCCAACGTTCAGGGTCAGCGACTGCAACAAATGATCGTGAAGTTCCTTTGCGCGCATCATGAGCCCGCAAGTGTAGTAATGATTTTTGAAAAACGTGACCATTTGCTTTGGTTTTTGCATTTGGCCATCTTTCGAGCCTTGGAACAGGATATTCTTTTTATGCGCCGTGCCCTGGAGCTAGCCAGGCTTGGGTTTGGTAATGTGAGCCACAATCCGATGGTAGGTTGTGTGGTTGTCGCGGAGAACCGGATAATCGGTGAAGGATGGCATAGGAAGTATGGAGGGCCGCACGCGGAGGTGAATGCCCTCGAATCGGTCACCGACCAATCCCTATTATCAAAGGCCACTGTTTATGTAAATCTGGAACCCTGTTCGCATTTTGGCAAGACACCGCCTTGCGCAGATAAGCTAGTACAGGTGGGAGTCAAGCGCGTGGTGGTTTCTAATCGGGATACCCACCCCTTGGTGTCTGGCAAGGGAATAGAAAAGTTGCGTGCCGCGGGCATAGCGATTACAGAAGGGATTCTCGAGAAAGAAGGTCGATACCTCAACCGGCGATTTTTTACCACTGTGGAGCAAGGGATACCTTTTATTATTTTAAAATGGGCCGAAAGTTCCGATGGATACATCGCACAGGAGGGAACCGCACCGGTATGGATCAGCAGTGTGCTTTCCAGGCAACGGGTTCATCAATGGCGCTCGGGCGAGGATGGCGTGCTGATCGGAGCAACGACGGCTGAGGTGGACAATCCTCGCTTGAATGTCCGAGATTGGACGGGCCGTAACCCCAAACGTATCGTCATAGACCGTTCGCTACGGCTGGGTGAAACGCTAAATATCTTCGATGGGTCACAGCCAACGCTTTGCTACAATCTCAAGCGTAGCGCGGAGCAGGCTAATCTCACCCTCATAAAATTGAGTGGAGAGAACTTCATTCCTGATCTGCTGCATGACCTCAAACAACGCAACCTGGGGTCCATCATTGTTGAGGGAGGCGCGCAGACATTAAATGCATTTATTGCGGGAGGGTGGTGGCATGAAGCGCGAATCTTTCGCGCAAAAAAATCTTTAGGAAGCGGAATTGCTGCGCCGGTTTTGCGGGGCAACAGGATATGTGAAGACGAATTGTCGGATGACCGTCTTACCGTTTTGATAAACCCGTCTCCCGCTAAAACGTAATCACGAGAGCGGCTCCTCTTCCCGAAACATAAAATTTTGTCCGGGGCCGAAGGGCCGAGTGCTGCTTGTTGAACATGTCAATGGCATTCTGCGCGCGATGCCGATAGTTGATGCTGATCGGAATGGAACCAATGACCAGCGCTGCGCCTCCTGCTAAAAATGCCCATTCGGGATCTCCACCAGCTACCGCGGTGGCGACCGGAATAATCAGCAACCCGGCCCCCAGAAATCCCATTATTCCTGAAATCGTGCTGCTCGTTCGGGCCTTCTTGAATTCTTTGTATGCGGCAGGGTTGTCAAAAAGAATTTGCCCAACCTGCCGTGGCGTGATCTGATAGATGGCTGTGTCCTTCTGATATTCAAAGTGCACGCTACCAAATGTTGGATACATCGTCAACTGCTCTTGTCCACATGCGGAGAGACTCGTCAGTAGGACAGCTCCGAGAATAAGAAGGTACTTCATCGGCTAGACCAGGCGCTTTCCAACTTCCTCCCAATTCATGATTGACCACCAGTTGGAGACATAGTCTGCCCGCTTGTTCTGGTATTTCAAATAATAGGCATGCTCCCAAACATCCAACGCCAGAAGGGGAGTCCCTTTCAATTCGCTTGCGTCCATCAGGGGATTATCCTGATTGGGTGTCGATCCAATTTTCAACTTACCGTTGTCATTGACAAGCCAGGCCCACCCTGAGCCAAATCGCCCCAGTGCGGCAGCCGTAAATTGTTCCTTAAATTTTTCCAGTGACCCAAACCCTTGATTGAGCGCGTCAGCAACTTTGCCAGCTGGCGCGGTAGCCCCTGGCTTCATCACCTGCCAGAAGAAGTTGTGGTTCCAGGCTCCGCCTCCATTGTTGCGGGCTTTGGCGGAAAGTTTTGAGGTATTGGCAAAAAAGTCAGCTTCCGTACCGAAGGGAATTGCCTCAGCCGCGATTGCATCGTTTACATTCTTGATGTACGCGGCATGGTGACGGCTGTAATGAATCTCCATCGTCATGGCGTCTATCGCCGGCTCAAGGGCGGTGTATGAATAGGGCAATGCTATCTGGGTGAACGAGACAGCAGGGGTAGCCGCTTGCGCACTTCCAGCTTTCATCAAAAGCCCGGATCCCAGGGCGACCGCGGCCGTTGCCTGTACGGTGTCTTTAACAAATTTTCTGCGGTTAATGGTTTTCATAAATTTCCTTTTGATTGTGTCATTGCAAATTTCGCGCCGTGTACCTCACGAGAAGTGTCCACTGGGGCTGCCAAAGGCACGAAAGTTACCCAAAAAATATTTAGCTTTAGTAAACGATACTCCGTGGCTATGGATGATAAGCTCTATGACCAAATACCATCTCTGGACTTAGCCGATTTCACCGGCCAGGACGGAGCAAAGAAGAAGAAATTTGTGGATGACTTGGGTGCGGCCTACAATACCATAGGTTTTGTTGCTATTCGAAATCATTTCCTCGATGAGAAGCTTTCCCAAAATCTGTATGATGTGATCAAGAGGTTTTTCGGTCTTCCTGACGACATCAAAAAAAAGTATGATATCCCTGACCTGGCTGGGCAGCGAGGCTATATCGGAAAGGGGAAGGAGCATGCAAAGGGTCGTAATACCGGCGATCTCAAGGAATTTTATCACGTAGGTCAGCAGGTCGTTGGAGATGACCCAATCAAAGCAGAATATCCGGATAACATTTGGCCTACCGAACTTCCGGAGTTCCGTGAAATCAGTTTAGATGTCTATCGGCAGCTAGAAAAGACCGGCGTTGAAATGTTGCGGGCTATCGCGCTGTATTTGAATCTGCCTGAGAACTACTTTGATTCCAGGGTAAAGCATGGGAACAGCATTTTGCGGCCGATTCACTACTATCCAATAGAAAACCCGGATGAGGTTCCTGAAGATGCGGTACGGGCGGCAGAACATGGCGATATCAATCTGATTACGCTGCTAATGGGCGCAAGCGCCGATGGGTTGCAAGTCTTGCGCAGAGACGGCAAGTGGATTGCAATTACGGCATTGCCAGAACAACTGGTTGTAAACGTGGGCGATATGCTGGAGCGCCTCACAAACAAGAAATTGAAGTCTACGATACATCGGGTGGTGAATCCCCCGCGCCGCCTGATGAATACGCCGCGTTATTCGATTCCCTTCTTCATGCACCCGCGGAGCGAAATGAACCTTGCTGCTCTGCCAGGATGTGTAGATGCGGCCCACCCAAAACTTTGGGGAGACATCACTGCCGGTGAGTTTCTGAATCAACGGCTGATGGAGATTGGTCTCAAGAAGTAATCTAAAGAGTGTACCAGCGCGCCCGATATCTAGTTTTTCTTCGCGATGTATTGACGCTTTCTGTTAGTACGTTTGGTGGCCCTCAGGCTCACTTTGCTCATTTTCTACGGATCCTGGTCAATAAGCGAAGATATCTTTCCGAGGAAGATCTTGTGGAAGTGAATTCGCTCTGCCTAGTGCTGCCTGGACCGACATCCACGCAAACGTTGACCGCCATTGGTTATAAAATGGGAGGGCCAAACCTGGCTTACCTTACGTTGCTGGTGTGGATCCTGCCTGGCGTTGTGATGATGACGGTTGCCGCCCTGGTGATACATTCCTTCCAGGACAGGAATCTTTCCCTGGAGTTTACACGATTTGTTCCCGCCATGGCGGTTGGCTTCGTAAGCTATGCGGCATATATCATGTCTGTGAAGACTGTGCATACCCGAACTGGAGTTTTCGTCATGATCGCAGCAGCCGTGCTTTCATATTTTATCCGCTCACCCTATTTTTATCCGATCGCCCTTGTCATCGCCGGGATCATCACATCGTTCAAGTACAAAGCGCACCCGCGCGAGGAAAAAACTCCGATGGCCATTAGTTGGGCTAATTTTATTCTATGGGCTGGGGTCTTGATTGGTGCCGCAACACTGGGGCATTTTACCCGACATCCGCTTGTTCTGCTGTTTGAAAACTTTTATCGAAATGGAAGTTTGATTTTTGGCGGTGGGCAGGTACTCACTCCCTTTCTGTACACGGAATTTGTTGAGTTGAAAGCGTATCTCACGCCCATTGAATTTCTTTCAGGCTATGCTATTGCCCAGTCCATTCCAGGCCCCGTATTTTCCTTCAGTGCATTTATTGGTGCGCTTTCCATGAAAGACGCAGGTCTTGGCACACAAATCGGTGGCGCATTGGTATCAGCAGCGGGAATATTCTTGCCTGGCACATTCTTGATATTTTTCCTCATCAGGTTCTGGGACAGCTTGAAGAAATTCAGGGTGGTGCGCGCCTCACTTGAAGGTATTTCCGCCGCCAGTGCTGGGTTAGTGACGGCAGCGGCCATTTTCCTTTTTCAGCCTTTGGACAATACGTTTGTTACATATGCCTTCACCCTGGGGACCTTTGCCCTTTTGAATTTTACCCGGATTCCAGCAGGCCTGATAATCGTACTCGGCTTGTTGCTGGGGCTGCTGTAGCGTGTCCTAAAAAATGAAACCCTGCCTCAGACGAGGCAGGGTTTCTCTTTCATTGGAATATTCAGATTATCCCAACTTGAAAATGATAGGTAACGTATAACGCTGCTTTACAGGCTTGCCACGCTGCTTGCCAGGATTCCAGGCAGGAGCGGATTGAACAATTCGCACGGCCTCTTCATCGCAACCGGCCCCAATTCCTTTGATGGCCCGTACTTCAGATAGGCTTCCATCTTTTAAGATCACGAACTCTACGAATACGCGTCCCTCAATTCCCATGCGACGGGCCTGAGGAGGATATTTTATCTTTTCTCCCACAAATTTGTAAAAGGCTGCCATGCCGCCTTTGGGTGTCGCAGATTCTTCTACAATGGTAAAAATCTGATCAGTTTCTTCTTCTGGTTCTGCCGCCTGAACAACAATCTCTTCGATTTTTGTTTGATCTGTCACCTCAACGTCGAGGTTAACTTTAATATCATCCTTGATCTCTTCTTCATCGGGTACTTCAACTACCTGGGGCTGCTGTACCGAGGGAGGGGGTGGGGGTGGTTGCTCCGTAGGGGGGACTTCCATAGTCTCCTCAAACGTATTGATATTCTTGCCTTGCAGATCGACCAGACCCTCCTCGTATTGCTTCCATTCAAAGGCGGTTACGACAACGATCATTGTGGTCACCAAACCTATGCTTAGGAAAAAGCCTGATTTTCTAGTCAAATCGGCACTATCTGTCTTCTTAGCTTCCATATTTCAGGTTTTAGAATTTCAAATATAATAACAGAATCCAAGCTACGCCATTTCGTCACGGAAATTACAAAAACAAGGAAATGGCCTTTATTTCCGGCTCCCGTAAAATAGTGTAAAATAGACCGTTGGAAATACACTTTTATTCTTTGCTGTGGGCATCAGGACGACCTCACTAAAATAGGTGTCCAGAAGGAACCCTACCTCAAATCCGGTTACCGAGCTCTTGACAGTGCCGAGTTCAAAACTCAGCCCAGCCTTGATATTGATGCCCAATTGGATACTGGATTCCCCGAGTCCCTCAAACAAGTTGCCTGTTCCCAGAATATTGTTGAAGCTATGCTCTGGATTCGTGGGATCATATTGCTCGTGAAGGGTAACAAAGAAACTATTGTCCACCATACGCTCAATGTAGTATGGAGCGATTATTCCCAGTGAAGGTCCAATGGCACCAACCGCCTTGATCTCTACACCCTGTTGAGGTGCCTTGCCAAACAGCACATAGTCTCTGCCGTATTGGAAACGGAACGCATACAGATAGTTGCTTTTGCCATAGATGAAGAAATTGCCAGTATTCGAGGAGCTGGTGCGTACTTCCGCTGAATGCTTGACATTCATAATCTCAAGCCCGAAGGTTTCCAGCATACGGTCGTTGAGCCTACGGGATTTTTTAAAGACGAATCCACCAATTAAGCCACCCGAGGAGTTCTTGTTTATTCCCCAGATGAATTCATCGTCATACTCATAGCTGTCTTGCGTCTGGGCTGTTGCAAAGAATGCAAAGCCTACTCCAATAAGCGTGAGAATTACCCGATAGTTTACTGAACGAAGCATTGTGGCTACTTTAGGGCTAAATTTAGCCGATAATTGAAGAACGTAAAATTAATCAAAATTGATATATGGGTTCAATGAGTGGAGTTTATTTGGGAGGGCTTCGAACGGAGGATGCGCACCAAATGTCAGGCAACAAGATTATTACGGATGCCCCAACGGATAACAACGGGAGGGGAGAGGCATTTAGCCCGACCGATCTTGTTTGCGCTGCGCTAAGCAGTTGCATGATGACCCTGATGGGAATCTTCGCTGACCGCGAAAAAATTGACATGAAAGGAATGACATCACAGATCACAAAGATCATGGCGGCAAACCCGAGACGAATTGCGGAAATCCAAATTGTTTTTTCTCACCCAGGCCTTATCGTGACGGAAGTTCAACGTGAAAAACTTATTCATGCGGCACGAACCTGCCCCGTGGCAATGAGTTTGGCTGAGGGGATAAAGCAGTCTGTCAAGTTTGATTTCTAGCAGGCAATGATCCTGGCTAGTAAGCCCAAAGGCCTTTCTCCCGCTTGTCGTATTGAAGTTTCTTACCCTTGTCTTTTACACTGGAGGGTTGCCCTTCGTTTTTGTGAAACATTTTGGACCAGAACACTTTCACATTCGTGAAGAAACTCCGTTCTTCCTTTACATTATCTTCTTCACTGTGCGCGAACTTTGCATCCGGATGCATGCCACTGCCGCCATACTTATGCATTTTTGCGTTTCCCTGGAAGTCCCCAATACGTCCTTTTGCTTTCCCTGGCCCGATTCCCTTCAGTGCATACCGCGAACTGTTTGGGTTGTGTTTGTAATCCCAATATTGTTTCATGTTTCGTGAGTACTCATTGGCTTTTACTGAGGCACGGGTGGGGGCAATGCCTGGGAGTGCATATTTGCTGGCTTTTGGTTTTCTGGAATAGTCACCTTCAATAACTTTCACCTGAAGTCCGCCAGGGGCACCTGCGCCAGGTGGCGGAGATTTGGCTAGTGCAGATCCTTGATTGTTCCACATGATTCCGCTCACGCTGCCACCGCCTTTTGTGGGCCGCTTGGCTTTCGACCTTCCGGCGTAATTCAAGTCTCCCGTATTCATTGGTGGATTCTTTGCCAGCGAAGACTCTTGATTGTTCCAGAGAATGCCACTTACAGTGCCACCTCCCTTTGCGGGCCGCTTGGCTTTAGACCTTCCGGCGTAATTCAAGTCTCCCGTATTCATTGGTGGATTCTGGGATAACGGAGCCTCCTGGTTGTTCCAAAGGAGGCCACTTATACTTCCTCCACCTTTTGCCTGTCGTTTAGCTTTCGTTCTGCCCGCGTAGTTGATATCTCCAGTAAACAAGGGCGGATTCTGGGATAGCGGAGACTCCTGGTTGTTCCAAAGTATGCCGCTTACGCTCCCACCCCCCTTGCCAATTTTTTTTGATTTGTTCCTTCCCGAAAATCCAGCTCCGTCATTGCTGAATCCAGCCTGGCTTGACCGCTTAATATTCCCGGAATAGTTTATCCCTTCGCCGCTGAATCCTCTCCCCTCACGTTTCATGAACCCCGAATATTCTACGCCATTCTCTTCAAACTGCTTCACTGCGCCAACGCGCTCAATATTTCCTGAGTACCCAATGTAATCGCCAGAAAATCCTCTCCGTTCTTTTAGATTTCCAGCGTAATTCACACCTGCTCGGGAGAAGCCTGCTGCACGATCTCGCCTCAAGGTTCCGGAATATCCAATGTAGTCACCGCCGAGGCCCTGGCCCCGTTTGAGTTTGCCTGAGTAGTTCATACCCTCCTGGGAGAATCCACCAACCTGGCTTCTTTTGAGGAAACCCGAATAACCAAAACCACTTTTGCTGAATGCGCTGAGCGAGCCCCTTCTTACATTTCCAGAATAGCCTTCTCCCTGCCGACCAAAGCCACCCATTTCACTGCGTTTGAGATTCCCTGAATAGCCAGTACCGGCTCTGGAAAACCCTGCTGATGTTCCCCTCCGGATATTTCCAGAGTACCTCGCTCTGGATTTAACGAATCCCGGGCCTCCTCTTCGAATAGTGCCTGAATATCCGACACCTCCGCTCGAAAATCCCGCTGCTGACCCACGTTTGATGTTGCCCGGATAACCTGTTCCCTGATCCCCGAAAGTTTTGGACGAACCAAAGCTGGGAATATTTCCCTGATAACGTGTAGATCGCGTATCCGGAACTAGATCCTTCGGTTTAACGCCCCTGAAGTTCTTGTTGAATATCCTGGAAAGCCAAATTGCGCCCATTCCCGGTGGCGTCGGCTTCAACGGTTCGCGTGATCGTGCTTGTTGTGCTCTGGGATTGCGCACAGGCCAGCCAGCAACATCTCCCTTCCAGCTTCGGGCACGCTGGGTTGCAGTCGCATAGCCTCCGCCAGGAAGACGTGTTGACCTGTCTCCGCCTGGCTTGCGACCAAAGAACTTCAATGAGTCCCGGCCAACCAGCCCTGCAGTTGGCGACTTATAGTTCCTCGTCCTCAAAGGTCCTCCGGTAATATCGGTGCTAATGCCCTGTTCCTTTTTTTGAAATTTTCCCCAGTAAACATTTTTGCGACCCCGCTGAACATAGGGACGGCTGCCAGACGATGGATATAGGCGTGCTTGCGATCCTCCCGATTTAGGGGGCCTTGAAAAGCGCTTTACCTGCGATAATTCTGTTCTATTGGAATAGGACTTCTCCTTTCTGGCTGAATGTTTCTTGTAATAGGAAACATAAGGCCCCCGCTGCGAATAAGTATTTCGGGTACTCCCGGTTGCACTCTGATTCTTTATCGGCCCTTTGTCCAATCCACCTTTCCACGCGCGTTCTTCCGCGCGTGGACGATGCTCCACAAAGCGGGTGCCCTTGATTGTACGTGAATACACGGGAGGCTTTTCCTTTGGTCTCTTGCGTGCATACCTCACATAGGGACCTTTTTGGGGATACACATTGTTTCTGGCTGCATCAGCACCGGTTGGTTTTATGCGCCTCACACGGTAACCGGATACATCTCCCCGCCAGGCGCGGACCTTCGACTCGCGTGGAGATTTTGAAAAAACCTTTCCGCGCACAGGTGCTGCCCGATCGGGTTGCTTGGTAGATCTGTTGTAGTACGGCGAGGACTGCCGGTAGCTTGCGTTGGCACGATTCGCCGATGATTGACCCTTTGTGCGTAGCCGTCGACCGGCAATGTCCCTGGTGTTTCCCCGTTCTTTTCTTTTATAGGATTTTCCTTTGGTTTCCCTGACTTGACGTTGATTCTTCACCGGTTGGTCGCCTTTCGTGTTTTGTGAAAAGGCCGGCGATGCGACAAAGAGCAATAGCAGGAGAAACCCAAGGAGTTTCACCAACAAGAACGGAGGGCTTGCGCTATGTCTCTTTTCGGTCGTCAAAAAAGTGCAGAAAACAGGCTAAGATACACAAAATGATGTATTCTAGGCTTCTATGAGCCTTGCGGCTTCCTAGTAACCGACCAGAGACTCAACAGCTCCCTTAAACCGGGCTTTAGCCAGGAAGTTGTTTTCGAGTGTGGGAGCAAAGGGAATTGGGGTATCCAGGCTTGCAACCCGCATCACCGGGGCATCAAGGTGTTCAAAAAGGTGCTCACTGATCCAGGCACTAATTTCGCCGCCAATGCCCCCGGTCAACGTGTCCTCATGTAGAATCAACACACGGTTAGTCTTCTTCACGGTTTGCGTAACGGCATCTTGGTCCCAGGGCAGAAGAGTCCGTAAATCAAGAATATCGGCCTCTATGTCCGGAAGAGAATCCATAATTTCCTTCGCCCAATGGACGCCCATCCCGTAGGTAATGATTGACACATGTTTTCCTTCGCGTACCAGGTTGGCCTTGCCAACTTCTACCTGGTAATAATCGTCGGGGATATGATCCTTTACCGAACGGTAAAGCACCTTGTGCTCAAAATACAAATAGGGATTAGGATCGTCGATTGCTGCGCACAAAAGTCCTTTGGCATCGTATGGATTGGAAGGATATACAATCTTCAATCCGGGTGTATGAAAAAACCAGGCTTCATTACTTTGAGAATGAAATGGGCCAGCAGCTGTACCAGCGCCGGTTGGCATACGAACTACAACATCCGCTGCCTGCCCCCACCGCCAGTGGGTCTTAGCCAGGTTGTTGATGATCTGATTGAATCCTTCCGTTACAAAATCAGCAAACTGCATTTCTACCATCGTCTTCATGCCCTTGATGGAAAGCCCAAGGCCAGTACCGACGATGGCTGCTTCGCAAAGTGGCGTGTTTCGTACACGGTCTTTTCCGAACTGGCTAACAAATCCATCGGTGATCTTGAATACGCCACCATACTCGGCGATATCCTGACCCATCAGGACCAGGTTGTCATGACGTACCATACTTTGTCGTAGACCGTCGCTGATCGCATCGATGAATCGTTTTTCACTTTTCTTCTCTGTCACGGCTGGTATATCGGCAGGATTGCACGGCGCATAAAGGTCTTGCAGTTCCAGGTCGGTATTGGCTTCTGGGTGGGTTTCGCGGAAGGCGACGTCAAGACCTTGTTCAATTTCCTGTTTTGTCTTTTTGCGAAGTACTTCAATGGATTTCTTATCGATAACTTTTTCCAGGAGTAGAAAATCTTCATAATTCTGTACGGGATCTTTTTTTGCCCACTCCGCCATGAGCTTCTTGGGCACATACTTGGTGCCTGAAGCCTCCTCATGTCCGCGCATACGGAATGTGATACACTCCAGGAGGACTGGTTTTGGATGCTTGCGCATTTTTTCAGCTATGCCACGTACGGTATCATATACCTCCAAAATGTTATTGCCATCCACTTGAATGCCTTCTATACCATAACCAATGGCTTTGTCAATAAATTGTTTGCATCGGAATTGTTCCTGACTTGGTGTAGAAAGCCCGTAACCATTGTTCTCAATCACGAAGATGACCGGGAGGTCCCAGACCGCCGCAACGTTGACGGCTTCATGAAAGTCACCCTGGCTTGTCCCGCCGTCTCCGTTAAAAACAACAGTTACTTTTTTTTCTTTCTTGAGTTGAGTCCCTAATGCAATCCCGTCTGCGACGCCGTTTTGCGGACCCAGGTGGGAAATCATACCAACAATGTGATGTGCATTTGTGCCAAAATGAAATGACCGGTCACGTCCTTTAGTGAAGCCCATACTGGTTCCTTGCCACTGCGCGAATAGCCGATCGAAAGGAAGTTTGCGTCCGGTAAATACACCCAGGTTACGGTGCATGGGAAGAATGTATTCGTCCTTTTCCAGCGCCTGTGTTATTCCTACGGATATTGCTTCTTGTCCAATGCCACTAAACCATTTGCTGATCTTGTTCTGCCGCAGCAGGATGAGCATCTTTTCTTCGATGAGCCGCGGCCGCAGGAGCTCTTCGTAAAGTTGAATGAGAATCGAGTCGGTGTATTTCTTTCGGTTGAATTTCATGCAGTGTATCGAAAACCAAAAATACTTAGCCTAAGCCGGATATGAGAATATTCGCGGCTTATTTTGACCCACCATAGGCTCAATCGACAAACTTATCGCTCCACTCAGGCCGTGGGATCATGCAGGTATCTTTTCGTCCGAAAAGTCGGTAGCGATTGCGCGCAACCCCATCATACATCCAATCCCGGACAAATGAGGGCAGCAATATGAATGCATAGGCAAGAGCCCATATTCCCCCCAAGGAACGCGCAATGCGCAGCACGGCATCCGACCGGGTATACAATTTGCCATTTTCGATTAAGACAACCGTCGAGAGGTCAGTAGCTGTAAAGTGATGTGTCTGCAACAGCGTGATCGCTTTAGGGGACTGAAGGGATCCAAATTGAAAGTGGTTCTTCCGGTCGCGGGGAATAATGAACGTAACAAAGCCACTGCACAGGTTGCAAACCCCGTCAAAAAGAATCAGTGATTTTTCAGACACCGGGCTTTTGTCGTTTGAACAAAGGTACCGTGCTGCAAGGTTCGCCGTACATGATGCTGGCTGCAACAGCACGAAGGCGCGTGGCGGCTTCCACAAAAACAAACTCTGGAACATAAACGTCGCCGCATCCCTTGATTACAACTTTCGCATCACGGTACTGTTCCCAGTTGATGGTGTTCAATGCTTCCTGAAAATGATTGGCGATAAAGGTCTCCTTCGTACCGAACCTGACCCGGTTGGCGTAAGGCTGTAGCGCGATAGCAACAAGCATGAATGCCCAGGTAGGGAGGATAGCATCCGCTGAACAAAAGACGGTTACTCCCTTATTCTGGTAGCTGGACCAACTGTGTGTCCGGACAAATTCCCGAAGATCCTGTTCCCGGAGCATCACTCCTTCCACGAGGAGGTTCTTTAGGTCAACTTCAACGATCTCAAATGTGGGGTAGAGTTCCTCCAGATCGAGGGTGATTAGGCCGCTGCTGGCGACGCGATTAATAATTGAAGTCTCTTTCACGGAATTAGCCATTGTCTATATAGAACTCACTTTACACCTTTTTAGTTTTTGCGACGAACTCTTTCAGATAGGCCGGTTCAAACGTCCGGAGGTCAACAAACTCCCGAGCTTCAAATTTACGAAATGCCAGCGTACCCATGGCAGCAGCATTTGGATAGGAATCATCAATGAAGAGCGCATTGGGATGCCGGATTATTTCCCGACACTTGGCTGCGCCGTTGCCATGAAAAACAATAATTTGGTTTGAAAGGCGATCGACAAAGCTCGTATCATCTATAATTTTGGCCTGAGTCGGCTCAACAACATTCAGGGACGGAGTGACCAGGCAGCAATAAACCTCCATGCGCCGCGCATCAATCATTGGGCAAAGCAGGCGGTTGTCTGGCTGAACAGGAAGTGAGGAAGCAAGAACATGCAGTGAATCCAACGCAATCATCGGGCGGTCGAGGCCGTAGCAAATTCCCTTGGCAGTAGCCGTTCCGATTCGCAAACCAGTGTAGGAACCTGGGCCGGCAGAAACAGCAACAGCAACCAAATCTCTTCGCTTGATTCCGGTGGTGGCAAACAGTTCATCAATGAGTAAAGTCAATTGCGATGCTGCCGCTTGAGGTGTATGAACCTCACGGGCAAGAAGCAGTTCTCCATCTTCGTGCAGCGCTGCTGAACAGACTGTGGTTGACGATTCCAGACTGAGAAGAAGAGTCATTAGCGAGGACTCAGGTAGTGCTGATACGAGGCGTCGTCAGTTAGGATGTGTTTTGCTTCAAGAAGTTCTTGATCGTGGTCGAACGATGCCTCTGCGCGGCCACGGTGCAACGCCATGTGAAACCCGATCTCCTCTTCCAGCAGGGGTTGAATTTCATCCCGGAATCGAATCATATACCCGGCATGACTTGCCATAATCTTGTTTTTCATTGCTTGAAGATTGTCCTGGAGTTCATCGTAACGGCGGGCATCTTTGGCTCCATTCACGAGACCATCCAGTTGTTTCTCCAGGTCTGTTGAGTAAACAAAATTCTTCTCCGAAAGCCATGAGTTAAATTGCTGATACTCCGAATCGGTGAGTTTAAACTGCCGGAATGTCTTCAATTCAGGATGCTGATAACCGTACAGCGTTGCATACTCGAAGATCAGACCGGATTGTGCAAGTTGAAGAAGAGCCGCACCATAGGGTTCACGTTTCACAATCGCATCCGGGTCAAGCCCACCGCCATCATAGACTGTGCGGCCATTTATTGTCCGGAATGCCGTCTTGAGAGAGTCAGCAAATTTTTCAACACGTCCATCCGGAGTTCGGTGACCGTAGTCAATGGCCTGGATGCACCTTCCACTGGGTATGTAGTACCGTGCGGTTGTTATTTTGAGTTGCGCGCGATATGAAAGTTGACGCGTCGTTTGCACCAACCCTTTTCCAAATGTCTTCTGCCCGAGCAGGATCGCGCGATCATAATCTTGTAGTGCACCGGCGACAATCTCAGCAGCAGAGGCACTTCCGCCATCAATAAGAAGCACCAGCGGAATTTTAAGGTCTATCGGTAGGTTAAGCGTTGTATAGGATTTGTTCCATTCTTTCAGTTTGCCCTTGGTGGCAACTACTTCCTTCCCTTTTGGAATAAAGAGATTGACCATATTTATCGCTTCGTACAGGAGCCCGCCCGGGTTGTCTCGCAAGTCAAGAATGAGACGTGTCGCACCTTGTTGCTTGAGATTGATTACAGCAGCTTCTACTTCTTTTGCGGCTCCTGGTGTGAAATCATCCAGTTTGATATAGCCAATGTGGTTGCCGAGCAGGCCTTGATAAGTCACATTGGTGATCTTGATTTGTTCGCGGGTCAGCTTATACGTGAATTCTTTGCCTTGTCGGCTGATCACTACAGTTACCTCCGAGCGCGGGTTGCCTTTGAGCATGACGCTGGTTTCACTCGTGGGTTTTCCTTTTACGCTTTTTCCGTCCACGGAAATGATTTCATCACCGACCTGAATGCCTGCGCGCTGCGCGGGAAAGTTCTCATAAGGATGGGTAACGATATTTTTGTTGTTGATGGTACTAATCAAGGCTCCGATTCCTGCATATTGGCCTGTAGTCTGAATACTAAAGGCCTCCAGGTCTTCTTCAGGAATGAAAGTCGTATACGGATCCAGCGATTCAAGTATGCCTTGAATCCCTGTCTGAATAAGTGACTTGGGATCGACTTCATCAACATAGTAGGCATTGACCTCCCTGAACAAGGTAGTGAAGATGTCCAGGTTCTTGGCGATTTCGAAATAGGTCTCCGCAGGCGCCGCAAAGGCCAGTAAGCCAATGCAGGCAAGGGCAGCAAGACTAAGTTTTACTTTCATATCGGTTCAAGCGTCTTAACGAGGATTCGATGGCCTGGTGTATCTCCTTTGACGGAAGAATCTCTTTAGCAATATAAATATACGCCAGTGAGAATGTGGATGGCGTGGTCAGCAGTGCCTTATTCAGCCTGTACCCTTCTCGGATGCGTCGCTTCAGGATGTTTCTGTCTGTTGCTTTCTTAAATGTTCGTGAGGGAACGGTGATCAGGACCTGGTTTTTAGCTTGATTGGAACGCGCCCGCGGGCTGAAAATTACTTTCAGTGGAAAGACCGAAAAGGAGGTTCCTTCCTGGAATAGATCCTCAATGGCCTTCTTGCTGGTTAGCCGTTCTTCTTTCGGAAATCGAAAGTTTCCCATGGCGCAAAGATAATCTTCCGCCGGGGAGGGTGGATTATTTGTGTTTGAAGGTCTTCTCGTCAGAAACAGTGAGTTTCTTCCGTCCCTTTTTGCGTCGGGAAGCCAGCACCCTGCGGCCATTGGCCGTCGCCATCCGTTCACGGAATCCGTGCTTGTTCTTTCTTTTTCTGCGGGAAGGTTGATAGGTGCGTTTCATGGTCGCTAAAAATTAAGGGCTGCAAAGATGAGCAGGATTTTTCTATTTACAAAGGTATGATCCAGGCCCGTGAAAAGCGCTGAATTCAAGGAATTATCCAATCGGCATTTTGAATAGACCGCCTTGCGTATTATCTTTGCAGTCCGTTTTTGAGTAGATAAGCCGAATCCAGCTGGGATAAGGCTTCAAAGATGGGTTTTAAGTCGGAAGGCTTCAGTACCCAAGCCAATTTGAGTTCACCTGGCGAAGGCCAGGTGTGATCGGAAAGGCAGAGGTAAATGTTCATTGAATAGATGGAGATTGATAGCGGACCTGTACATACTCGATAGAGGGTATGTACGAGTTGATTCTAAAACAAGGTGAGAAGTGGGAAGCGCGAGCGGACCATTTCTTAATTAGTGTAGAGAAGATGAGACCAGAGGAATATTGAAATAGTTTCCTTTGTTGAGCTGGATAACTGCAAGGTTAGAAGGTTAGATGAGGGAAAATTTAAGGATTAATACTATGGAGAGTTTGATCCTGG
>JANPES010000101.1:0-2803 GCA_031423035.1 Cyclobacteriaceae bacterium | reverse complement strand
AAAATCGTTCTGGGCGCGCCTGATCGACATGAATCGCCTCCTGGCCATCTTCCAGCTGACCGTCTTCACGCTGGTACCGGTTCTCACCGCCTACTCCGCAACCTTCCGCACATGGATGGCGCGTATCGGGCTCCCGGTTGTCCCATGGTGGATCGCCGGCCTTATGCCAGTTCATTTCCTCGCTTCACAGGCACTCTACACGATCATCGGCGAGGGCGGGGGTCTGATCCTGGGTGATGCGCTCGATGAATCCAAGGAAACTTTGAGGGCCTTTATCTTTCTCGTGATTGCCATCTGGACGTACACACAGACCACCGTGTCACGCGTCTCATCAGGCAAACGGCCACTCGAAGCGGTCAGACCCTAACCCGCATTATTCATGAACGCTTCTGCTGCATTCGCGGTTCGCCACCAACCGTCATGAATAATGCGGGCTAAGCCAAGATTGAAGGGTCTTACTGATGCCTGCGTGATCGCTACGGCGACGCGCATCCCGAATGGAGGAACTTGTGAAAAAGATCAAAGTCGCGCATGTGACGACAGTTGCCCAATCGTTACAGGGCCTCCTGTTGAATCAAATGAACAGCATTCAATCAAAGGGGTACGAGGTGGTCGGCATCTCCTCGCCGGGAAGGGAAGTCCCCATGATCGAGAAAGCCGGCGTCAGGCACATTGCGATCGGCATCAGCCGCAATGTGACCCCGCTGCTCGATCTGATCTCACTGATGCGTCTCTATTCGGTTATGCGACAGGAAAGCTTTACGATCGTCCATACCCACACGCCCAAAGCGGGCTTGCTGGGCCAACTCGCGGCTCGTTTGGCCGGTGTGCCGATCGTAATAAACACGGTTCACGGTTTCTATTGTCATGACCTCATGCATCCGATCTTGCGCCGTTTCTATATCGGCCTTGAGAAAGTAGCCGCGCGCTGTTCAGATCTAATCTTGGCTCAAAACCAAGAAGATATAGAGATGGCCCTTTCCATGGGAATTTGCTCCTCCGAAAAGATCAAACACTTGGGTAATGGAATTGACCTGTCCTCCTTTAGTCGGGATCGAGTTAAGCCAGGAGACATTCGCAAAAAACGCCAGCAGCTTGGAATACCGGATGACGCGAAGGTCGTGGGGTTCGTCGGCCGATTAGCCGGAAAGCGGAAAGGCTTCATCGATTTCCTCAAGGCCTGCCAACGCGTCGCCGGACAGTACCAGAATGTGCGTTTTTTGATCGCCGGCGAAGCGGATGCAGGCAAAGCCGACGCAGTCAGCCCTGGGGCTGCCAAAGATTATGGAGTTTCCGATCAATGTATGTTTCTCGGAGCGCGTCCGAATGAGGAGCTACCGAGCCTCTATGCATTGATGGATGTGCTCGTGCTGCCATCCCTCTTTGAAGGAATCCCACGGGTCGTCATGGAGGCTGCGGCCATGGGTGTGCCGGCTGTGGTCACCGATGTGAAGGGTAATCGGGAGGCCGTCATGCACGGCCGCAACGGTCTGCTCGTACCATTGGGTAACCCCCAAGCCTTAGCGGAGGCGATTATCGATCTCCTGACGAACCAGGAGAAAGCGAAATGCATGGGGGAGGAGGCCTATCGCATGGCCCGGGAGCAGTTCGATGAACGTGTGGTATTCACGAAAGTGGTCAATCAATATTCGGGATTGCTGGCGGACAAAGATCTCCGACTTCCCGTATCCAATTCAACGGCTACCGAGCCGGCGCGCGCTTCTTCAAACGGGCGGCCAACGTATGCTCGACGGCTGTCGGTGGTCTCAAGAGAAGACCTCCCACGTTGAGGTCACTTCCACACCCAATATGATGAATTGTTCTACCGAAGCGCCGCTGGCAAGAACAGGGACCGACGCCTAGCTTTCGGACCCTGGCATGCTCATCCGAGTAGGGCATGGAGCCGGTTAGGCCTACGCAAAGCTCGCAATAGGAGGATCACAGATGTCGACGTCGTTTAACGTATTGACTGCGGATACAGATCAAGGTGAGATTTGGGATGCCGTCGTTGCCGGCATAGACCGGTGTGACGTGTACTTTCATAGGTCCTTGTGCCAAGCGTTTGCGGAATACGAAGGATGTGTCGCGCGCTTGGCGCACTTTCGTCACGGCAACTCCGTGATCGTCTATTCATTTTTTCAGCGCCGCATCGCGTCATTGCCGTTCCTGCAGTCGCCCCAAGACTGGAACGATTATTCCGACATCGTCTCTCCCTACGGGTACGGCGGTCCCCTGGCTCAGATAGCGGCGGATAGCGAGGAAGAGAGCGGACGGATATGGCCGGAGTTTCTGGAGGCATTTCACGCCTACTGCCTGGACCACAATATTGTCAGCGAATTTGCGCGCCTGCATCCCTATCTGCAGAACCATCGCCACTTGGACCTGTCGAACGGACTCGAGCGGCGCAGCACGATTGTGACCGTGGACCTCTCTCAATCGGAAGAGGAAATCTGGCGGGGATTTACGAAAGAGAACCGGAAAAAGATCGGTCGCGCGCAGGCGAACGGGCTGCGGGTGGAAGAAGCCAACAGCCCGGCCGATGTGCAACTGTTCGCCCGGCTCTATCATCTCAATATGCAGCGGCTGCAAGCGCGTGACTGGTATATGTTTCCTGAATCCTGGTTGAGCGACCTGCATGCCCGCTTCTCCGAACACCTCACGCTGTTCTTTGTGTACGAAGGAGATCGCGTCATAGCCGGCGGGTCCATATTTCATATGAACGGACTCGTCAGTAATTTTTTGTCGGCTACGGCAGAGGACCCCGGACAGTTTGCGCCGAATAACCTCCTGTTCTACGAAATTA
>JANPES010000100.1:0-41710 GCA_031423035.1 Cyclobacteriaceae bacterium | reverse complement strand
ACGATCGCTATTATTGAAATTGGAAAGTTTGAGAACCGCTTGCTTCAGGTCAAGCTCGGAGCACTTAATTCATTAGTTATGGCTGGTTCGCTGGGATCAATGGTCTATTTCGCTACACAACTGATCAAATTAAATCAGGTGGCGGGGGAATATGGTCTATCGCTTTGGCTACCTGCGGTTGCCATGGTCAGCAACATGATCGCTAATCGCTTCATCCGACGCGACGAAAAAATAGTTCGTGATTCAGAACGAATTCGGTGAGTGACTGTTATCAACTAAAGTAAAATTATATGGCACAGACAAAATTGGGTGAGCGGGTCGTGAATACAGCGGGGGAACTTCCGCTGATAGGCTCGCAGGCTCCGGGCTTTACGCTGGTGGGCAACGATCTGAAAGAAGTCTCTTCGGCAAATTTTGCCGGGAAGAATATTGTCCTGAATATTTTCCCAAGTATCGACACGAGTACGTGCGCCACATCAGTCAGGGAATTCAACAAGCGCGCATCCAGTTTGAACAATACCGTTGTGCTTTGTATTTCGAAAGACCTTCCTTTTGCCATGAGGCGCTTCTGCGGGGCTGAAGGTATTGACAAAGTAGTCACGCTCTCCGATTTCCGCGATCTCGGGTTTTCCAAAGCCTATGGAGTCGTCATGCTTGATGGTGGAATGACTGGATTTTTTGCCCGATCCGTGGTTGTCATTGGTCAGGATGGCAAAGTGAAGTATACAGAGATGGTCCCAACGGTTGGCCAGGAGCCCAATTACGAAGCGGCAATCAATGCCATTTAACAATCTGTTGAAAGCGTCCTCACGGAGTGAGTATCCATTTTTCTCGCATCGCACCAAGAATGCGTTGCTTGCTAAAGTAAACAGGGACATGTTGATCCATCGCCCATGGCTGGAACAGATTACTATAGTATGGGCTATCGGGATCCCCGCTTTGGCCTGGAGCATTTGTGAACGTGGTCTTATCCCAGTCTGCTGCGTCTGCCACAATCCGGAAAGACGCTCCGCTTCCTTGGTTGTTTGAGTTACCTGTCATTCCGGGAGTTGCCCCGTAACCGCCCCTGGGGAGTGGACCCAGGTCAAGTTTTTTTCTAGTAGCCTCATTCACAGCATTACTCAACGAATGTTTGATCAATACGTGGTGCATCTTCTCCTGACCGTATTGCCAAGTTGATGTATCCAATCCAAGAGTCGTCTGCAAATCGCTCACCGATTCCTCGAGGCACTCGATCAAGAATTTGTTTCGGTCAGATGCCTTGGCAAGCGGCCCTCCGCTTTCGGACAGCCAGCTCACCAGTTTTCTCAAAGGTATTGACCTGATCAACTTCTGTGCTTCTGGGGGTACGAGCCGTTGCCGGAGTTTGGAGGAGAGCTTCTTTTCCCATGTAGCGTATACGGTTGCTTCAATGGAGTTCTTGTCCATGATGAAGTTCCAATTCAGCAGGCGGCTCCGAAGTTGTTCTACCATGGCAATGCCAGAGGCAACTTTGGCAAGTTGCGGAACCAGATTCCGTGCTGGCAGCGACAGGTAATCGAACTGCAGCTTCATCATGTCCTCCCGGGTATGCTTGGGTTTGCTGGCCAGCACTTCATAGATGCGTTCCACGCGAAAGCGATCGGCCCAGTTCCACCCAACTGCATCTCTGTTGGGATAGCCTTTGGGCACATTATTTTCATTGGCGGAGGCAAAGAATCCTTGCTCGGGGTTCTTGACATTGGGTAAGGAGGGGATTGGCAAATACCCATCCCATTCGTATGTGCCGTCACCCGGTACCGGAACGAGGCCGCTGTAGTTTTTTCTAATTGGGGCGACACCAACCGCCTGCCATCCGATATTTCCTTTCGTGTCAATCCAGATCATATTTTCACCAGGAATTCGACTGAAAGAGCAGCCTTCACGAAATTCTTCCCAGTCCCTCGCCTGGTCGATACGCAAGCTGGCCATGTAGGGAGCGGCACCCACATCAAGCCACGCACAGCGGGCAGCATAGGCAACGTGTCGTACGGTATCGATGTAAAGCACTGGGCCATGACGGGTGAAACGATGCTCAACAAATTGTGCCCCGCCGCCTTTTACAAGAATTGTATCATTCTCAATTTGCATGTCCTCCCAGTTTTCCTTGTAGGTGTATTGATTGTGATTTAGTGGATTCAACTTGTAGACATAAATATCTTCACCATCAAGGTTGAAGATGGTGAGACCCCACGCACCGTACTCATTGTGCCCGATCGAGATACCGGGAATGGTTGGTTCACCACCACCGACTACATTCCAGCCTGGGGCGTTGAGATGAACCATGTACCGCAAGGACGGGGCGGTGATCGCGCGGTGCGGGTCGTTGGCAAGCATTGGGAAGCCACTCGCTGAATGTGAGCCGGAAACAATCCAGTTGTTGCTGCCAATGGATTCTCGTTCAGTCGACATCAGCTCATCGTACCGCCGATCATCTTCCGCGGCGAGTCGCTCAAATGTCGCTGTGTTGCCTTGCGCTGTGATCAGGTGTTCTGGTTTAAACTTGAGTGTAGTCCTGAATGCTGTGTATAAGGTTGCAATGCTGTCAAACAACCCGGTCTTGTCAATTTTTGGATCGAGTTGGAGGTTGGGATCGCCAGGTTCGAAGGGCACCAGTTCTTTCACTTGTTTTTCCCCCAGCGTGGTTACAGCCCGAGCAAACCGAATCTCTTCCGGCAAATTGCCAAGCAGCCCCTGGTGCCGGGAAATTACATCCTCGGGATTCCAAAGCCCAGGCGTGATGCCGAGAAGCTTAAATTCAAGTGTCAGCAACGAAGTATCTTTTTGGGTTTCACGGATGTAGGCGTTGACCCCATCGGTAAATGCCGTAATGATTTGTTCCCCCCGGGGATGGTAATGATTCAGTTCATTTTTGAGGTTACCGCGAAACTTGAACAGCCGTCCTCCGATATCGCGTTTCAGTTCATCTGGCCCGAGAATTTCGGCTACTGTGGCGGTGGCCTGGCGGCGCCATACTTCAAATTGAAAAAGCCTGTCTTTGGCGGCGCAGTATCCCTGAGCAAAGAAAAGGTCATGTTCATTTTGCGCGTAGATATGATTTATACCAACGGAATCACGCAGGACCTCAACGAGTTGTTCAAGGCCAGCAACGCGAAGTTGGTTATTGGGTCTTTGCTGACAAGCCGCGATGGCCAGCACAAGGATTAAACCAAGGGAAGTGCATTTCATGATTGTAGTTTTTTTGAATCGTTGACCATTTTAGCGTTCAGGTGGCTATGAAGCCGCGATTTTGGCCACCGCATCAATCAGTCGATCCAGATCCCTGGTCGTCGTGTATATGTGAGGTGTTACCCGGCAGGCACTGACATTTTCCCACACGATCCCGGTTGTGTGAATCTGGTAATCGCCAAAAAGTTTTGACACGATGTCTCCAGGCGTCATACCATCAATGCTGAACGTTCCGAGGGCGCACGAGTATTCTGGCTTTAACGAGATGTGGAGTTTCACACGCGGATTCTTCACTACCTCGTTGCACCAGTATAGCTTCAAGTAGTGAAGGCGCTCTTGTTTTCGTCGGCTTCCGATGGCATTGTGAAAATCAATCGCTTGACCAATTGCCTGTTCTGGCGCAAACGAGCGGGTGCCCAGTGCCTCAAACTTGCGGATGTCACCGCTTTGCGGCTTGTCCGTAGGAAAGATTGGCCATGTGTTTGCGATCCTGTCCTTCTTGATGTACATCATTCCCGTTCCGAATGGAGCGCAAAGCCATTTGTGAAGACTAGTTCCGAAATAGTCACAGCCGAGGTCCGTGATTTTGTAGTCCAGGTGGGCAAATGAATGTGCCGCGTCGACAATGCTGATTATACCCCGCTTGCGGGCTTCCGCGCACAACTTCGCTGCGGGAAAAATCTGGCCTGACCAGGTAACGAGGTGGGTGATGTGCCAGATCTTTGTTTTGGGTGTTGTGGCGTCGATGTATGCTTTGAGAATTGTTTCATCATTGTCCAGCGGCAGCGCAATATTGATCCAATTGATTTTTACACCTTCGCGCAGCTCGCGTTGTTTCCAGGCGTGAATCATGTTGGGATAGTCCTGCCTGGTCATCACGATTTCATCACCTTTCTTCAGATCGATACCCCAGGTAAATGTTCCAAGCGCTTCTGTGGTGTTGCGGTTGATCGCAATTTCGTCAGGTGACACGCCGGCAAGGTCAGCCAGCTTTCTGCGCAGCGGCTCCCGGCCCTTGTCAAGAATCTGCCACATGTAGTAGGTAGGTGCTTCATTGCTTAAGTGGTAGTAGCGGTCAACCGCGTCTTGCACCACCTTGGGCTGTGGGCTTACTCCGCCATTGTTCAGGTTGAGGATATTGGGGGACACGGTATATGCCTGTACCATGCGGGCCCAGAGTTCTTCGTCGTCCACTGCATCTTCCGGGGTAAGTCCATTAAGTTCCAGGAGCGCATCGGATATATCCTCAGCCTGTGACTTTAAGGACAGAGCGGTGAGGGAGGCAGTACCGGCGATGGTGAATGATTTGCGAAAGAAGGCTCTGCGGGATGACATAGGACTTGGGTTTACGAGAGGAAGTTATAAATTCCCAAGCTTCTTCTGGGATCTAATGGGATGGACGGCGGAAGGTTTGTTCTTCTATGTCGTCAACTTGATTTCAATGGCCGGGGGCTGCTATAAGCTTCCTCGGGCAACAGGCTGAGGCTATTTTATTTCTTGCAACTTCCTCAATCCCGGAGCTTTCCAGGCGGTGGTGGCGACCACAACAAGGGTCATTATTCCTCCAAAGATCACGGACGGGATTACGCCTAGTAGCCGGGCCGCGACTCCCGATTCGAATGATCCGATTTCGTTGGAAGACCCGATAAAGATATTATTAACTGCCGATACACGCCCTTTCATGTTCTCCGGAGTCAACGTTTGCAGAAGGGTTCCCCGAATGATGACGCTGACGCAATCAAATGCTCCGCTCACCGCAAGTACCCCCATGGACAGCCAGAAGTTCCGCGACACCGCAAAGAGGATCATGCAAACGCCAAAGCCTGCCACACTGTAGAGTAGAATTTTCCCCATTGATTTTCGAATGGGGTGATAGGTGAAGTAGAGTGCCGTAAGAAGGGCGCCGATGCCTGGCGCAGACCGGAGGACGCCAAACCCAATTTTGCCTACACCAAGAATTTCATCGGCGAAGATGGGAAGGAGTGCAATGGCTCCACCGAACAAGACGGCAAAGAGGTCAAGGCTGATTGCACCTAAAATGATTTTATTGCGAAATACAAAATGCAGGCCTGCCTTGATTTTTTCCACGATCCCCTGCTCTTCGCTGGCAGGAGGCACCGGTCGACTGGCAACAGCGGTAACGAGGATAAGCCCAAGGATGGTAAGAGATACATCCACACTGTAGGCCGCGGTGATTCCGAAAAAACCATAAATAAGGCCGCCGATTGGAGGCCCGGCAATTGACGCCATTTCCCACAACGTGCTATTCCAGGAAATTGCATTTTGATAGAGCTCGCGCGGGACCAATTGGGGCATAAAGGAAAAGATTGCCGGTGTGATGAATCCGCGTGCAATACCGCTGACGAAAATGACTGCATAAATCGGCAGTACGCCGTAGGATAGTAGAAAGCTGCCCAAGTCAATGGTAAAGAACAGCAAGAGCCCGGAACAAAGAACCAGCGTAGCAACGGTGATCAGAATAATCTTCTTACGGGATGTGACATCAGCTACATGACCAGCGTATAAAGAGACGGCAATGGAAGGGATGGCTTCGGCAAGGCCGATCAATCCAAGGGATAAGGGGTCCCGGGTGATTTCGTAAACCTGCCAACCGACAACCACAGCCTGAATCTGAATGGCAAGCGTAATGCAAAACCGTGCGGAGATGAAGAGCCGGAAGTCCCGGATTTTCATCACAGCGTACGGGCTATTCATTTTGATATCAGTAATTGCTCAATTGCCTGGATTGCTTTCGATTGGCGCATGCTCCGCTCGCCGGAGATTTCCACGACTGGGATGCCGGAGTTGGCCGCCTCCTTTTGATAGATATTCCAAAAATATTCGCGTCGATCCGGATGTTCACGCTGGGGATCATTCTCCCAGGGCACATCAATATTTGTAAGCAGCAGCAGATCATAGTGACGACGCTGGATTAACTTGAGAATTTCTGGATCGCAGGTTCCGAATTTCTCTTCGCTCCATACCTTGATCACCAGGAGGTTTGTGTCACAAATAAGGAAGCGATTGGCATCCTGAAGCCACTCATCCTCAAGTCGCAATTGTCCATGAGCAATCTTGATTAGATCAGTGGAATCGTACGGACGGGTGAGTTTGTTGAGGTAGGCACGCGCATATTCGGGAACCCAGGTCGTCTTGAAATGCGATGCGAGAAATTGAGACAAGTCCGTCTTGCCGGTACATTCCGGCCCCACGATGGTTACTTTTTTCAGTTTTCCGGTACTATCGGGTTGTAATGCTTGCATGGCTATTGCATTGCAAGCTACTTGAAATGAAAGGAATAATTCCCCGTGTGGAGCCCCCATTGCTTGATTTTCTTAAGCCACAGGGTCTCCGTATCTTTCACGACTAATTTCATGCAGTGAAGCGCAGAAAAGCATTAGAGCAAATTGGTTTGGGCGTTACGGGTGGGATCATGCTGCCTTCGTTCCTTACGCAATGCAGTCCGGCCGATCCGGGTCCGGAAATATCCTATGCAGGTACCGTGGCGATTCTGGGCGCCGGAGCCGCAGGACTTTACGTTGCTGATATTCTCCGTTCGAAAGGAATAAATGTAAAGGTCTTTGAAGCCAGAGACCAGATTGGCGGCCGGGTACGATCACTGAGAAATCAAGCCGCAGTGGAAAACCTGAGCAACCCGACTATCCCGTTTTACCCGAATATACCGTTCATGAGTTCAGACTACCCACTTGAATTAGGGGCACAAACCATTATTGGGACGGACTCCATCATGGGCAAAGTTTTTCAGGTCTACCGGCTGGCCTCCCTGGAGTTTACGCCTGAGTCAAGGCATTTTGTGCTTGACAACACACCCAAATCAGCAGCTGATTGGGCTGGTGATGGAGACTTTCAGGCCGCCATAAGTTTCAGACAGAATCTCAAGAACCTTTCCGGTAGCCCGCTTACCGCACAGCAAGCTATTCAATCTGCTGGTATAGGAACTCGGGCCTATGGCATGTTGAATGGACAAATCGGTAATGCTTATGGGAGTGATAACGATGTTATTGGGATTGGTGAGTTGGGTGAAGAAGAGACAATACGAGACAACGATGGAAAAATTCTTTATCTGACTGGAAACCCGCTTCAGGATTTACTGATCTCCAGGTTTAATGCTGTTCAGCAGTATGTGCAACTCAATACGCCCATCAAGTCAATTCAATACGATGCAGACCCAATCGTGCTTACCGCAAAAGATGGAACTACATTCCAGGCGGATAAGGTGATTGTGACAGTCCCTGTTAGCATGCTGAAGAACGGAGGGATTACTTTCAGTCCTGGATTACCTGGAGCATTTACTGGCTCTTTGGCAAAACTTGGGATGGGGGCCAGCTTGCGCGTGATCATTGAATTCAAACAGAATTTCTGGGGAGAAAGCGTCGGATATATTCTTGGCTCAACCGATGTACCAGAGTTTCTAAGTGTTGGGCTCAATCGAAGTCTTTTCAATTCCACGCTTTCTGTAACGGTCAGCGGAGCAAAGGCTGCTGCGTATTCATCCCTAGGAGATGGCGTGATCACTGCACTCCTGGCAGACATCGATCTGCTTTATGCAGGGAAAGGAACTCAGTTTGTTCGGAAGAAAGTCGTGGAAGGGGTTGAGACCGATCCAATCTTTGTTCTTGAGGATTGGACGACCAATGAGTACATCCTGGGAGGGTATTCTTATCCTTTGGCAGGTGCAACCAATGAAGATCGCAAAGCCATCGGTCAACCGATTGGGAGCAAGTTGTTTTTCGCCGGCGAAGCCACCGACATTACCGGTCAGGCGGGCATGATAAACGGAGCACTGGCTTCTGCGGAGCGTGTAGCAGAAGAGGTGGTCACCTCAATCCTAAACCCCTAGGGAAATCCCGCGAATCGAAAGTTCTTCGCGGAGCTGTGAAGGCCCGCTAAAATGAATGCTATCCATGCCAAGCTGACGGGCGGCTTCTATGTTCCGGAGGTTATCATCAATGAAAACTGACCCTGCTGGATTTACGTGGTACCGCTGGAGTAGAATCTTATAGAATTCCAGATTTGGTTTGAGTGCTTTCTCTTCACCACTCACCACAATTCCCTCAAACCACTGAAGAAATTCAAAGTTTTTCTTTGCCCAGGGAAATGTTTCGGCTGACCAATTGGTGAGGGCGTATAGGCGATGTTGTTTCTGCTCGTAAAGGATTCTCAGAACGTCCACGGTTTCGTGTATCGGACCCCCGAGAGTTTCTGCCCAGCGCGTGAACCAGGCGTTAATGGCTGCAGTCTGATCTGGAAAACGATGGATCAGTTCGTTCGTTGCTTCAGCAAAGGACCGCCCGGCATCTTGTTGCTCGTTCCATTCTGTTGTGCACACATTTTCCAGAAACCAGTTTACCTCCGCTTCAGTTTGAAAGATTTTTCGGTACAGGTACCGGGGATTCCAATCGATGAGTACGCCCCCCAAATCAAAAATGATAGTATCAACTTTTTGCATCACGTGTTGCCAAAAGCCCATTTCATAAACACGGGCATTGCCTCTGCCCACGTCTCTACATTATGCCTGCCGTCTTTGATTTCCAGATATTGAATGTCGTGGAAAGGGCGATATCCTTTTCGCGTGAGTTCGCTGATCAGGTCCATGGTGTCGTCGATGGAATCAATTACTCCATTCTTGTTCCGGTCATTGTTTTCATCCAGCGTTCCAGTTTGAAACCAGAATTTCATCCCAGGCTTGAATTTTCCACGTCGAACCTGAAGATGCATGAGACGGTCACGAAAGTCGGAATAGAAAAAACTGCCCGAGTCCCGCTTTCGCCACCAGAAGGAACCGCTGAATACGCCAACTTTCCCAAAGTTCTCCGGATGGTTCCACGCCAGATCAATGGCGGAAAGCCCGCCGAGCGAATACCCCGCGATCGCACGATCACCCGCATTCTTTGAGACTGGATACCGATAGAGAATGTAAGGAACCAGCTCCTTGATAACATAGTCACTGTATAGTTTGGCTTGTTTGCCCCGTCCATGGAAATCGTGACGGAATGCTACGCCATACTCCTGCATGCGGTCTCCGGCAGTTACCCCGACAATGATGATTTCAGGAATTGCTTTTTCATTCACCAGCCGTTCTACTGCGGCCTTGACCTTAACGCCCTCGCTGTCCTGGCCGTCGTTTAGAATTAATAAGGGATAGGATTTGGTCTTATCCAAGGCAGGGGGAGTAAGGATTTCCACCTCGACGTTTCGTTGCAGGATTTTCGTATAAATGTCAGTCAGTTTCTCCGAATGGTATTCGTAAGCCGGTTTTGGTTCCGTAATGGTCACTTCGGTATTCTCTGACTCTTCCATGGCTAAAGTTGCAAAAATAGAATAACGGAGGTTAACTTACACTGCCCTTTCCCCCAGCCTATGTACGAGCACTATCACCGGTGGTATTCTTCCAGCCTGAACCGCGAAATGGAACTGCTTTCGTTTGGAACCCGCGGGTATCCTGTTCTTTTATTTCCCACTTCCATGGGACACTTCACGGAGAATAAGGACTTTAAACTGATCGACAGTGTTGCCTGGTTTATCGAAGAAGGGCTTGTAAAAATCTATTGCCCCGATGGCATTGATGCCCTCAGCTGGTACAACCGACAAATTCATCCGGCACAGCGCGTGATGAATCACATCTGGTACGACCAATACTTGTTGACAGAGGTCGTGCCCTTGATGCAGCGCGAGACAGGCGTTTCCCGTATCGCAACCGCAGGATGCAGTTTCGGAGGATATCACGCCACTAACTTTGGGTTTCGTCATCCGGACGTGACCAAGTATATTTTTAACATGGGCGCCGCTTTTGATATCAAGGATCAGATGGACGGCCACTATGATGATAACGTCTACTTCAACAACCCGCCTGATTACATCCCGAATGCCGACAGCCCCTGGTTCAAGGAAATGTTCGTTGTCTTGGGTACCGGTACCCACGACATGTGCTGGGAGGCCAACGAACGCATGGCAGCGGTGTTCCGGAATAAGGGTATTCCACATTGGCTTGACGTTCGCCAGAATGCGCCTCATGATTGGCCGGCGTGGCGCGAAATGTTTCCCCACTACCTGTCTTTGATTAAGTAAGTGCATATGCGGAACCTGGGTAGCAGCCTCGGGTGTATCGTGATTCTTTTTTTGGCACTATTGGGCCAACTTGTAGCCAAACCCATTCATCGGGCGGAGGCCGTGCGCATCGGAGGTATTGATCAATGGATCAGTATCAAAAGCACAAATGATACATTGCCTGTTCTTTTATTCCTTCACGGTGGCCCGGGAAACTCCGTCATGGGATTTGCAGATAAATTCACCACGAAACTGCAGGATCATTTCGTTGTTGTCCAATGGGATCAGCGTGAGAGCGGGAAGACGGCTAAATTGAATTCCTCGGACAAGAAACCAACTGTTTCGCAAATGGAGAGTGATGCCGTGGAAATGGTCATGCACCTGCGGTTGAGATTCTCGAAACAAAAAATATACTTAGTGGGCCATTCATGGGGAGGCTTTCTGGCTTTGCGCGTTGCTGCCAGCAACCCGGAATTACTAATGGCTTGTATCGCAGTGGCGCCGATGGTGAATCAATGGGAAAGTGAACGACAGACCCTTGATTGGTTGATGACTGAAGCGAGAGCCTCCAATAATCAGGAAGCAATTGACGAGTTGTCACAGGTGAAAATCCCCTTTGAAACACCAGATCAATTGTACTATCACCGGCGTTGGTTGCTCTTATCCAGTGGAAAAAACCCATTTCCAAGGAACTATGTGCGCAACTGGGGAAAGACGTGGTTTCCCCTTTACCTGGAAGCCTGCGACATCAATCTTTTTGAAACTGCCTCTCAGATCCACTGCCCGGTTTACTTTTTTGTGGGAAGCGCTGACCGCCAGGCCGCTTCGGCAATTACAGCGGCATACTTTCAGCGCGTGAAAGCGGAAAAAAAGGACCTGTTTTGGTTTACAAAGTCAGGTCATAGTCTTAACCTTACGGAGCCGAAGAAATTTCAGGAGGTCATCATTTCCCTCAAAACTTACTAGAAAAAGGGCGGGGTACCCAATAGTGAATATCAGGCTGACTTCGGCGAAACACGAAACGTACTAAAACATGAAAAAAATTGGTGTATTGCACGGCATGGAGCGCTCCTTCCCGGAGGCCTTTGTCGAACGTATTAACAAGATGGGATTGAAAGATATCGCCGCAGCTCCGGTGTTGGTGGATATAGTTGAACAGGGTGCTCCTTGTGGATTCGATGTGATCATCGACCGCATTTCACAGGATGTTCCATTCTATCGGGCATTTCTTAAGAATGCAGCGAGCAGCGGCACAGCCGTACTCAACAATCCATTCTGGTGGAGTGCCGACGAAAAGTTCTTCAACAATGCCCTGGCCCTGAAAGTAGGTGTGGCCGTTCCGAAGACCGTTATTTTGCCCTCGCACGAGAAGCCGACGGACACACAGGACGCCTCATTTGCCAACCTCAAGTTTCCTGCGAGCTGGGAAAAAATATTCAAGTACATCGGATGGCCAGCGTATATGAAACCGCATGCGGGAGGAGGTTGGAAAAGCGTGTATAAGCTGAGGGGCCCGGATGAACTTTTTGAGGCTTATCGGCAAACCGGTCAGCTTGTCATGATGCTCCAGGAGGAAATTGTTTTCGATGATTACTTCCGTTGCTACTGCCTCGGCCGCAAGCATGTTCGCATCATGCAGTACGAGCCGCGCAACCCGCATCATTTGCGTTATGTGGTTGAAAAAGGACCCGCGTCAGAAAAATTACTCAAGACAGTTCATGATCAGGTCTTGCAACTAAATCATGCGCTGGGTTATGATTTTAACACGGTGGAGATGGCGGTTCGAAACGGGATACCCTATGCGATTGATTTCTGTAATCCCGCGCCTGATGCCGAAGTGACGTCTGTGGGTCAGGAAAATTTTGAATGGGTAGTAGAGCATGCGGCGAAGATGGCCGTAGAGCGTGCCCAACATCACAAGCCCGGCAAGGACAATCTCACCTGGGGAACATTTGTTTCCGATGGTGTGGCGAACTTCTTGAGCGGTCAGGGAGCAAAGACCGCTGCGGCGACTGTAAAGCCTGCACCAAAACTGAAAGCAACAAAGAAATAGTCTGCCGAGAAGCGGTATCTGTATGGAAAAATTTACGTTGGGGGTAGAGGAGGAGTACATGGTGATCAATCCGCTCACGCGCGAGCTGGCTTCTCATGACCAGAAGATTGTTGAGATCGCCTCAAAAGTCTTGAATGACCAGGTGAAGGCAGAGATGCATCAGGCGGTTGTAGAGATTGGTTCGGGAATCTGTAGGGACGTGGAAGAAGCGCGGGCTGACATTACTCGCCTTCGGAAGGGAGTGGCTGAAATTGCCGGCAGCATAGGCCTGCGGATCGGCGCGTCGGGGACACATCCATTTTCCCACTGGTCGCAACAGCTGATCACGCCAAATCCGCGCTACGATGCCATCGTCAATGAAATGCAGGAGGCCGCCCGGTCAAACTTAATTTTCGGATTGCATGTGCATGTTGGCATTGCCGACAAAAATACCGCGATTCACATTATGAATACAGCGCGGTATTTTCTTCCCCATGTGTACGCCTTATCGTGCAATTCTCCTTTTTGGGAAGCCCGCAATACCGGGTTCAGATCCTTCCGAACAAAGGTGTTTGACAAGTTTCCCAGGACAGGTATACCGGATCACTTTGAAAGCTGGGATGACTACAAGAACTATGTCAACCTGCTGATAAAGACCGGTTGTATTGACAACGCGAAGAAAATCTGGTGGGATGTTCGGGTGCATCCGTTTTTTGATACCATCGAATTCAGAATATGCGACGTACCGATGTGCGTGGATGAATCCATTGCCATCGCCGCCCTATTCCAGGCGATCGTTGTCAAGTTGTATCGTCTCCGGCAGAAGAACATGAGCTTTATTATGTATCACCGGGCGTTGATAAATGAAAACAAATGGCGGGCTTCACGATACGGACTTGATGGTAAAATGATTGATTTCGGAAAAGAGGAAGAAGTAGATACGCGTACGTTGATTTATGAGTTGCTCGATTTCGTAGACGATGTCGTAGATGACCTGGGCAGCCGTCCTGCGCTAAAATCCGTGGAAAAGATTCTCAAAGAAGGTACGGGCGCTGATCGGCAACTTGCGGTTTTTGAGAAAACACGCAGTCTTCCCAGCGTGGTGGATTATATTGTTGAGCAGACGCTTAAAGATTGTTAAGCAGCCTGGGTATCTTTGTAATGGATAGAAGCAGCCATTGAGCCAACCCACAACCATACGAATTGCCATCCTCGACATGTATGAAGGCATGCTCAACGAAGGCATGCGTGGTATCCGCCAAATCATTGAGGAGTTTGAGGCTGACTTTCACCTGCCGGTACGCTATGATGTATTTGATGTCCGGATGAAAGCAGAGGTGCCCGGACCCGATTATGATGTTTACATTTCAAGTGGAGGACCAGGAAGCCCGTTGGACAGTGCGGGGTCATTGTGGGAGCGCCGATACTTTGAGCTAATGGAGTCCATTAAGGCCTACAACACAGCAAACCCGGGGAAGCAAAAGCACGTATTTCTGATATGCCACTCATTCCAGGTTTTTTGCCGGTATTATGGCTATGGGCTGGTATCGAAGCGGAAGAGCACATCGTTTGGGGTTATGCCAGGACACAAAACGGAAACAGGACATCATGACCCCTTGCTCCGATCACTTGGAGATCCTTTTTGGGTCGTTGACTCCCGGGATTACCAATTCACTCAGGCCAACGTCGAAAAGATTGAAGCAGGAGGAGGTTCGATTCTCGCCATAGAAAAATATCGGCCCCATGTTGACCTGGAGCGCGCCGTGATGGCCGCCCGTTTTGACGAGGCCTTCGTTGGCACCCAGTTTCATCCAGAGGCCGATTCGGTGGGGATGCGAATGTACTTGCTGCGTGAAGACAAAAAGGATTTCGTCATTCAGAAATATGGTGAGAAGAAATACTGGGAGATGCTCGATCACCTCAACGACCCGGACAAGATCATGCTTACGCACAATGCCATTCTTCCCCGCTTTCTGATGATGGCGCTTAGCCACACGCTTTCTACGGTTGCCTCATGATTCCTGCTGTCAGACAAGCGTATAACCGGCAGTTCTCGGAGGAGAAGTACACGCGATTTATTGGCGATCTTAATCGAATCTATCACCGTGAGGTAACATTTCGCGTGGCGGAGACTCCGGTCTTTATCGGGAAGGATTTTGAGTTACTCCTTCGAAATGCAGCGAATGAAATTATTGATTTCCTGGTGCGGCCGGATTTCAAGCAGCTGACAGAGAAAGCCATCCCACCCAATCTGCGAGTTCCGAATGAAACAGAGCACTCACTTTTTCTGGCACTGGATTTTGGTGTAGTAGATGTGGACGGAAAAGCGGAGCCGCGCCTTATTGAAATGCAGGGCTTCCCCTCCCTATATGCATGGCAGGATGTTGTCTCCCGGAAGTACCGGGAGCATTTTGCGGTCCCCTCCCGTATGCAAAGTCATTTTGGATATTCTTCGGATCAGTACAGGGAGAGGTTGAAGCAAGTGCTGCTCAACGGACATGCGCCTGAAGAGGTAATCCTCCTCGAAATTGATCCGCTCAAACAAAATACGGTCGTTGATTTTTTGGCCACGGAACAAATCACAGGAATCTCACCCGTGCACATCGGCGATGTTACGCTACAGGGAAGAAAGTTATTTTATGAAAGGAACGGCCTGACCATCCAAATCAAACGGATTTACAACCGTGTAATTTTTGATGAGTTGGTGAAGCGGACTGATTTGAAGTTTCAGTTCAACCTGACGGAAGACGTCGATGTTGAGTGGGCCGGACATCCCAACTGGTTCTTCCGCATCAGCAAGTACACGATGCCGATGATCAAGAGCCGGTTTATTCCGGAATGCAAGTTTTTATCCGACTTTGCTGCGTATCCCTTAGACCTTGAGAATTACGTGCTGAAGCCTTTGTTCTCTTTTTCCGGGAGTGGAGTTGTGTTCAATATAAAACCGGAAGATCTTCAGGCCATCCCGGATTCACAGCGGCATGAATTCATGCTTCAGCGCAAGGTGCCCTACCTGCCAGTTGTTAAATCTCCGGATGGTTTAGTAAAACTTGAAGTTCGATTACTTTTTCTGTGGGAGGAGGGTGCCGCCCGCCCTCAGCTAGTCACAAACCTTGCACGTCTTAGCCGGGGCGAGATGATTGGAGTGAAGTACAACAAAGACAAGACCTGGGTGGGAGGGTCGGTGTGTTTCTTTGAGAGTGAAAAGTGAAAGAGCGAATAGTGTAAAGTATCGAAACTCATTTTCAGTTTTTCATTTTTCCCTTTTCGCTCTCTCCCAATATTCATCCATCTCAGCCAAACTCATCTCTCCCATTTTCTTTCCGTCTTTCGCAGATTCAGTTTCCAGATACTGAAACCTCTTGATAAACTTTTTGTTCGTCCGCTCCAAGGCCTCTTCCGGATCAAGCTGGATAAAGCGGGCGTAATTGACCAGTGAGAACAAGAGGTCGCCGAATTCAGATTGCACTTTTGCTGTATCCGGAGGAGTTCCGTTTTCAGGTTGGAATTCCTTTTTAAATTCCGCCATCTCTTCTTCTACTTTTTGCCACACCTGCTCTTTCTTCTCCCAGTCAAATCCAACACCGCGGGCTTTGTCCTGAATACGAATGGCTTTGACAAGGGCGGGTAGTGAGGTTGGGACGCCTTCCAGAACGGATTTGTTTCCCGACTTCAGTTTGATTCTTTCCCAGTTCGCTTTAACGGTTTCCTCATCGTCGGCAATCACATCACTGTACACGTGAGGATGACGCTCAATCAATTTTTCACAAATCCCATTCAATACGTCGGTCATATCGAACTGCTTTTTCTCAGAAGCAATCCGGGCATAGAAGACATTGTGTAGCATAAGATCCCCCAGTTCTTTCTTCACCTCCTTTACGTCGTTTTCGAGGATGGCGTCGCCAAGTTCGTACGTCTCTTCGATAGTCAGGTGGCGGAGCGTTTCCCAGGTCTGTTTCTTGTCCCAGGGGCAGTTCTCTCGGAGTTCGTCCATGACGGTAAGGAGCCTGTCGAAAGCCTTTAATTTCTCTGCACGGTTGGGGTCGGGGGAGGATAACGGTTTTTTCATGGGCGGGAAACTTATTGTATGAGCTGGGTGTTTTTCCTTTAACTTTGAAGCAAGTTCTGCTTCGTCCATCGTCATTCCAAACGGAAAAAGAGCCATGATTACTTTCTTCTTCGCACTCGGTGTTTTTGCCCTCTTCTTTGCCCTCATGTCCGTGAGGTTAATATTTATCAAAAACGGCGAGTTCCGTGGCACCTGTGCTACCCAAAGCCCTTTCTTGGCGAAGGAAGGTATCGTATGTGGCTATTGCGGGAAGACCATGGGGGAAGGGGAGGACTGTCCAAATGTCGACAAGGAGGATCCGATGATTGCGCCGTTACCCACACTGCCCGGAAAGTTCTGATTTCAAGGAGTATCTTTTTAGTGAATGGAGTACAATGATCCACAATCACTATTTTCGTACGCATAATTGTCAATCCCTTGACCCTGATAAAATCTATCTCCGGCATTCGCGGCACCATTGGAGGCCCTCCCGGCGATGCACTGACCCCCGTTGACGTTGTTAAATACGCAGCTGCGTTTGGGACATGGGTTCTTTCCCGAAAAGGGAAGAAAGTGATCATTGGAAGAGATGCTCGCATCTCCGGTGAAATGGTCAGCGCACTCGTCACCGCCACCTTGCAAGGTCTTGGACTCGATGTGATCGACCTGGGCTTATCTACTACGCCTACTGTTGAGATCGCCGTACCTCTGGAGAAGGCAGGCGGAGGAATTATTCTTACCGCAAGTCATAATCCCATCCAGTGGAATGCACTCAAGCTGCTAAACGAAAAGGGTGAGTTTATTTCAGCAGACGACGGACAGGCTGTCTTGGCATTGGCTGCTTCCGAAAAATTTCATTTCACAGAGGTATTGAAACTTGGAAAGTATACCCGTCGGGAAGACTACATCCAGAAACATATCAACCTCGTCCTCAAACATAAACTTGTCGATGTGAAGGCCATTCGCAAAGCAAAATTCAGTGTGGTGGTTGATGCGGTGAATTCAACAGGTGGCATTGCGGTACCTGCCTTGTTGAAATCCCTGGGTGTGAAGCGCGTGAAAGAGTTGTTTTGCGAACCAACGGGAAGGTTCCCGCACAACCCCGAGCCGCTGCCGGAAAATATTACTGCCATTTGCCGCGAAATCAAAAAAGGCAAGTACGACCTGGGCATTGTCGTTGATCCTGATGTAGATCGTCTTGCGCTGATTCAGGAAGATGGAAAGCCATTCAGTGAGGAGTACACACTCGTGGCTGTCGCGGATTACATCCTGAGTCGAAAGAAGGGAAATACCGTTTCGAATCTCTCTTCGACTCGCGCGCTTCGTGATGTGACGGAGAAAGCCGGGGGCATATACACCGCCGCTGCCGTCGGTGAAGTGAACGTGGTGAAAGCCATGAAGGAAAGCAAAGCGGTAATCGGTGGAGAAGGCAACGGAGGAATCATCGTCCCTGATTTGCACTACGGCCGGGATGCCCTGATTGGTATAGCACTTTTCCTTACTCATCTGGCTAAGAGTGGCCTCAGTGCGTCGGCCTTGAGAAAGACGTATCCGGCCTATTTCATTTCCAAGAACAAGATTGAGCTTACCGAAGGAATCGATGTAGATAAAGTGTTAGAGGCGGTACGCAACAAATACCGGGCAGAAAAGATCAACACGGTTGATGGTGTAAAAATTGACTTTGAAAAGGAAAAGGAGTGGGTTCACCTGCGCAAGTCTAACACCGAGCCGATTATTCGCATCTATGCGGAGTCGCAGGATGAAGGAAAAGCCGATGCTTTGGCGAAAAGAATAATGCGAGACATTGAGGAGAGCGCCCGGAAGTAATTATCCGTGTCAATCCGTGAATCCGTGGCAACATCTCCGAGTTACAGCAGTTTGCCTCAGATTGCGCAGATTGGCACAGATTTGTAAATTTGCCCCTTATGCGCGTCTACCTCGACAATGCCGCCACCACACCGCTCGATCCCGAAGTGTTTGAGGCGATGAAACCGTTCCTGATGGAAGATTTCGGTAACCCTTCTTCTATTCACAGTCACGGCCGTAAGGTCCGGGCCGCCATTGAATCGGGTCGTAAGAAAATTGCCGAACTTCTGAATTGCTCTCCCGGAGAGATCATTTTTACATCTGGAGGTACGGAGGCAGACAATACGCTGATCATGAATGGTATTCAATCCTATCAGATCAAGCACGCGATTTCTTCGTCCATCGAACACCATGCAGTTACACATACGCTTGAAATATTGGAGCGCGAAGGCAAGATCAAATTGCACAATGTTTGCCTGGATGAAAAAGGTCACGCTGACCTGGGCCACCTGGAAGAACTCCTTAAGCAGTATCCCAATGCACTCATCTCGTTGATGCAGGCAAACAATGAAATTGGAAACCTGCTTGACATTCACCGGGTTGGAGAATTAGCAAAAGCCAACGGCGCTTTCTTCCACACCGATACGGTTCAAACCATGGGACACTATCGACACAATATGAAAGAGTTGCATATCTGCGGACTGACGGCTGGTGCCCATAAATTTCACGGACCAAAAGGTGTAGGCTTTATGTACATACGCAAGGACCGCAAGATTGGGCAATTCATCCACGGTGGATCGCAAGAGCGGAACATGCGCGGAGGAACTGAGAATGTGTATGGAATTATTGGGATGGCCAAGGCCCTGGAAATTGCCTACCGGGATATGGCCGATCATGAAGAGCATGTTCGTAAGCTGAAGGCCCGCATGATTAGCAAGTTGAAGGAGAACATCCCTGGGATTTCTTTTCATGGTGATTCGGAGAACCCGGGACGGAGTTTGTACACCGTGCTAAATGTCTCTTTGCCTGAATCAGATGAGAACGATATGCTTTTGTTTAATCTCGATCTTGAGGGAATTTCGGCTTCTGGGGGGAGCGCCTGCAGCAGTGGCGCATCCACAGGCTCGCATGTGTTGGGTGCACTCTACCCGGACTCCAAGCGCGGGGCTGTGCGCTTTTCGTTCAGCAAGTACAATACGGAAGAAGAGATTGATTTTGTGGTAACCAAGCTCTCAGAAATTTGCCGCGTTCCGGCCTGACATGGACGTTTCATTTATCGGCTCAGGCAATCTGGCCTGGCACCTGGCACCCGCTCTTGACAATGCCGGATACATTGTCCGGGAAGTGTACAGCCTCAATCCATCTCATGCCGAAGCACTCACAGAACGCCTTTATCAGGCCGATGTCAAAGCGTCACTTGATTTTTCCACCAGCAAGTCCCGGTTGTTCATCATTGCCACCACCGACGACAATATCCAGGATGTCGCCAGAGACATCATCCTCCCTGATGGAGCGACCCTGGTGCATACTTCCGGCAGCCAACCACTGAGTCTGCTACAGTTTGCTGCCGCCGCCAATACCGGCGTCCTTTACCCGTTGCAGACGCTCAGCAAGAACAAGCGCATTGATTTCAAGGTAGTTCCTCTTTTTATCGAGAGCAGCGACGATCAGAGTGAGAAAATTCTGATGTCGCTAGCCAAAGCGATCAGTGGCAAGGTGACCAAAATAACCTCAGAAGAGCGCAAGGCCCTTCATGTAGCGGCGGTGTTTGCCTCGAACTTTCCAAATCACATGCTGACCATTGCAAAGAAGATCCTGGAAGACAGCAGTATGGATTTTGAGGTGCTGAAACCACTTATCCTTGAGACAGTAAACAAGAGTCTGGCCATTGGTCCGGAGCAGGCTCAGACCGGACCGGCGATCCGAAGTGACCTTGAGATTCTTGATCATCACATTGAATTCTTGCAGTCCGATGCGCGTGTGGCCGAGTTATACCGGGTGATCAGCCAGCATATCCTTGATATGTATGGACCGGAATAATTCCATACCTTAGACTGAGTGTTTGTCTGACTATGGACCCTTCACGTCGCATATTTAATCCTGTCCAGAAAGATTACGTTACCTTCCTGAAGACAGCTGAGGAGACAAACGGAAAATTCACTTTGGTTGAGGTAGAGCTCGCCCCTGGCGGCGGCGTAGGAATTCATTATCACAAGACCTACTCGGAGAAATTTGATTGCCTGGAAGGTGAATTGAGCGTTCAGGCCGGCAAGAAAGTTTACATGCTGGGCCCGGGTGAAACCGTAATCGCAAACCCGTTCGTAAATCATCGCTTTTTCAATCAGTCGAAGGGTACAGCAAAATTTGTGGTGGAACTTCGACCAGGAAGCCGTGGATTTGAGCAATCCCTTCAGGTAGCCTATGGGCTGGCCAGAGACGGCCAGACAAACAGCAAGGGATTTCCAACTAACCGCCTGGCCCTGGCCTGGCTCTTTGACATCAGCGAAAGCAACCTTCCTGGCTGGCGTAGTGTGTTTGAATTTATTTTGCGAAAGCAGGCTGCAAAAGCACGGAAGACCGGACTGGATAAGGACCTTATTGAGAAGTATGTTCGGTTTTGAGCCCGCGTGAATGAGACCCGTGAGCTTGTGAATTATTGAAAATAAAAAAGACCAGGGGATCCCTGGCCTTTTACAGAATATTTAGCCTTAGTTAACTGGTGCCAGCACCTCACCCCGAATCCGGAGCATCACGACGCCTGTTTCAACGTTGGCCGTCACCGTAACCGACTTATCAAATGCGCCAACTCCGGCCGCATTGAATGTTGCTTTCACAAAGCCCTGACCACCAGGAGGGATCGGATCTTTTGTCCAGGCGGGGATTGTGCATCCACAAGATGGCGCTGCATTGGTAATGATCATCGGAACTTTGCCTTTGTTGATAAAGGAAAATTCGTGTGTAACTGGTACGCCCTGTTTGATCTTTCCAAAATCAAATACCAGGTTATCGACAGCTGCGACCGCCAGGTCAGCTGCCGGTAGGGGGGATGATGCTGCTACCTGCGCGAAGCCGAGGTGGGCAGCCATTGCGAAAATAACAAGGAAGAATAGTTTTTTCATGACTGTTTTAGATTTAGAAGTTTAAAGTTAGTTGGTCTGTTCGAACGATACAAACCTCGCAAGAAAACCCACGCCAGGCTGTTAATAATGTCCTAATTGATGTTAATGACTTGTTAACCCCATCTGACCACCATAAATACCGATTACCTTTACAAGGTGAACAGGACCACGCTTCGAGTTGTTATTATCCTGGCCGTCATCAGCATTGCCGGCATTACCCTTACCCAGATTTATTGGGTTCGGAAGGCGTTTGATATCCGGGAAAATCAGTTCAACCGGGACGTCAATGCAGCGCTAGGTACAGTTGCCAGAAGTATTTTTAAAATTAACAAGACACCCATTCCAGCCAGTAGTCCCGTTCAGCAGGTCTCAACTAATTATTTCATTGTCCAGGCCAATGGTCCAATCAACGCCAGTGTGCTCGAGTTTCTCCTGGTTACAGAATTTAAGAACAGGAACATCACGGCTGGCTTTGAGTATGGTATCTATGATTGCGTTGAGAAATGCATGGTTGGCGGCAATTACATCTCGCCGAGAAATGTCAAATCCATTTCTCAGTTTCCTGAAACGCCACGGCTCGGCACGGATGGGTATTATTTTGCCGTGCAATTTCCATTTCTCCAGGCCAACCTCATCAGCCAAATGGGCATTTGGGGTTTTTCTTCGGCCGTAACACTGGTTGTTATTTTCTTCTTTGGCTATACGCTATTCGTGATTCTGAAACAGAGAAGGCTTTCGGAAGTCCAGAAGGACTTTATTAACAATATGACCCACGAGTTTAAGACTCCGATATCTACGATCGCGATTTCTGCTCAGGTACTCAAGGACCCATCGATCGTCAATCAGCCGGAACGATTAATGAATTATGCTACGATCATTGAGAATGAAAATCAGCGCCTGAAGCAGCAAGTGGAACGCGTTTTGCAAATGGCAACCTTAGACAAGGGCGATGCCGGTCTCAGGAAGGAGCGGGTTGATATTCACGAAATCATAAACGAAACGGTAAAAAGCAGGGCCATTGCAATAACCGGAGCAGTGGGAGTAGACCTGCAAGCCGAGGTGCATACGGTTCTTGGAGACCGGCTTCACCTGTCAAACGTAATGGATAATCTGATTGACAATGCAGTCAAGTATTGTGAGCAGACGCCTGATATCCGGGTGGCCACCAGAACTCCGGATCAGCGGCACATTGAGCTGACTGTTTCCGACAATGGAATCGGGATTGCGCCTTCGGAGAAAGGAAAGATATTTGATAAGTTCTACCGCGTGCCAACGGGCAACCTTCATAATGTAAAGGGATTTGGTCTCGGATTAAGTTATGTCAAGGATATGGTTGAAAAACATGAGGGAAGAATTTCAGTTGAAAGCCTTCCGGGTAAAGGGAGTTCATTCAAAATCATCCTGCCGATCGCTGTATGACCCGACAAATTCTCCTCGCGGAAGATGATCCAAGCCTCGGGTTTGTAATCAAAGACGGGTTGCTGATGAAGGGCTATGAAGTTGCATTGTGTTCAGACGGTGACCAGGCGCAGATGATGTTTGAGCATCACTCGTTCGATATGTGCATTCTTGATGTTATGCTGCCCAGGAAGGATGGGTTTACGCTGGCGGAATTTATTCGGACAACGAACAAAGAGATTCCTATTCTTTTCATCACCGCCAAGTCTATGTTAGAGGATAAAATTGGCGGGTTCAAAGCAGGCGGAGACGATTATCTGGTAAAACCATTTCAAATGGAAGAGCTATTTCTCCGCATGGACGTTTTCTTTCGCCGTTCGGCAAGACCGGTCGGCGGGGAAGAAATTTTGGAACTTGGTACATACCGGTTTGATCCACGCAACCTGACTTTACTCCACCCGAAAGGAGAAACAGTACTTACCCAGAAGGAGGCGGATGTGCTCGATCTTTTGTGGCGCAATACAGACCGAATTCTCAAGCGAGAGGAAATCCTCAAGAAAGTGTGGGGAGATGATGACTACTTTCTTGGCCGGAGCCTGGATGTATTCATATCTAAACTACGGAAATACCTGAGAGAGGACTCTGCTCTTGAAATTGTGAACTACCACGGTGTTGGCTTCCGGCTGGAGTACCACAGAAAATGATAGCTTGACCTATTCGATTAGCGGGGCGGCGGCAGGTTTTGGCTCACGTTTGCTTCCGGAATACAACTCATACTCCAGCAAACGGCAATCCAGTTTCGCGCTGTAGAATTCAATTCTACGGCTGGCCTTTAATCCAATCTTTTTTGCCAGGTCCAGATTGCCCGTAAAGACATAGCCGGTATAGCCTTGGCATTTCTTTTTCAAAAAATCGCCAATATTCGCGTAGGTAATCTCCAGCTCGGAGAGCTCCCCCATTCGTTCGCCGTATTCGGGATTGATGCAGATGATACCGGGGGGTGGAGGAATGACGGTTTCGGAGAAATCACATAGCGCCAATTGAAGAAGATGATCTACGCCCGCTGCGCCGGCATTGATTAGGGTGATATCGATGGCATCCTGGCGATTGTCTGTGGCCAACACATGTAGTTCTGGAATTTCTATGATCTGATCCTCCAGGTGTTTTCTTTCCGACTCATACATTTCTGGTTGGTAGCCGGTGATATGCATGAATCCATAGTTGGATCGGAAGAGGCCTGGACGGCGGTTGGTGGCAAGCAGGAGCGCTTCGATGGCCAGAGTTCCTGATCCGCACATCGGATTGATAAAAGGAGATTTTCTGTCCCACTTGGTCGCCATCACCGCCGCGCAGGCAAGTGCTTCAAGCATGGGTGCCAGACCGGGAATCTTACGATACCCGTGCTTGGCCAGTGTATGGCCGGAGGTATCGAAAAAAACTTCGGCCTGTTCTTCGCGCCAGTAGAGGTTGACTACGGTCTGGTCGAGATCGGGTCCGGAGTTGGGGCGCTGATCTGTATGTCGCCTGATTCGATCAGCAATGGCATCTTTAACTTTGACGTTGACAAACATGTTGTTGTTCACTGTGAAGTGATCCACGGTGCTGGTGACAGAAAAATAGCCATCACGCGCAATGAGTGTTTCCCACGGGAACGCAACGAGTTGCTCGTACACTTCATCGGGCCGGTTGGCAGGAAATTCTTTCAATGAATAGAGAACCTGACTGGCGCAACGGAGATTAAGATTGAGTTTTATGCAATCCTGAAGGGTGCCACGGGTTTCTACACCTGTGGAGAAGGCGCTTTGAATTTCAAACCCAAGCTCCTTCACTTCTTCCGACAGGTACGAAGAAATACGCTTGTTGCAGGTGATAATGATTTTACTGGGTGTGTCGAAGGGATTCACAAGAATGAATTTAGCGTAGAATTTCTTTCAATACATCGACCGACCGTATTTCGCCAAGACTTTCAATATGCTTTTGATAGAAAGTTAATAATAGCTCAAGGATATTTTTCCGTGTATCATTTGTAATGGAGATAGCCTCGCCGTATTCGGCTTCAAGCAACGCCTGCAGGACCTGTTCTTCAACTTTACTGATCCGGAGTCCATCGAGAATATCATGGCTGGCGTGGGGCCCAAATCCAAGATGCCGGCTCAGTTTGATCAGAAAAAGTAAATGAAAATTTTCTATCCGCTCCAGTTGGTCCAAAGAAATAAAGGAACGCATCAGAAAATCAAAAGTTGATTCGGCATTGCTCTGGTCTTTGACCGCCTTGTTTACCATTTCACTAAGAAAAAGGGCGATGGTGGTCTTTCGTATGTCCGTGTGAATCGTTTGATAGGCATGCAGACATTTGACTTCCTTGATCCGGAGGAGATTCGCATTTTCGCGATGGTATACGACCAGATCCAGCAGGGTGAGGGGCTGGTAAAGGGAAATGGCCCGGGAAGATTTACTCCGAACGCCATTGACGATGTAGCTCTGTAGTCCAAATACGTGTGTAAAAATATTTACAATAATGGAGGTGTCACCGTACTTGGTGAACCGAAAGACAATCCCACGGGTTTTGTATAGCATCGCGGGGTTATTTCTACGATTTCTTTTTTCGTTTTTTCATTCCTTCGATAAAGGCTTTGCGGCTTCGGGCCTCATACTTGTCCTTTTCACCCAGCATCACCTGCGCATTTTCTTCATCAAGGCGAAAGGAATAGGAAGCCATTTCCCCAGTCTGACTACAGATGGCATGAACTTTTGTTACAAACTCGGCGATGGCCAGAAGGTGAGGCATGGGCCCGAATGGTCGTCCTTCAAAGTCCATATCCAGGCCTGCGATGATAACGCGTTTACCGGAGTTGGCCAGTTGATTACACACCTCCACAATGGAATCATCAAAAAATTGAGCCTCGTCGATTCCAACCACATCGCAATCTCCGGCGAGCAGCAGAATGTCGTTGGCAAAACCTACAGGTGTAGAACGAATTTCCCGCTCGGCATGGGAAACGATTTTTTCATCATGGTACCGGGTATCTACGGCTGGCTTGAAGATCTCTACCTTCTGCCGTGCGATTAGGGCCCGGTTCAAACGACGAATGAGTTCTTCCGTTTTCCCGGAAAACATAGACCCGCAAACAACCTCAATCCAGCCGGCACGGCCGTCTGGTTCCTTCGTTTCAAGGCGGGGTTCAATAAACATGGATGCAAGTTACATGTCCGCCGGGGAATTGTTGATGTTCGGTTCCGACCGATTCAATACCTTTGCCTGTTACCCCGTTCGACTTGAAAATCAACTCCCGCCTTCCGGATATCGGCATTTCGATTTTTTCGGTCATGTCGCAGATGGCTCAAAAGCATCAGGCGATTAACCTATCGCAAGGCTTTCCGGATTTCCCGGTTTCTGAGGAGTTGGTTGAACTGATTTATCAAAGCATGAAGGCGGGGCACAATCAGTATGCTCCCATGCCGGGATTGCCGACACTTAGGCAAGTCATTGCAGAAACCATCGCGCGGACCTATCAAAGGAACACAAACTGGGAGACAGAAATTACCATCACCGCCGGAGGGACGGAAGCCCTGTTCTCCACAATTGCTGCCCTGGTCAACGCCGGAGATGAAGTCATTTTGTTTGACCCCTCGTATGATTGTTACGGACCGGCTATTAGACTGAATGGTGGAATCCCAGTAGCCATCAACCTCGTGGCTCCGGATTTTTCAATTGACTGGAATGAAGTCGAGTCGCACGTTCATGATACGACCCGCATGATCATTATCAACACACCGCACAATCCCAGTGGAGCGGTGCTGAAAGAAGAGGACCTTAGAAGCCTTGAAAGAATTGCCGCGGCGCATGACCTGATCGTGCTCAGTGATGAAGTGTATGAGCGTATAATTTTTGATGCACTGTCACACGAAAGTGTGCTTAAGTATCCCGGCTTGGCATCTCGAAGCATTGCTGTATTTTCTTTTGGAAAAACATTTCATGCTACGGGCTGGAAGATTGGATATACGGTTGCGTCACCAGACCTTACTGTGGAAATCAGGAAGGCCCATCAGTTTGTAACGTTCAGCGTCAACACACCCATTCAATTTGCTCTAGCCACCTATATGGGGAAGCCTGAAAACTACCTTGGGCTTGGAAAGTTCTATCAGCAGAAGCGCGATTTCTTCCTTGAGCAGATCAAGGGTTCATCGTTCGAGCCCCTTCCTTGTCACGGAAGTTATTTTCAACTGCTGTCCTACCGCGCTATTTCGGAAAAACGGGAAATGGAAATGGCTGAATGGCTTACGCAGGAACATAAGTTGGCTGCAATTCCGGTTTCTGCTTTCTATCAAAACAAGCACGATGATCGCTTGTTGAGATTCTGCTTTGCGAAAAAGGAAGAGACAATCAGTAAAGCATGCGAAATCTTAAGGAAATTCTAGTTCATGGAAAATTTACGCGTTACCGTAATACAATCTTCGCTTCACTGGGAAAGTCCGGTAGCCAACCTGGCCATGTTTGAAGAGAAGATCTGGAAGATCGGACAGCCCACCGATGTGATTATGTTGCCCGAGATGTTCACCACCGGGTTTACCATGAACGCAGTGTCCCTGGCCGAACCAATGAATCTTCAGACTTTCAAGTGGATGAAACAGATGGCGGACCAGACCGGTGCCCTTATCCTGGGCAGTCTTATTGTAAAAGAGGAGGGGAGGTATTTGAATCGGTTGCTTTGGATGGAGCCAGACGGTAGCTTCAAAACGTATGACAAGAGGCACCTTTTCCGAATGGCTAAAGAAAACGAAGTATATAGCGGCGGGAGCAAGCGATTGACCGCAGCATGGAAAGGGTGGAATATCTGTCCATTGGTTTGCTATGACTTGCGGTTTCCGGTTTGGAGCCGCAATCGATGGAGCGGAAGCAGTAAATCGCTGGACTATGACCTTTTGGTTTATGTAGCGAACTGGCCGCAGCCGAGGATATCAGCTTGGGACGCGCTGCTCAAGGCCAGGGCAATTGAGAACCTGTCCTATGTTGTCGCTGTCAATCGGGTAGGGACTGATCCAAAAGGCACATTATACAATGGGCACTCGGCTGTCATTGACTCAAAAGGAGTAACAACCTGGTTTGCGGATGATAGAGAGGTTATAGAAACCACTACCCTTGATGCGCAAACACTAAAAGAACACCGTGATCGATTCCCGGCTTACCTGGATGCTGATGAGTTCAATGTGATGTAGATCGTAGGGACATTTATTCGGACCATCTGCTATCAATCTTAAATTCAAGCCGTACTTTTGCGGCTCAACCCTACCCATGAACGCGCGTCCGATAAAGCGAGCCCTGATTTCTGTCTATTATAAGGACCATCTCGATCCGATTATTCACCTTCTAGGAAAATCTGGCGTTGAATTTGTTTCAACCGGAGGCACGCAACAGTTTATCGAAAAACTGGGCTATGCCGTAACTCCGGTGGAGAAGCTAACCGGGTACCCATCTATCTTTGGCGGTCGCGTGAAGACGCTGCATCCAGCGGTTTTTGGAGGAATTCTCTATCGCCGGGACGACCCGACCGATCTCAAACAAGCTGAGGAATTTGGCATTGGTCCGATTGATCTGGTCATTGTCGACCTCTATCCTTTCGAGGAGACCGTGGCCAGTGGAGGAAGCGAAGCCGACAACATTGAAAAGATCGATATCGGTGGGATTTCACTCATCCGGGCCGCCGCCAAGAATTTCAGCGACGTATTAATTGTGGCTTCCATGAATCAATACACGGAGTTGCTTAGTCTCCTCCAGGCAAAAAATGCCACTTCCGATTTGTTGGACAGAAAGCGATTCACCGCTTTGGCCTTTGAAGTTACCTCTCACTACGATACTGCTATTTTCAATTATTTCAATCAGGAACAGTCCATTCCAGGATTTAAAGCCAGTCATACGGCCGGGGTTTCACTTCGCTATGGCGAGAATCCCCATCAGAAAGGGACGTTCTATGGTAAGCTAGACTTGCTTTTTGACCAACTAAATGGGAAAGAGCTCTCGTATAATAACTTGGTGGATGTAGATGCTGCTGTGGAGTTGGTACAGGAATTCCGTGGAGAGACGGCATTTGTGATTGTAAAGCATACAAATGCATGTGGGGTGGCGACGGGGGCCACCGTGAAGGAGGCCTACCTGAAGGCCTTCCAGGCTGATACTTTATCGGCCTTTGGCGGAGTATTGATTAGCAACCAGTCGATTGACCTTGCTGCCGCCGAGGCCATGAACTCGTTATTCTTTGAGATTCTCATTGCGCCAGGTTATGATGCCAATGCATTGACCCTTCTCCAAGGCAAGAAGAACAGGATCATCTTGAAGCAAAAACTGCCCTTGGTAAGAGGAAAGCAGGCAAAAAGCTTGCTCAATGGGATAATCGAACAAGAATACGATTGGAAGACAGATGCCCCCTCGGATCTGAAGGTGGTTACGAAGCGCAAGCCAACTGATTCAGAGACTCAGGCGCTGCTGTTTGCCAGTAAGATTTGCAAGCACACCAAGTCAAATACCATCGTTTTGGCAGTCAATGGGCAGCTTTTGGCTAGCGGGGTTGGGCAGACCAGCCGGGTGGATGCACTCAAACAAGCCATTGAAAAAGCCCGTGTTTTCGGATTCGCACTGGATGGAGCGGTGATGGCTTCTGACGCATTTTTTCCCTTCCCGGATTGTGTGGAGATCGCCAGTCAGCAAGGGATTCGGGCAGTCATTCAGCCGGGTGGGTCAATCAAAGACAAGGATTCAATCCGCTGCTGTGATGATCACAACATGGCCATGGTGTTTACCGGCTACCGGCATTTTAAGCACTGATCGTTAAGAAAACACCTGATTATTTCTGTAATTTCGTGACACTTTTAACCGTTTTGCAAGGAGGACTTTCTACGCATGGGACTATTTGATTTTTTTACTCAGGACATTGCCATAGACCTGGGCACTGCCAATACGCTGATCATTCACAAAGACAAAGTGGTCGTCGATGAGCCGTCGATTATTGCAATGGATAAGTTGACGGGCAAGGTCATTGCAATTGGTCGGGAGGCCATGCAGATGCACGAGAAGACACACGAGAATATCAAGACTATTCGGCCATTGAAGGAAGGTGTAATTGCCGATTTCCACGCAGCTGAAATGATGATTCGCGGAATGATCAAGATGATTGATACCGGAAGGCGTCTCTTCCCGCCATCCTTGCGAATGGTTATTTGCATTCCTTCGGCAATCACCGAAGTGGAGAAACGGGCAGTTCGCGACTCAGCCGAGCATGCCAATGCAAAAGAAGTATACATGATACATGAGCCCATCGCTGCAGCTGTAGGAATTGGGATTGATATCGAGCAGCCCATCGGCAACATGATTATTGACATTGGTGGCGGAACTACTGACATCGCGGTTATTGCTTTGTCAGGTATTGTTTGTGATCAGTCTATTCGTATTGCTGGCGACACGTTCAATCGGGATATCCTGGATTATATGCGGCGTCAGCATAATCTCCTCATCGGAGAGCGTACCGCGGAACGTGTGAAAATAGAAGTTGGCTCTGCGCTCACAGAATTGGATGATGGTCCGGATGATTACGAAATCCGCGGACGCGATCTGATGACGGGTATTCCGAAAACGATCAAAATCTCCTACAGTGAGGTTGCTTTTGCACTGGACAAATCGATTTCAAAGCTGGAAGAGGCTGTATTGAAAGCCCTTGAACTTTCTCCCCCTGAGCTTTCTGCTGATATTTATGAGCGCGGAATTTACCTGACAGGTGGCGGAGCCATGCTGCGTGGCCTTGACAAAAGATTGGCGCTCAAAACTAAGCTGACCGTCCATGTGGCCGACGATCCTTTACGTGCTGTTGTGCGGGGCACGGGAGCGGCATTGAAGAACCTCAACCACTATCGCAAGGTACTTATGACTTGATGCATGCTGCGTCTACTTAACTTTCTTTACAACTACCGGGCCTTTCTTACATTTTTGTCCTTAGAAATCATTTGTGCCTGGCTTTGGGTAGGGAACAGCCAATATCAGAACACCAAATTTTTCAACTCATCAAATCGAATTGCCGCGTCTGTCATGGGCGCCGCCCAGCAGACGAGGGAATACTTGTCCCTGCGTGATGTCAACAAGGAGCTTTCTGAGGAAAATGCGCTCTTGAGAGGGCTTGTAGAACGCCTGGCCTTGAGTGAAGAGTTACTCTCGGTGAAAACAGACAGCCTCATTCGGTATGAGTTCATTAGTGCCAGGGTGATCAATAACTCAGTTTCACAATTTAAGAATCACATTACCATCAATCGGGGGTCTGAGGCAGGCCTGGAACCCGGAATGGCAGTAATTTCCTCAGCTGGCGCTGTCGGCAAGGTTAAATCGGTTTCTGATCACTTCGCTGTCATTACATCTATTTTGAATACTGACGAACAGGTATCCAGTTTGCTGAAGCGGACTGGAAATTTTGGGACAATACAGTGGGACGGCCGGGATCCTGAATTGGTTAACCTGAATTACATCCCACGTCATGTCAAACCTCAGGCTGGCGACTCTGTTGTTACTTCCGGCTACAACGCTGTGTTTCCGGCAGGAATTCTAATTGGAACAGTAAAGGAGGTTGATATCAAGAAGGAGGCCCAATTTTTTGATATCCGTGTAGAATTGACCCAGGATTTTCGCAGACTCTCTTTTGTGAAAGTTGTGAAAAGTGAATTGGTATCTGAATTGGATTCACTGGAGCACGTCACAATCAATGACCGACAATGAACCGTTCCGGAATCTTCATCGTCGTATATTTTTTCATGTACCTGCTCATCCAGGTCATGTTACTGAAGCAGCTCGTTCTCTTTAATACGGCCTTTTGTCTTCTCTACGTGGCCTTTATCCTCTTGCTCCCGATTGAGACCAACCCACTTGCTTTGATGCTGGCCGGCTTTCTCCTGGGATTCGCCATCGATATCTTTTATGACAGCCTGGGGCTGCACGCATTGAGTCTGGTGCTAGTTGCCTATGCCAGGAACTTCTGGATCACGACAATCACGCCTCAGGGCGGGTACGATGCCGGCGAAGGGCCGACACTTGCAGTAAATGGCCTACAGTGGTTTATGGTATATTCATTGCCACTGGTCTTCATACATCATTTTGTCTTGTTTTTCACGGAAGCGGGTGGCTTTGGAATATTCTGGTATACAATGTCTAAGGTAATTGCCAGTATGATGTTTACCATGACGATAATAGTACTCTTGCAATACTTTTCTGTTGACCGAAGGCGATGAACGAAGGAAGGAGAGAACTATTTCAGCTCTTGATCATTTTGACCGGAATTATTTTTACGGTCAAGTTATTCTTTGTTCAGGTTGTTGATACCCGCTACGCTCAACTGGCCGATAGCAATGCGATTTTCCGACAAACTGAATACCCGGTACGTGGATTGATCACTGACCGGAATGGGAAACTGATTGTCTTCAATACCCCGGAGTATAAACTCGAAGTACTGTTGAAGGATGTTCGGAATTTCGACAGTACCAAATTTTGCAAGGTGTTCAGCATGACCCGTGAGGAATTGCGTACCAGATTCAGCGAGATGAAAGCCCTGAAAGAGTTTTCACCTTACAAACCAACCTTATTTCTCGACCAACTCTCTAATGTGGATTTTGCAAAAGTTCAGGATTACCTGGATGAATTCCCCGGATTTTATGTGTTGGCACGAACTACGCGCGCTTATACAACTCCGGCTTTGGCCAATGCATTGGGGTACGTAAGTGAAATTAGCAAGAGGCAACTGGGCAGTGATACCACACGGATTTATAAGCAAGGCGACTATATCGGTCAAAGCGGTATTGAAGCTTTTTATGAGGAGCAGTTGCGCGGTACCCGTGGTACTCGATTTAAGTTGAGGAATGTGAAAGGAATCATTCAGGGATCCGTTGAAAATGGCGCCTATGATACGCTCTCCATTCCCGGGGTGGACCTGGTGACAGGAATCGATCTTGATCTACAGGTGTATGGTGAGTTTCTCATGAAGGGGAAAGCGGGAAGTATTGTTGCCATTGAGCCTTCTACCGGAGAAATTCTCGCGCTGGTGTCCGGGCCATCATACGATCCGAACCTCCTTACCGGCCGGCAATACAGCTCTAATTTCCGGCTCATCAGCAACGATACCAACAAGCCATTGTTCAATCGCCCCTTGATGGCACAGTATCGACCGGGCTCAATATTCAAAATTGCCCAGGCCATGACGGCGTTACAAGAAGGCGTAATCACTTCCGAAACCCGAATCCGTTGCGATCGGTCCATTATTAATTGCCATGGTGCCCACAGCTACGAGGACCTCCGGGGAGCAATCTCCAATTCATGCAACCCCTATTTTCACGGTGTTCTCCGAAGGATGCTTAATCAAGGCAAGGTTGAGGATCCATACGGTGACACGCGCATCGGGCTGGCCGAGTGGAACAAGCACATCATGAGCTTTGGGTTTGGCAAGCCGCTGGGTATCGACTTGCCCAATGAAAAAAGTGGACTCATTCCGAGTCCAGTCTATTATGATGTTGCGTACCGAAACAAGCCATGGAAGTTTTCAAATATTTACTCTCTAGCGATTGGTGAAGGAGAGAACCTGGTGGTTCCGATGCAGATGGCTAATTTTGCGGCAACCGTGGCAAATAAGGGGTTCTACTATGTCCCACACATTGTCAAGGCCATCGGAGAGGACCGTCAGCCGTTACCGCAGTATTTGGAAAGGCATTACACCTCCATTGACTCTTCTTATTTCCGCGTTGCCGCGGATGCCATGCAACAGGTTGTTGAATCAGGTACAGGGTCTTATCGTGCGAAACTTCAGGATATTGTTGTCTGCGGGAAAACAGGAACCGTAGAGAATAACCCACCACTCTTCGACCATAGTGTTTTTATTGCCTTTGCTCCCCGGAAGAACCCCAGGATTGCCGTATCGGTCTATGTGGAAGATGCGGGGCAAGGGGCGCGGGCAGCAGCTTCTATTGCTTCGCTGATGATAGAAAAATATCTGATTGGAAAGACCCGGCGCCCTTACATCGAACAATATGTGTTGAATGGAAATTTTGAAGATGTAAAAAATTGATGCGCGAGGAAAACATATCGGGCAGCCTGGACTGGACGACCATCGGCCTGTACGCCGCCATGGTGCTCCTGGGATGGCTCAATATCTACGCTGTGGGGTATGATGAGATTGTAGGTCATTCAATTTTTACACTGTCACTGAATTCCGGGCGACAACTTATGTTTATCGGGGTTTCGTTCATTATCATTCTTGGAATCGTCATCCTGGACATGCGATTTTACGATGCATTTGCCTATGTCATGTATGGTCTCTTAATGATCATACTTCTCCTCGTGCCATTCATTGGAAAGGAGGTTGGAGGCAACAAGGCATGGATCGGCATGGGGTCATTTGGTGGTCAGCCGTCGGAGTTCGCGAAGTTTGCCACTGCGCTTGCGGTGGCTAAGTATGTGGGTTCCGTGGGATTTAAAATGGATAGCCTGAGAAATCAAGCCGTTCTTTTTGGATTGATTGGCTTGCCTATGGCATTAATCCTGCTGCAAAAGGATACTGGAACGGCCCTTGTTTTCAGCTGCTTCATGGTTGTCTTCTTCCGCGAAGGGATGTCACCCTTCCTGATTATTGTAGGATTTTGTGCTGCAACCATTTTTGTGCTGACTCTGCTCGTTCCAAATCAACTGTATTTGCACGGGGCAATTTTCATCGCGTTGGTCTTGCTGATTATCCTTGGAAGGAAGAAAATCAAGCGCATTCTTCTATTGACTATTGGCGCAATCACTGTAATGGGTGTTATTGAAAGCGTTGACTATGTCATTACGGACGTACTTAAGCCTCATCAGCAGAATCGCATCAAGGCACTGATCAACCCGGATGCCGATCCGCTTGGCTATGGTTGGAATGTGACCCAGTCAAAAATTGCCATTGGTAGCGGAGGGCTTTCTGGGAAGGGATTTCTGCAAGGAACTCAGACCAAATTTGATTTTGTTCCCGAACAGAGTACAGACTTTATTTTTTGCACAATTGGCGAGGAGGAGGGATGGATTGGAAGTATGGTCGTCATCGTTCTTTTCGTGACCCTGCTGATGAGAATTCTCTACATCGGGGAGCGACAAAAAAGCCGCTTTGCCCGAGTCTACGCATACGGTGTCGCCGCCATCTTTTTCTTCCACTTTGCTGTCAATATTGGAATGACCGTTGGGCTATTTCCAGTAATTGGTATCCCTCTTCCTTTCTTTAGCTACGGAGGGTCATCCTTGTGGGGATTTACGACGTTACTCTTTATCCTGCTTAAGATCGACGCCCATCGGGGACAATTGCTGCAGCGGGTTTAGCGTTAGGAAGAGTAGACCCTAGGCAAAACGACGCTCGACCATTTCCATGAACTCCTGATATTCTTCGCTCTCGGGATTCCATTCACTGTAATTGTTGCTCAAGTAGGCTTTCGCCTGCGACATGGTGTCCAGTTCATCTAGCCGTTCTACCGCAGCGGAAAACAATTCAAAGTCTCCGTTAAACAGAATCTTGGTAAACATGAATTTCTGATTGATTGTAAGGCTGTCTTTGATCTTTTTTCTTTTCTGAAAATTTTCAGCCAGTGTATTTCCCTTGCCAGGTTGTTGATCATATAAGGGAATTTGGGCGGGAGCAGGTTGCTTTGACTCCGCATTCGGAATAACTGGTTCTGGCTTTACCCGTGATTCTGATGTTGTTAGCGTCGGCTCAGGCTTAGTGACTATTTTCTCTGGTTCTGCAGGAACAGATAGCTTCTCTGCTTCGCGTGATTGCGGTTTCTTTGGGAAATTAACTTTGGACTCGTAGAGTTTTTCCATCGTCAAGGGGACGACAGCCGAAAATTTGGTTAGATAATCGTCAAAATCCTCTGGGGTGAAATTTACTTCTTCAAGGATATGATCCAGCAGGGCGAAGGCTTCCTTGCCGGCGATGGAAGTGAGTTTCTTCTCCTCGAGGTCATGCAGTAGCTTTTCCAGCGGCGTGCGGTTGATTCGAATGTACTTGACGTCGTTCTTCAGTTCGTCGACTTTCAGTTGACTTCCGTGGCCATCCAGTGTATCGGAATAAAAGTCGTAAGGGGAAAGAATCAGATTGAGTGACTCGAACACGGCTTTCCTGAGCAAGGGCTGGAAGTTCTCCCGCGAAATCGATATATAATTTGATAGCAGGTTCTGGAATTTTGTAAGGGCCTCTAGCACATGCGGTGCCGCATAATCAAAGTACGGGCTCCGTAATTTCTGACTTTCAAGGCGCCAGGCGTGGAGCAATTCGCGAATAACAAAGAGGTTGACTTGCTGGATTTCGCAAAGTTTGAGGATCTCCGGACCCGTGATCTTTTCTTTCGAGGAGAAGAAAGAAGCTGTTACCTTCGAGGCATAATCGTCGCTGTAATCTTCAAGGGCTTTTAAGCTGATTTTTTCATCCATGACCGAAGTGTACTGATTTCTCGTAACGATGGTAAAGATAATCATAGAAAACCTTGGACAAAAAGAACTCCTCCTTTCAGGCGCTACCGGTTCGGCCTTGCAGCACTTCCAGGCCCATTTTGTTGACTGGATGCATGCCTGTGGTGGAAAGGGGCGGTGCACCACGTGTCGGATGATTATTCTGAAAGGTGCCGAGCATCTTGGTAAACTTACTCCAGCGGAGGAAAAGTACCACCGAGCCGGCCTTCTTCGGCATAACGAGCGACTGGCATGTCAGACAAGGATCACAGGAGATTTGGTCATTCGGGTCCCTGATGACTCCAAACTTCCGCACCTAACCTATACCCCATAAGCGAAACCTATTTCTTGAGCGGCGCAGAAATACGATACGATGTGTGCACATCTCCTTTACTGATGTCAGTTAGTTTGCCCTTCAACATTCTTTTTTTAAGCGGGGAGAGATAGTCGATAAATAACTTCCCGTCCAAATGATCGTATTCATGCTGGATGATTCGGGCCTTGATGCCAGTATATTCTTCTTCCTTCTTGATCCAGTTTTCATCAAAATACCGGATTCTAACCTTCTCTTGCCGCAGCACATTTTCCCGGATATTGGGAATGCTGAGACACCCCTCCTCAAAAGCCCATTTTTTCCCCTGTTCATCCAGGATCTCCGGATTGATGAAAATTTTCTTAAATCCTGTCATATCTTCCTCCTCCTTGTCCTCCTCATCAAGCGTAGTTCCATCGACGACAAACAGCCGAATACCTTTCCCGATTTGAGGAGCCGCGAGACCGATCCCATGAGCCGCGTACATCGTGTCATACATGTCTTGTATTAAGACGGGTAACTCCGTGGAGCCCTTGGCCAGGTCTTTTGCCCTTTTCCTTAGAATCGGATCACCATAAACTATAATCGGATACACCATCTGACAGCAACAAATTGGACACAAAGGTAAATAATCGGGCGGTTATTTCGGGGAATTAAGGTAGGACTGAAGAATCAAAGTCGCGCTGATCTTGTCGACATTCCCCTTTACCCGGCGGTCTTTCTTCTTCATTCCTCCATCGATCATGGCTTGCTTCGCAATAGAACTGGTAAAGCGCTCGTCAATGAGGGCGACCGGAAGGGAAGGGAACTTTGCCTTTAGCTCCGCTACGAATTTATGAACATGCGCAGTCATATCGGTGTCTTCGTTGTTTAACCGCTTAGGCATCCCGACAACGAATTGATTGACCGGTTCCTTGCTCATGTAGGCTTGAAGAAATGGAATCAAACCGGTTGTTTCCACGGTTTGAAGGGCAGTCGCGATAATTCGCAACGGATCGGTGACGGCGATCCCTGTGCGCTTTAGTCCGTAATCAATGGCAAGCACTCTGCTCATATCTGTTTCCTGCCCGGTTGGTTTCGGCAAAGATAAATGTGTCGATCCAGTAATGACAATTTATCCCTTGGGCACAGTATCCAGGAAATTGAAAAAACCCCGTTTCCGGGTCTGTAAACTTTGCCCGATCTTTGCCGTTTAGCAAAGGAACGTTGCGCGTATGATGGAAACCAATAATACCCCCCGACAGATTGCTCTTCCCCTGGTGCTGGGAATTGGCCTTGCTGCAGGGGTTTTGATCGGAGCAAGCCTTGACTCGAAGCCTTCTTCTGGGAATTCCAGCGAGGACACCCGGAAACTGAGGGAAGTATTGAGCCTGATTAGGGATGAGTATGTAGACACAGCCAGGACAGAAAAGCTCGTGGACGATGCTATTGAACACATGCTTGCAAAATTGGATCCCCATTCAGCCTATATTCCTATTAGTGACCGAATTGAAGCGAATGAGGACCTGCAGGGAAATTTTGAGGGGATTGGAATTGAATTTAACATCTTCCATGATACGCTGGTTGTTGTAACAGCTTTGAGTGGCGGGCCATCAGAGGCAGTCGGCCTAAGACCAGGTGACAAGATTGTGAAAGTGGGCGAAAAGGTTGTTGCCAGCATTGGCCTCACGAATCCTCAGGTGATGAAGTTACTGAAAGGCCCGAAGGGAACAGAGGTAAAATTGGATGTCATTCGAAAGAATGAAAGAAAGCCAATGAATTTTACAATTGTGCGTGATAAAATTCCACAAGTTTCTGTCGATGTAGGCTATATGATCAATTCAGAAGTGGGGTACATCAAAGTAAATCGTTTTTCACAGAGTACGTTTGAAGAATTTCAGGCCGCCATGACCGATCTTCAAAAAAAGGGAATGATAAAACTCGTTCTTGATTTGCAGGGAAATCCTGGTGGATACATGAATCAGGCAATCGACTTGGCAGACGAATTCCTTGAAGAGGGAAAGAAGATTGTATTTACGAAGGGAAAAGACAAGAAGTATAACTCGGATGCCATGTCTACCGAGAAGGGCGATTTCGAGAAGGGCGATCTTATCGTCCTTGTGAACGAGGGGAGCGCTTCTGCATCTGAGATTCTCGCCGGGGCACTTCAGGACAATGATCGGGCTTTGGTTGTCGGCCGACGGTCTTTTGGCAAGGGATTGGTACAATCTCCGTTTGACCTCAGCGATGGATCAGAACTTCGGTTGACCATTTCCAGATATTATACCCCCAGTGGGCGATCTATTCAAAAGCCCTATGGGGATATGGAAGAATATTCAGGTGACATTTCGAAGCGGTTTAAGCACGGGGAATTCTTCCATGCGGACAGCATCAGATTCAGTGATTCATTGAAATACCAGACAGCCAATGGCCGCACGGTATATGGTGGAGGAGGGATCATGCCTGATTATTTTGTGCCTCTTGATACCACGCAGAATAGTCGTTATCTCAATGAGTTGTATATCAGCAATTCCATGCAGGAGTACACGTTTAATTATGCTACCGTAAATAAGGAGGAGTTGACGCGCATGGGATTGTCGGCTTATCTATCCAAATTCGAGGTCGGCGATGGCATGCTCGACCAATTGGCAAAGGTAGGACGCCAGAACAAGGTGGAGCCGGATTGGAAGGACCTGAACCGGCACAAGCGGGTTTTTCAGGTGAATGTGAAAGCACAAATTGCCCGTCGCATTTGGGGCAATAGCGGGTTCTATCCGGTCTTTAATGAATCGAATGAAGTACTCCAGCAGGCTGTCCGGTTGTTTGACCGAATTCCGGATCTCAGCCGCACCCGAATGTAACCGTTCTTTTCAAATACCCTGGTGGACGTCCATTTCAATATCCGAAATTTCATAACTTCGACTTCGTACTAACACGAACCCTTGTTATGTTCTATCAGCGCCTGGGGAAGATCCCAACCAAAAGACACATACAATTCAAACAGCCCGATGGGACCTTGTATAAGGAAGAAGTTGTCAGTTCGGAGGGATTCTCGGGTATCTATTCGATTTTGTACCACATTAACCCACCGACCCGGATAAAAACCCTGGGAGAGCCTGTTCCCTACGGCCCAAAGATCCTGGAGAAATATGGATTGCGGCAAACTCATTTGAACACCTCCAAGGTTGAGACAACGGGCGACGACTACCTGTCGGCACGGAAGGTTCTCCTTATGAACAGCGATTGCTCCATGGCCATTTGTTCGCCTAAGCAGCGTAAGATGGACTATTTTTATAAAAATGCCGAGGGAGATGAGGTGCTGTTTATTCATGATGGCGGTGGACGACTTATTTCTCAGTTCGGCGTTGTAGAATTCCGTCAGGGCGATTATGTGGTGATTCCCCGTACCGTCATTTACAAAATTGAATTCAATGAGGGCCCCTTGCGCGTTCTCATCATTGAATCTGCGACCCCGGTTGAGACCGTCAAGCGATATCGAAACAGGTTAGGCCAATTACTTGAACACTCTCCCTATTGTGAGCGCGACATACGGCCACCCCATGCGCTGGTTACGGATGCTTCAAAAGGCGAGTTTCTGGTAAAAATAAAAAAACAGGGTCACTTGCATCAGTACATATATGACTACAGCCCCCTTGATATTGTTGGTTGGGATGGATTCCTATGGCCCTACGCATTTTCTGTACACGAGTTTGAGCCCATCACCGGAAGAATTCATCAACCACCCCCTGTGCACCAGACATTCGAGGGACACAACTACGTGATTTGTTCGTTTGTGCCGCGCCTGTTTGACTATCACCCCTTGGCTATTCCAGCACCCTACAATCACAGCAACATCGACAGCGATGAAGTGTTATACTATGCGGAGGGAAATTTTATGAGTCGTCGCGGGATTGAGCGGGGATCATTCACGCTCCATCCGGGCGGGCTGCCCCACGGACCTCATCCGGGAACAGTTGAAAAAAGTATCGGAGCGAAGGAGACGAAAGAGCTTGCCGTTATGCTTGATACTTTTCGCCCTCTTTTTCTGACTACGGATGCAGCGGAATTTGTGGACAAGAACTACCCGATGAGCTGGACAGACCATTCAGACGGGTTTAATGAAATCAATTCACCCTGATTCGGCTAGCTAACCCTCAATCATGAAGAAATCATTCTATCAGGTCTTGGCCCTTGTAAACCGAATGATCTTGCCGAGAATGAGCAAGAAAGACCTCAGTAAGCTCACAAAGATGCAAAAAGCGATCGTTGCATATCGCTATTGGGTGACGATTCATGCGATCGAGTAATCGTGCTTTTCTATTCTCTTCGTGCTTTCTCAGTAACCTTTGTGCCCCTTCCATTCTGGTCACGAAGTCCTGTATTTCTGTGTGAACCTCTGTTTTTCCTCTGTGCCATGCTGTGGAATAGCTTTCACGCAAGGAAATATTGCTACCCGGCTCTCCTCACATTCACCAAAAACCCAAACAGTGCAGCGGTGAAAAACATGATCAGGCTGTATGCGCCGGCCGGCATGGCCATCGCGGAATTGTGGATCACATTCAAGGCGATATAAATAGCCAATGTTCCATTGTGAAGCCCGATTTCCATACCGATGGCGATTGCCTGTTTCTTCTCCACACGGAAGAACTGAGGAAGAAAATAGCCAATGGCCATGCTCAACAGATTAAACAACAGCACGGGTACTCCGAGTTGGGTAAAGTAGCTTCCTATAGCTTGTCGTTCATTGATGGTAATCGCAATGATAATTAGCGCCAGAAACAGAGCAGATAGAATCTTGACAGGCTTGTTCATGCGCGCCGCAAAACCAGGAGCTCTGGATTTGATAGCCATGCCGATCAGGACAGGCACAAGCACAATCGCGAATACCTCCATGACCTTTTTGAATTGCATCGGGAGATATTCCCCGGAGTCCATGAAATATTCTAATGAGAGATTGACAATCAAGGGCAGTGTAAATAGCGTGAGCAGGCTGTTTACCGCCGTCAGTGTGATATTCAGCGCTACGTCTCCGTTAGAGAGGTGACTGTAAAGATTGGCAGTGGCTCCACCAGGCGAGGCCGCAAGAAGCATCATTCCAACGGCAAGTTCGGGTGGCAGTTCGAAAGCCTTTGCCAAAAAGAAACAAACCATGGGCAAGAGTGCCATTTGACAAATGAGGGCGATGGACATGGCCTTCGGATACTTGGTCACGCGCTTGAAATCTTCCAGCGAAAGCGAAAGTCCGAGGCCTAGCATGATG
>JANPES010000099.1:0-3581 GCA_031423035.1 Cyclobacteriaceae bacterium | reverse complement strand
TACTCCGGTCGAATTGAGCTATATGCAAGTTGAAAAGTTAGATTAAGCGTAACATGGCAAAGGAAATTACAGGTTATTTGAAACTGCAGGTTAAGGGAGGCTCGGCAAACCCTGCGCCGCCGATTGGCCCTGCGCTGGGTTCAAAAGGTCTCAATATCATGGACTTTTGCAAGCAGTTCAATGCGCGCTCTCAGGACAAACCCGGTCAGGTATTACCGGTGCTCATTACGATCTACAATGACAAGTCGTTTGACTTCGTCATTAAGACTCCTCCTGCAGCCGTCTTGATTATGGAGGCGATTAAGGTTCAGAAGGGTTCCAAAGAGCCGAACCGGACAAAAGTGGGTTCGATTTCCTGGACGCAGATTAAGAAAATAGCAGAAATAAAAATGCCAGACCTGAACGCCTTCAAGGTTGAGTCGGCAATGAAAATGATTGCGGGAACAGCCCGGAGTATGGGTGTAACGGTCAGCGGAGCGGCCCCGTGGGATAAATAAAGAAAGCATAGTTATGGCAAGGATTTCAAAAAACAGAAAAGCTGTCGAGGCGAAATACAATTCGGAGAAGGAATATTCTCTCGATGACGCGTCGAAGCTCGTCAAGGAAATAACATTTACCAAGTTCGATGCATCGGTGGATGTGGATATCCGACTTGGTGTCGACCCCAAGAAATCAGACCAGATGGTTCGGGGTGTAGTATCCTTGCCGCATGGCCTTGGAAAAGTTGTACGGGTACTTGTGCTCTGCACGCCCGACAAAGTACAGGAGGCAAAAGATGCCGGTGCCGAACACGTCGGGCTGGATGAGTTTGTAACTAAGATTGAAGGGGGATGGACAGATATTGACGTGATCATCTGTACACCTACCGTCATGGCAAAAGTAGGTAAGTTGGGTAAGGTGCTTGGGCCTCGTGGTCTTATGCCTAATCCGAAGTCTGGTACCGTTACCCTGGAAGTTGGAAAGGCAGTGAAAGATGTGAAAGCAGGGAAGGTAGACTTCAAAATTGACAAACAAGGAATCATTCACGCCTCCGTTGGTAAGGCTTCCTTCAGCGCGGACAAGATTAAAGACAATGCCGCTGAACTTATTAACATGGTAGCGAAGTTAAAGCCGGCCTCTTCGAAAGGAACGTATTTCCAAAGCATTTGCCTTTCGACAACGATGAGCCCCGGGATAATGGTTGACCGGAGTACGATTGGCGGACTCTAAATTTTAAAGACAATGACCCGCGAAGAAAAAGGACAAATTATTGACCAGTTGGCAGAAAAGTTCTCCCAACACAATCACTTTTATATTACTGACGCATCAGGTTTTTCGGTAGCGCAAATCAATGCCTTCCGGAGAATTTGTTTTAACCAGGGCGTGGAATACAGGGTGTATAAAAACACCATGATCCGCAAAGCACTGGAGAAGCAAACCGGTAATTTTGAAGACATGTTCAAAGCATTACATGGATTCTCGGGTGTGATCTTTTCGAAAGAAATTGGAAACGCTCCAGCAAAAGCGATCAAAGAATACCGAAAGAAAAACGAAGGGAAGCCTGTCTTCAAGGCAGCATCCATTCAATCCGACCTGTTTTTCGGCGAAGAAAGTCTCACCCTGCTCAGCGACCTCAAGTCGAAGAATGAGCTTATTGGCGAGATTATTTCTATGCTCCAAGCCCCTGCCAAGAATGTCTTGTCTGCCCTGTTGAGCAGCAAGCAGACGATTGCGGGATTGGTTAAAACGTTGGAAGAAAGAGCAAAATAATAATTGAACTGAATCTTAAACACTTACAAAAATGGCTGACATTAAAACAATTGGCGATCAACTGGTAGAACTTTCTGTTAAGGAAGTTACCGAATTGGCTTCTTACCTGAAGGAAACTTACGGCATCGAGCCCGCAGCCGCTGCAGTAGCAATAGCAGGCCCTGCCGCCGGTGGTGGTGGAGCGGCTGCTGCCGAGAAAACGAATTTTGACGTGGTATTGAAAGCCGCTGGCGCTAACAAGCTCCAGATTGTGAAGCTCGTAAAAGAACTGACCGGCCTGGGCCTGAAAGAGGCTAAGGATATGGTCGACGGAGCTCCCAAAACTATCAAGGAAGGCTTGCCGAAAGCCGAAGCAGAGAACCTCAAGAAGCAACTTGCAGAGGCTGGCGCCGACGTCGAGTTGAAGTAACTTCTTGAAGACGCTGGGTACCGTCTAACCTCTATAACAGGCCCCAACCCCGACTTGTCGGGGCTGGGGTTACTGTATTTTCTACCCTTTTGTGGATCTAGAACCGGGAATCTAAACTGAATGCACCTTGGCAAAGAAGACTATCAACAACCGGATTGACTTTTCAAACATCGAGCGGATCATCGATTATCCCGATTTTCTCGACCTTCAGCTTCAATCCTTCAAAGATTTTTTGCAGATCGAAACGCCTGCCGAGAAAAGACAGAATGAGGGTCTCTTCAAAGTATTTGCAGAGAACTTCCCCATTTCCGACTCGCGCGAGAATTTTGTGCTGGAATTCGTCGATTATACCATCGACCCGCCGAAATACGATGTCGATGAATGCATCGACCGGGGACTCACATTCTCCGTTCCGCTAAAAGCAAAGTTGCGCCTCACCTGTAACGACGAGGACAACGAAGACTTCGAAACCATCGAACAGGAAGTATTCCTGGGCAATATCCCTTACATGACAGAAAAGGGATCCTTTGTCATCAATGGTGCCGAGCGCGTCATTGTTTCGCAGTTACACCGCTCCCCTGGCGTATTCTTCGCCATGAGCAAGCATACCAACGGTACAAAATTGTATTCCGCCCGGATCATCCCATTCAAAGGATCCTGGATTGAATTTGCCACTGACGTTAACTCAGTCATGTACGCCTATATCGACCGGAAGAAGAAATTCCCGGTCACTACGCTGTTGCGCGCTATTGGATACGGAACAGACAAAGACATACTTGACTTATTCGGACTCTCCGAAGAAGTAGAGGCCTCTAAGCCCACACTGAAGAAAGTAGTTGACCGCAAATTGGCCGCCCGCGTATTGAAAACCTGGACGGAAGACTTTGTGGATGAAGATACTGGTGAAGTTGTTTCTATCGACCGAAATGAAGTTCTGTTGGAGCGCGATCACATCCTTACAGCCGAGGATGTTGACACGATCATAGAGAGTGGCGTGAAATCGGTAATCCTTCACCGTGATGATGTGAACATTACCGATTACCACATCATCTTCAATACGTTGGCCAAGGACAACTCTAACTCTGAAAAAGAAGCGGTAGAGCAAATCTACCGTCAACTTCGGAATACTGAGGCCCCTGACGAGCAAACTGCCCGCGATATCATTCAGAGCCTTTTCTTCAGCGAAAAGCGCTATGACCTGGGCGAAGTAGGACGCTATCGGATCAACAAGAAACTCGGTCTCGAGTTGAGTGCTGATCAGCGCGTACTCACAACACAGGACATTATCCTTATTGTAAAGTATCTGATCGGCCTGGTGAACTCCAAAGCCCTCGTCGATGACATTGACCACTTGAGCAACCGCCGTGTTCGCACGGTGGGTGAACAATTGTACACCCAGTTCGGTGTTGGTCTGGCCCGTATG
>JANPES010000098.1:0-9666 GCA_031423035.1 Cyclobacteriaceae bacterium | reverse complement strand
CTGAGCTAGCGAACTTCATCCTCGATGTGAACCCCATCCAGAATTCTTTCCAAATTTTTACCCTGAGGCCCGCGACCAATTCCGCCCATGCTGCACTCGCCGAAGGGTTGTTTAGCTGGTACTGAAGGCTCCCAAAATACGGATCTGTGGATACCATATTTATTGTTTCTGTGTATGAAGCTTGGGCATAGCGGAAACCGAAAAAAAACATATTGCGGTCCGGATCCTTCTTGAGCAGGTTAAGGTCAACTCCCGCCCTCCAATATGTCCCATCGCTGTAATAATCCCCACCCGTTACAAGCACTTCGTCTTTTTGCCATCTTCCGTAGTCTGCTGCCAGGTAAAACCGGCCGAAGTCCGCGTCCCCATTTACTTCCCATCCTGAAAATCGATCTGATTGACTTAGAATGAGGGCTAATACATCAGTGCCTGCGCGGAAGGAACGAAAATAGATTTTTTCACGCAGGCTATCTGGCTTTTTCAATCTTACCTCTACCGTGTCTTCCTCTTCCGTGTCTGTATCCACCGGAACTTGTGCTGCTGCCACAAACAACAGGAAGCAAAAGAGAAGACTAAAGCTTGATCGTAAGATTCTTTGCACCACTGGTTGACAGTTGAGAATTTACTACACTGACTTCAGCAAAAGAAGTTGATACAACGCCGAGATCCTGAAAATAATTGAACGCCCCGCACGTAGGACTGATAATCTTAGTTGCGCGGGTATAGGAGACCACCAATGAATCCACTTGCGATTCATAGTAGAATCGAAAAGTCGTTTTCGCTGTTCCTGGGTTCACGGGAAGACTGAGGGATGAAATACTGTCATTTTCGTAGAAGACGGTATCAGTACCCAACGCCAGGATCCTATCGAATTTGACCGTTCGCGCACTGTCCTCATCGAGCCTTAGAAGCGACACCTGGACGAGATTGGTCGCTGTGATGATACAATCTGGCTCATCCAGGCAGGAAGCAAAGAGAATCAGCAAGATGCCAAGAGGAAGGAAGCGCACAAATTGAATTTATTTTCAAATATAAACGTTCGCAACCCAAACTGCTTATTTTTGCATCCCTAATCCAAAAACCGTGCGGGCACGAGGTAACAAGAAAACGAAAGTAAACATTGTCACACTGGGGTGCTCCAAGAATCAGGTGGACTCCGAGGTTTTGCTTACCCAACTCAGGGGGAACGGTATTGACGCCGTGCATGAGTCCTCGTCTGATGATAACCGCGTGGTCGTGATCAATACATGCGGGTTTATCGATAACGCCAAGCAGGAGTCTATTGATACCATTTTACGCTATGTCGACGCAAAGGATGAAGGCCTGGTCGAAAAAATATATGTGACCGGTTGTCTGTCTGAACGGTACAAGGATGATTTGCAGAAAGAAATTCCACAGGTAGATGCCTGGTTTGGCACCCGCGATCTTTCCCGGTTGCTCAAGCAATTCAATGCGAACTACAAGCAGGAGCTTGTGGGGGAAAGGATACTTACTAATCCAGGACACTACGCGTACTTGAAAATATCGGAGGGATGTGATCGACCCTGCTCGTTTTGCGCTATTCCCCTCATGCGAGGCAAGCACCTATCTCTTCCTATCGAAGAATTAGTATTGGAAGCTAAGAATCTCGCCCGCAAGGGTACGCGGGAATTATTGTTGATCGCGCAAGACTCTACTTACTATGGTCTTGACCTCTATAAGAAGCGCAGTCTGGCTGAGCTATTACGTCAGCTTGCAAAAGTAGAGGGCATCGGTTGGATCCGCTTACACTACGCGTTCCCAACTGGGTTCCCACTCGATGCGCTCGAGGTGATGGCAGAGGAGCCGACAATTTGCAAATACCTGGACATCCCTTTGCAGCATGGTTCGAGTCGGATGCTCAAGCTGATGCGCCGAGGGACAACGCGGGAAAAAACGGAAGAACTTATCCAAACCATTCGCGAGCGGGTTCCGGGCATCGCCTTGCGCACAACGCTCATTGCAGGACACCCAGGAGAGACAGAAGCAGACTTTGAAGAAATGATGGGTTTTGTCGAACGGTCGCGGTTTGATCGATTGGGTGTCTTCACCTATTCCCACGAAGAGAACACGCATGCCTATACCATGAAAGACGATGTCCCGGCTGAGGTGAAGGCCAATCGACTGGAGGCCATTATGGATCTGCAGCAAGGCATCAGCCTTGAACTGAATCAGCAAAAAGTAGGCAAGATTTTCAAAGTCCTGGTCGACCGTAAGGAAGGCGGTCAATTTATTGGAAGGACGGAGTTTGACTCACCTGAAGTTGACAACGAAGTGATGATTCCTGCCGATAATTATGTCCGCCAGGGAGACTTCTCCCAAGTCAAAATAACCGCTGCCAGCGAGTTTGATCTGACCGGTACCGTTGTCGCACAACCCAAATAATTTTCGTCAACCTTATCGGAAAATTGCCGTTATTCGATCTATGTTTTTCATCCAAACGTGTTGTTGACCATGCTCCTTCAGAAAATTCCATTCAGAAGTACACACGCATTTTCTGAGTTCTTTCAAAAATATATTGAACAACATTCCTCCCTTCAACCCTTTTCAGGAAACTTCCCTGCAGTAGAGCTCTTCGAAAAACAGATCAAGGAAAAATCAAAAACGTTTACTGCTGACCATCGCAAGGTAATCGTTAAGGCACTGCAGCGTCAGTATGAATCCATCACGGTCTCTCCGGCTGTCGAAAACAATATCAAGTCACTCGGAACCGAGGCCACATTCACGGTAACCACTGGCCACCAGCTTTCTGTCTTTACAGGTCCCCTCTATTTCATTTACAAGATTGTGACCGTGATCACGGCGTGCAGGAGGTTGAAACAAAAATATCCCAAGTCGAACTTCGTTCCAGTTTATTGGATGGCCTCCGAAGACCATGACTATGAGGAAATCAAATCCTTCCGTCTCTATGGAAAGAAATATACCTGGGAAACAATCCAGCAAGGTGCTGTAGGGCGGTTTCATACCAAAGAGGTTAAACAAGTCCTGGATCAACTCCCGGGAGAGATTGGAATTTTCCGAGAGGCTTACACAAAAGCCAGCACCCTGAGCGAGGCCGTGCGGATCTATGTCAATGCGCTGTTTGGATCAGAGGGCCTGGTGGTTCTTGATGCGGATGACAGGGAATTAAAAACCCTTCTTCAGCCAGTCATCCGGGACGATGTGTTTCAGCACACACCATTCAGGCTTGTTTCGGAAACAAATCAACAGCTTGAAGCGCTGGGGCTGCATCCTCAGGTGAACCCACGTGAAATCAATTTCTTCTATCTGGAAAAAAGACTAAGAAGCCGGATTGAGCAGCACGGAGAAATATTTAAAGTAGTCGACACGCAGCTGCAGTTTTCTAAAGAGGAATTGAGCCAGAAAATCAACGATACGCCTGAAGTCTTCAGCCCGAACGTTATTCTCCGGCCTCTCTATCAGGAGATAATCCTGCCCAATCTCGCCTATGTGGGCGGGCCGGCTGAGCTGGTGTATTGGCTTGAACTGAAAAAGGTTTTCGAACACAACAAGGTGCCCTTCCCTATTCTGCTTCCCAGGAACTTTGCCCTGGTGATAGATGCGCCGACCGCACGTAAATTGGCCAAGACCAAGTTGCATCTCGATGCATTTTTTGAGTCCAAAAATGATTTATACAAGCGGTGGATCACACAGCATTCATCACACAACCTGTCGCTGGATGAAACCCTGAAAGCGCTTGAAGAACTACTCGCAGATGTTCAAGCCCGTTGTACCCGCCTTGATGCTTCCCTGTCACCGATGGCTGCAGCGCAGGCGGCAAAAATGAGGACGATGGTTCAGGTCATTGAACAGAAAATGCTTCGCGCCGAAAAACGACTTCAGTCAGACAGTCTGCGGCAAATTGAGGCCATCAAGGACGTGCTATTCCCCAATGGAAGCCTGCAGGAGCGTACCGACAATTTCCTGAATTTCTATCAGCACGATCCGCAATTCATTCAGAAACTCATTAGTCATCTTGATCCGTTTGACTTCCAATTCAATGTATTGAGTTACCATGACCAAGAAGGAACTTCGAAAGCTGTATCTTGAAAAAAGGAAGGAACTGAGCGAAAGTGATTGCGCATCACTTAACCTGAGGCTCTACTCTCTTTTCTTTTCTTCCATCGATCTTTCCTTCATACAAGTACTCCATATCTATCTGCCAATCGCACACAATCAAGAGCCGGATACCTGGATGATCATTGATCGGGTCAGGCGCGAATTCCCCCATGTGCGCATTTCACTTCCTCGTGTTGGGGCCAACGACAAATTGGAGAATATCTATTTTGAAGGACAGCATCAACTCCAAACCAGCAGCTGGGGTATTCCGGAACCAAAACAGGGGGTGCCAACACCCGATGAGAAAATCGACCTCGTCATCGTCCCGCTACTCGCTATTGACACGGTGGGCCATCGGGTAGGGTATGGACGCGGATTTTACGACAGAATGCTGCATCGCATGAGACCAGATTGTCAGAAAGTAGGTCTATCTTTTTTCCCGGTCGTGGACCGAATTGATGATGTCAATGAAAATGACGCAGCCCTCAATCAATGTGTCACGCCCGATGGGACCGTTGTATTTTGAAAAATCGAACGGGCGCGTGTCATTTCCTTTTTTCCAGGCGGGCCCGGCAACGTCTCAACGACCAACCCCAACGAAGCCAAGTCACGCTTCACTTGCCCCTTCGCGCAATAGGTGACAAAGATTCCACCCAGGACTAAGGTGTCCGTGATTTTCTTGAACAAATCACGCGTCCACATTTCTGGCTGCTTTGATGGGGCGAAGGCATCGTAATAGATGATATCAAATGATGACACGATCGCTTCATTCAGGATATCGGAATGCCTTTTGAGGAGTGAAAATCCTGATTTGATCTGCACCTCCATATTCCAGGGTGCTTGGTGAATTGCGCTAAATGCAATTGGATCTCCAAGCATGCTGGCGTAGTTTAGCTGAGCGACGATCGCATCGGGTAAAGGATACTTTTCCCACGATTCATAATGAATTTGAACCTCCCGCTGTACGGAATAAAGCAACGTGAGAAATGTATTTAGCCCTGTTCCAAATCCAACTTCAAGAATCCGAATGGGCTTGCGGGGATTTGTTGTAGCATAATCCTCGAGTCCGTGTTTTATGAACACGTGGTTTGATTCCTGGATCGCCCCATGGACGGAGTGATACGTTTCCTGAAGCACGGTGTTCATAAGCGAATGAGAACCATCCTCCGTGGAAATCAGCTGAACGGAGCTCATTGAATTTTGGACATCAGCGCAACAGCGTATGCGTTGACTCCTTCCATACGCCCGACATAACCCAATTTCTCGTTGGTGGTTGCTTTGATAGAAACATCCTCCTCTGCGATATTCATCAGCGACGCCAGTACCTGCTTCATGGCTGCGATGTGCGGCTTGATCTTCGGAGCCTCAAGTGTAACAGTGCAATCCACGTTTTCAATTTTCCAACCCTTCGCGGCGACCATGCGTGTTACTTCCTTCAAGAAGTATTTGCTATCCATCCCTGCCCAGCGGGGATCCGTATTGGAGAAATGTGTTCCAATGTCACCCAGGTTGGCGGCGCCAAGAATAGCATCACAAATGGCATGAATCAAAACATCTGCATCGGAATGGCCCACAGCTCCCTTTGTTGCGGGAAGTTTGATGCCCCCCAACCATAAATCACGGCCCTCCTCCAATGGATGAACATCAAAACCAAGGCCTACACGTATCTTCATGTGATCTCAGGAAACAGCTTGATAATACAAAACATTTGAATTCTCTTCCCGAAGGATTTCCCCTGCTACTCGCCGGATGTCAGCTTTGGTCACGGCCTGTATGCTTGCTGCTTCCTGGTTAACAAAATCAGGATCGCCCGACAAGGTAGCAAATGCCAGGTTCATGGCGCGATTCATCACCTCCACCTCGGCAAATTCAAGCGAGGCCTCCGATTGATTCTTTACTTTACCCAACTCCTCATCGCTGATTAGCTCGGACACAACGGATTCAAGAATTTGATCGACTTCTTTTTCTGCGTCGCGTAGGGAGATGCCCTTTTGAAGGCGTCCACTAACGACCACCAAACCAGGATCCAACGAGCCCATGCCATACGAGGATATCGAAGTGAAAATTTCTTTCTCTTTTACAAGTTTACGGAACAAGCGACTCGACTCTCCTCTTCCCAACACATCCGTAAGCAAGTCAACAGCATAGTAATCCGGATGAAAGCGTCCGGGCATGTGGAAGGCCTTATACAATGCGTCGGCCGGTACGCTTGCCTCCACGGCTAGCGTTCGCTTGGCTTTTTGTGCCGGCTCTACCGGAAGGCTTCTCTTCTGAGGCTGCCCTGCAGGAATTGACGCAAACCATTTCTCAGAAAGAACCTTCACCTGGGATTCGGTCACTTTTCCAGCGACCACAAGAATTGCATTGGATGGCAAATAGAAACGGTAAAAGAAATCCCGGACATCATCCAACGAGGCCTGTTCGATATGAGCCACTTCTTTTCCAATCGTTGCCCACTGATACGGATGCGTTGAGTAAGCCAGCGGTCGAAGCTTGAGCCAAACATCTCCATAGGGTTGATTCAGGTAGCGCTGACGAAATTCCTCCACTACTACATTGCGTTGAACGTTGAGCACTTCCGAATCAAAGGAAAGGCTTAACATGCGGTCGCTCTCCAGCCAAAATCCCGTTTCAAGATTGGAAGCCGGCAGCGTCAGGTAATAGTTGGTAATATCGGTGCTGGTGAAGGCGTTGTTCTCACCACCTACAAGCTGCAGGGGCCCATCGTAGCTCGGGATATTTTTCGAGCCACCAAACATCAGGTGCTCAAACAAATGAGCAAAACCGGTTTTGTCTGGCCGTTCATCCCGCGAACCTACGTCGTAGAGAATATTCATCACCGCGATGTCCACGGAAGGATCCTCGTGAACGAGAACGCGCAAACCATTGCCCAAGGTGAACGAAGAGAATGAAATCATGGTACCGAAATTTACTTGGGTTTAGGGTCATTCGAAAAGTGGGCGTGCGCTATCCGGATATCTTTCGCATCTTTCCTCAGGACAAAGGTAACCGGTCCTCGTTGCTCCGGGCTGCCTGGACGTTGGAAGTGCCAGATGGCGGAAACTGCCGATGGCAGGTAACGAAGTTCCGTCAGCCATAGTCTGTTGCCAGACACTTTGCCTCCGGGCACAAAGCCAAATCCGCGATGGTGTTTTACCAGTGAGTCAATCCTGTGAATCAGGCCAGCACGTTCTGACGAAAAATAAGTGACGGAAGAGTCATTGACGAAAAGGAGGGGCACCGCATTGAGATCATAGGTATTCCATGACTTTTCCCAAGCCGATATCAATTCGTTAGCCGTTCGCCCCTGCGCATATCCGGCAGTAAGTACAAGCGAAAGGGCAAATACGAAGAAATACTTCATGCTAATGGATCAGGTCGCCGAGCACTTTCTTTACTTCTTGCGGCTGCAAGCGTGGGCCCCACTGCTCCACAACCCTGGAAGAAGCAAGTGATGCCAACTTCCCCGCCTCCGCGTAGCTGTGCTGGTGGGTAATCCCATACAGAAAGGCTCCTGCAAACATATCCCCGGCACCGTTGGTGTCTATCGCCTTCACTTTGTAAGGTTCAATTTCAATGAACGTATCGCCGTCAAAAATCAATGCCCCGTTGGCACCCTGAGTAATGGCAAACCGCTTTGCAACTCCCTTAAGTTTTTCACGCGCATCCGAAATGAAATCTGTCCCCGTGAAAATCAATGCTTCCTCCTCGTTACAAAAAAGCAGATCGACAGATGCCCCAACGATTTCCTCCATCTGTTTGGAAAAATACTTCGTCATGCTGGGGTCGCTGAATGTCAAGGCCACGTTTATCTTATTCTGCTCGGCAATCTTCTTTGCTTCCTTCATAGCTTCCAATCCCTTGGGGCTTGATACCAGATAGCCCTCCAGGTACACGTAGTTAGCGTTTTTGATGGCCGCTTCATCCAAATGTGCCGGGGAGAGAAATGAACTTACACCGAGAAACGTGTTCATGGTACGCTGCGCATCCGGCGAGGTCATGACAAGGCATCGTCCACTGTGGCCCGGAGGGCAATCTGCATACTTCAGATTGGTTTGAACGCCGTTGCGCTCCAAGTCCATCAGAAAGAAATGACCCAACTCGTCATGGGCGACCAGGCATGAATAATAACTCTTGCCTCCCAGTTGATTGATTGCAACCACTGTATTTCCCGCTGATCCACCACCGGACATCTTGCTCCGTTTCATGTCAATGACCTTCATCAACTCTATCTGGCGTTTTTCATCAACGAGGGTCATCACGCCTTTCTCGACGTTGTTTCGTTCAAAGAAGTCGATGTCCACTTCTGTAACAATATCTACAATAGCGTTACCGATACCATATACGTCGTATTTCATGGGGTTGGATTAGGAGGGCAAAAATAGGCAAAAGCCGTCTTCAATTGAATTGCTTGTTATACAGGAGCAGGCTCCACTACAAGGGAGTTCCCATCATCAAATCACCAAATCATCAAATCACTATTTCCGTTCAATCTGCAACGTCATCTTATACTTTCTCGCCCGATCCGGGTAGTCGGTGATAAACCCATCCACGCCCATTCCTTTCAAGGCGAGCATTTCTCGTTCATCGTTCACCGTCCAGGGAATCAGCCGCATCTTTCGTTCACGGCAACTGCTAACCATTCCAGGTGTTACAAACCTTGAGTACGGGCTGTAGACCGAAGGCGTGAATCCTAGGTCTTTGAGGTTCGCATCCAGGCTCTTTCGATTTTCCACCAACACGGCCAGCCGGATTTCCGGGTATGTGGTGTGCCAATATTTCAGCACGCGAAAATCGAACGACTGAATTACAACACGATCCATGGGGAGATACTGGTCGACTAGTTCATACACCAGTTTGGAAAACTCTTCCGGCTTGGGGTGGAATTTGGCGTCGCCTTTTGGGTCGCTCTTGATTTCGATGTTATAATCGACTTCGTACGTAGTATGGTTTTTAATGTGGTTCTCGATGGCCACAATCGCATCTTTCAACAGAGGCTTGAAGGCAGACATCTTCTCCTGCTCGGGGAAGCGTTCATTTCCTTTTGAACCACAGTCCCATTGCCGGACCTGGTCATAGCTCATCGCGTACAGGGAATGTCTGATGGAGTCCTTCTTCGGTATCTCGTTTCCCGTAGGGTCGAGGCAGATCTCAGGCGACATCCAGGGCTCGTGCGAGATAACCACCTGCCGGTCGTGGGTGATGACAACATCCATCTCAAGCGTAGTAACTCCGGAGTCGAGGGCGGTAAGAAATGCGGGAATTGTATTTTCAGGCTTTAACCCGCGGCAGCCGCGATGGCCCTGGACATCAAATTTTGGAATGTAGACTTGAGCGAACACGGATTGAGCTGTGAGCGAAATAAGTGCCAGTAATAGGGTACGCATTTGGTAAAGATAAAGATTCTTGGCTCTGTACACAGGACCCTCCGGCGCGAAGTTTCAAAATCTTCCTGATCTGGTATCTGCCACCGGATCATGTCCTCCGCCTTCACTAAAATATTCTAACTTTACGCGATGCCCTCATCCCTCCCCGGCTACGAGTATGATGTTTTTATCAGCTATCGTCAAAAGGACAATAAAAACGATG
>JANPES010000097.1:0-2546 GCA_031423035.1 Cyclobacteriaceae bacterium | reverse complement strand
ATGGGATAGTTACGGGCTGTTCGTGCAATGACTTCCATCATTTCTGGGCCAATGTCCTTCAGTCTCCTGGCAGGCATTCCGCCATATATACTCCCGGCTTCGATTTGTGTACCTGGCAATACTACAGCCCCGGCAGCTATCACCGAATTGCTGCCAACGACTGCATCATCCATAACAATTGCACCCATCCCAACAAGGACATTATCCCCTAAGGTACATCCGTGTATTATCGCCCCGTGAGCAATTGAAACATTACTCCCAATGACGGTTTTTGCTTTTTGGTATGTGCAATGGATGATCGCCCCATCCTGAATATTTGTGTTATTCCCAACCGTTATCGAATGGACATCCCCACGTACAACTGCATTAAACCAAACTGTGCATTCATCGCCAAGACTGACCTCTCCTACAACCACCGCGTTTTCCGCAATAAAGCAACCAGTTCCGAAAACCGGTGTAAAACCCCTCACCGACTTAATGATGGCCATAGTTTTATTGAAATGCCTCAAAGCTACCGAATGGGAGTTAAATTTGTGCCTGCCAAGATGTCATATTACGGTTAAATAGTGGTAAATTTGCCGCCAATGAGTGAAGCGAAAGGCATAATTGCAGATCTAGGGATACTATCATTGGAAATGGAGCCAAAGCCTCTCATGGTCACGCCCTCATCGATTTCAAGCAATCAGCGAAAAGTCTATATTGAGAGCTATGGTTGTCAAATGAATTTCTCTGACAGTGAGATTGTTGCCTCCATTCTTTTAAAGCAGGGATTTGACATAACATCTGAAATTGAGAGCGCGGATGTTATCTTTCTGAATACTTGCTCAATTCGAGAAAAGGCGGAACAGACGGTACGGTACCGCCTTCAACACATTAACGGCTTCAAGAAGCTTAAGCCCGATCTCCTTGTTGGCGTCCTTGGCTGTATGGCAGAGCGGCTGAAATCCAAGTTTCTCGTCGAGGAGAAAATTGTCGATCTCGTGGCAGGGCCAGATGCTTACCGGGATCTCCCCCAACTGATCACCCGGGTGGATGAGGGAGAAAAAGCAGTAAACACATTTCTATCCAGAGAGGAAACTTATGCCGACATCAGCCCTGTGCGCCTGCACTCCAACGGGGTAACTGCATTCGTTTCTATAATGCGTGGTTGTGATAACATGTGTTCGTTTTGTGTCGTCCCATTCACCCGGGGGAGAGAACGCAGCCGGGACCCTCATTCCATCGTGGCTGAAGCCCGTGATCTGTTTGAGAAAGGCTTTCGCGAAGTCACACTGCTTGGCCAGAATGTAGACTCATATAAATGGAGCGAAGAAGAGAATAACAAAGCCAGGCTAGAAAGCCGCGAGATGAGCAACATTGTCAACTTTGCCAACTTGCTCGAACAGGTAGCCCGGGTAAACCAGAACCTTCGAATCAGGTTCTCTACTTCGCATCCGAAGGACATTACTGATGAGGTACTCTTTGTCATAGCGAGATACGACAACATCTGCAAGTATATCCACCTTCCGGTTCAAAGCGGGAGCTCACACGTCTTGGATCGTATGAATCGTGGGTATTCACGGGAATGGTACCTAAAGAGAATTCAACGCATTCGAGAAATTCTTGGTGACGACTGTGGGTTATCCTCAGACATGATTGCCGGCTTCTGCGGCGAGACCGAAACGGAATACCAAGAAACACTGTCCATGATGGATCTGGTCCGCTACGATTACGCCTACATGTTTATATATTCAGAACGCCCTGGAACCCTGGCCGAAAAGAAGTTTTCAGATGATGTGCCGGAATCAACTAAGAATCAACGGCTCTCAGAAATCATCGGAAAGCAGAGAAAGCACTCCTTGCAGAGTAACCAGCGCGATGTTGGCAAGACTTTTCGCGTGCTTATCGAAGGATACTCCAAGCGTTCTGATGCCTTCCTCCAAGGACGGAATTCAGCCAATAAAGTGATTCTATTCCCAAAGGAGAATAAATCCAAGGGTGAATACGTCTGGGTCAAAATAGACCGCTGCAATGGCGCTACACTTTTTGGAAATTTGGTAGATTCCTGACAATGGCTATATCAGAAAGCGATATTCAAAGTACAAAACAAAGGTTTGGAATCATTGGGAATGCCCCATTGCTCAACCAGGCAGTCCGTGTCGCCATCCAGGTGGCACCAACAGAAATGTCCGTTCTGATAACGGGAGAAAGCGGGAGTGGCAAAGAGTCATTCTCGAAAATTATTCATTCTCTCAGTCCAAGGAAACACGGTCAGTTCATTGCAATCAACTGTGGATCAATTCCTGAGGGGACTATTGACTCTGAGCTGTTTGGACACGAAAAGGGATCCTTTACCGGAGCACACGAGGCACGAAAAGGTTATTTTGAAGTAACGAATGGTGGAACCATCTTCCTGGACGAAATCGGCGAAATGCCGCTGGGCACACAGGCCCGCTTGCTGCGGGTATTAGAAAATGGTGAATTCATCAAGGTAGGTTCTTCCAAAGTCCTAAAGACAGATGTGCGGGTAGTGGCCGCAACCAATGTCAATCTACTAAGCAAAGTCG
>JANPES010000096.1:0-4466 GCA_031423035.1 Cyclobacteriaceae bacterium | reverse complement strand
GCATAAACAACTTTATCTCCTTGCAAGTCAAAATCATTCACACCACTATCATTGCCTAGAATTTTTGTGATCGCTCCACCTTTCGCCAGAACGCTAAACAAGGGAAGGTCGCCCTCCGTTTGCGCAGCAAAGTACACGGTCTTACTATCTGCTGACCATGCTGCACCGCCAGCATCACGATCCAGCGCAGCGGTTAATAGTTGTGGCTGTCCGCCTGAAGAGGCAACAACCGCAAGTTGATTCTGCTCAGCATGACGATTGGTTATGTTGGTGGCGGAGAATACGACCTGACTACCATCGGGAGAGAAGACGCCATCAGAAATGCTGTAGTTCGGCCAGGTGAGAAACTCTTTCGCGGCTTTGGTGTCCACGTCAATCATCCACAGGTCGCTGTCCCGCTCACGGTCAGGGTGAACTTTATAGGCACGTGATGTGCAAATGATTCGCTTTCCATCGGGTGACCATTCCGCATTATCAAAATCCTGGTAGCCGGACGTGAGCTGTGTGGCGCCTTCAATCCCAACAGTCAGGACAAAGAGGTGGGAAAAATCTTCTTCTGGCTGTAGATTCAATTCGCCTTGCAAGTTCTGCCGATTTAGAACTCGCGGGTTTGCGTCGCTTGCATTCTTTGCCAACCAGGCACGAATATCTTGCAACGTTCCATCGGGGGATGTTGCGAATTTTTTCTTCTCATCTGCTTTCATTTTCTTGAAGTTCGGCTCATCTTCTTGTTGACGACCCGGGCGTTCATATTCCCATGGAGTCTTTCCTACTATTGCATTGAAAGGAATGCTTGAAGAAAACAAAATCTTCTTTCCATCAGGCGACCAGCGTGGGGCGCCAGCACCGTACTCTGCTTTGGTAATTGCATGTGCTTCGCCCCCGCCAAGTGGCAGGATCCAAACCTGCGACTTCTCTCCATCCACCCGCACAAAAGCCAGGTTCTTGCTATCCGGAGACCATTGCGGTTGGCCATCGTTCTTGTCGCCAAACGTCAGTTGAAGCGGTGGCGCAGCGCCAGACACATCAACAAGGTAGAGGTGTCGGGTATAGTAATATTCGTTATCGTTCTTGACGGCTTTGCGATTGACAACCATCACCGCTTTGGTTGCGTCCGGTGAAAGTTGAATCTGACTCGTGGTTGCAATTTTCATTAGGTCTGAGGCCACGATCGGTTTTTTCGACTGCGCTTGGGCACAGGTTGTTACAAAAACCAGCAGAATGAGGCGAAGCAATTTTTTCATAGGATGATGATCTGGATGAGTCTTAAATATCGATATGTTCCTCCGGCTTCAACAACCATTGAAACTACCAGTGGAGAATAGGTTATTCTATTGGTAGGGCCCCCGATCGTTACGGTTTCCCAACGGGAAGCTCTACCGTCTCGCCCCAGACATACTTCCCAAACCACTGCCAGTTGTGCCAGTTGGCAGCAAGGCGTTCCTTGGGCTTGTTGATGCCGTGTCCGAATCCTTTATACACAATCAATTCACTCGGAACATTCTTGTCGCGAAGCCCTTGCAGCAATTCGTATGCATTTGCAATGGGAACACGCCTATCAAATTCGCCATGCTGAATCAGTGTTGGCGTTTTTGCCTGGTTGATGTTGGTCATCGGTGAAGTCTTTTTGTAAATGGCTTCATCACTCCACGGCGTAGCCCTCAGATATTGCCTGGTAAACGGATGGATGTCGGTGCTAACGTAGTATGTCATCCAGTTTGAAATCCCTGCGCCGACCGAGATGGCCTTGAAGATCGTTGAATTCGTGGTGAGAAATGCCGAGATATAACCGCCCTGGCTCCAGCCCATACATCCCATTTTTGAGCGGTCGATCATTTTCTTTGAATCGAGGTAATCCACGCCTGACAAAACATCCCACGCATCGCCCACGCCCAGGTTGCGGACATTCAATGAACGAAAAGCTTCACCATAGCCTGCCGATCCGCGGTAATTAACCCGAAGGACCAGCGCTCCTTTGTCGAGCCATTGTACAATTGGGTAAACATTGCCCGGAAGTGGCGCCGGGGTATCTACGCCTGTAGGGCCTCCATGGATTACCACGAGTAGCGGATATTTTTTTGAAGCATCATAGTTTGCCGGCTTGGACAATACGCCTTCGATCATTGTTCCGTCTTTGCTCTTCCATCCTATCACTTCACTTGTCCCCACTTTCCAATCCATGATTTGAGTAGCCATGTCTGAGATCTTTTTCGGTGAAAGTGAACTAGTTGATGAGAGAAACACCTCGTTTAGCTGATCGCCGTTTCGTGCTGTCATTGCCAACTGTTCTCCGGTTTTAGAAAACGATATACTGCCTACTTGTTCAGGCAATCCATTCACCAGCGAATGATTGCCAGTTCCCGGATCAATTCGAAACAACGAGCGCTTGGTCTTCTGCTGCACCACCACAAAAATCCCTGTCGGTCTCCACGTTAACCCGCCGACGTCCTCATCCAGTGTTGCCGCCAGCGGGCGCGACGCCTTCGAGGCCAGATTAATAGCATAGGCTTTTGTGTTCGTAAAGAAATGTGATACCGTATCTGATCCCTTGCTGGTAAAACTAATTTCTTTCGAATCAGGAGACCAGGCTTCAAAGAAATCAGAACTTGGGTTGGAAACAACATTGGTGATCACTTTGGACGAGAGGTCCAGCACAGAGATGTCGGTTTTCACTGATGAATTAATGAGCGGATCGGGCTGATGCGTGAAAGCCACTTTGCTTCCGTCCGGTGAAACCGCATACCCCGACACAGTGAACTTTCCTTCCGTCAGCCGGACTGCTTTCGGTCGTTCGATGCAGCCTGCTTTGGCTTTTAACGAATCTGCTTTCTCATAACAAGGCATCTCTGAGGGATCGCGTTGATCGGGCTGAAAAGTCAACTGCCAAAGATGCTGGAGTATAAATTCCTTGTCGTCAGTCTCAAACCCTCCGTAACGTTTTTCGCGCTCTGCTTTTAATTTGTCTTCTTTTTCCGGCCGCCTAAAAATAAGACTCGACCCGGACGGGTGCCACTGAAAAGACGAGATGCCTTCGTCTTCATTCGTCATCACGCGTGCTTCACCGCCGTCGACTCGCATCACATGAATCTGATTCTTGTTACCCCGATTGGCAAGGAAGGCGATCCACCGGCTATCGGGCGAAAAAGTCGCATTGCTGCTACCATCTTTGGCTGTATTCGTCAATTGAAATCCGGTCTCGCCATTTTGCGACAACCAGATCTCGGTGTCGTACCGGTTTTCTGTCCAGTCGGTGGTTTGTATGCCGTAGGCCACATGCTTTCCGTCTGGTGAGATGCTGACTCCACTGACGCTGCGCAGGGAGATCACTTCTTCGAAGGTGGGGACGTGCTGGCTGAACGCAGCAGGAGAGAAGGCAAGCAACAGGATCGATAGGTACTTTTTCATCTTAATTGATTTCTATAACAGTTTTGAAACAGTATAACTATTGAGCTTCCACAGGAGCAGGGAATCACTTTTTCGGGGAAGTCGCTATCGGTGTATTCATGTAGTCGACCGTCACATTAAGCATCGCCTTAATGCCGGTGAGAAATCCTTTCTCATCAATCATGAAGTCCGGCGTGTGATGGGAAGGTGCCGTGGCAGGATCCTGACCGGCCGGAAGTGCTCCGACAAAAAAGAACAGGCCTGGAACTTTCTGCTGGAAGAATGAAAAATCTTCAGCACCTGTGGATGCGTTGATGCGCACGGTTTTCTCCTTGCCCGCGGCCCGCTCCAGGCTCATCGTCATCTTTTCTGTCAGCGCAGGATCGTTGTACGTAATCGGATAACCGCGACGGATCGTCACCTCCGCTGTGGCGCCTGCACTCTCAGCAATTTTAGTTGCCGTCAACCGGATCTTCTCGTGAATCTTCTCCTGCATGCCGGCATCCAGCGTACGAATGGTTCCAGCCATAAATGCCTCTTCAGGAATAATATTTTCTCTAATACCGGCCTGCAGCCTGCCCACCGTTATTACCGCAGCCTCTTTTGTCAACTCACTTTGGCGGCTGATGATTGTTTGTAGGCCATTTATGATTTGCGCGGCCACAACAATCGGATCAACACCCATCCACGGTGCCGAACCGTGCGCCTGTCTTCCTTTCACCGTGATGGACCAACTGTCCGAAGCAGCAAGCAATCCGCCGGGTCGATAGGTAATCATGCCAAGCGGGGTCATCGAACTGATGTGCATGCCAAAAACGGCATCCACTTTCGGATTGTCGAGAACGCCTTCCTTGACCATTAACGCTGCGCCACCTTCTTCACCGGCGGGGGCGCCTTCTTCCGCGGGCTGGAACAGGAATTTGATGGTTCCTTTTAGTTCCGCTTTGTTCTGAACAAGAATGGTTGCTACGCCCATGAGAATAGCCGTGTGCGAATCATGTCCACAGGCATGCATGACGCCTGTTTCCTGTCCGTTGAAAACGACTTTCTCCTTCGATGCAAAGGATAAGCTGTTTCGCTCG
>JANPES010000095.1:0-3433 GCA_031423035.1 Cyclobacteriaceae bacterium | reverse complement strand
ATGGTACCAGGGGCACTTCTTTATTTCTGGCTTTCTCGAAAAGAGAAGGAAAGCTAGAACTTGCCACGGATGGGCACGAATTGCTTTCCCACGGACATCCGTGTTTTTCCGTGTCATCCGTGGCAAATTTTTCCTCTACTGCACGTTCAATATAAACGTCAAATCCAGATCCGTCTCACCTACGGATGCATTGGAGGTAGCGGTCTTTGACCCCGGCTGGTGTTTCAGCACGATCCGAAAATTACCGGAGGCTATCGTCGATGAGGTGGTCCAAATCGTTGTCAATCCGAGATTGAGGCCATTGGCGTCCACGGAATTTGTTCCGCCCTGATAGTTGACAGGATCCGTGCCTGTGTCCAGATTGCCGTTACCTTCCGGGTTGAAGAATATGGAATTCGTCCACGAAAAAAAGAATTGGTGTTCAGTGCCTTCTTCCTCCACTTCACTTGTGATTGAATACCCCGGTTGCCCAACGGCAACCAGTCCGTTAATCAGTTCAATGCCTAACCCGTAGGTTGTGTTCGCTGCCAGATTGATGGGTCCCTCAACTATAATGTCTTGTACCCCATCACCATCCGGGTCCGTTGCCGACACAACAATGGGCGTTCCTCCACCAACAGAAGAGAAGGTCAGCGTAGCTTTCGTCACGAGTTCCGGAGTATCCTCCTTCTTCGGATCATCAGATGAGCATCCAATTAGGAGGCCTGAAAATAGTATTGCGGCCATAACAGTGATGAACTTGTTTCCTGTATTCATGATTCGATTTCTTTGGTTAAAAAGTGTATTTCAAAGACAACGTAATATTGCTGCCCATATCATCCGCATAGTATCGTAGCCGATTTGTATATTCCCGATACGACATATTAAGTGCATTTTCGAAGGCCATCCGAAAATCAAATCGCCCGGAACCTGAGGGAACTGAAATACCTGCCGCAAGGCCGGCAAGGAGATATCCATCCGGTGCAGCCATGAAATCAAAATTGTCGGTACTCCCTCCCAGCGGATCCGTACCGGTACTAACAGCGTCCTGAAATTCTCGAACTGTGATAACACGGGGTGTGCGGTATTGCCGTGCCACATACTTCAGCCGGGGCTCGACGTAGAAATTATTCTTGACAGCCTGGTACCTTAAAGCTAGTTCAGCTCGGTTGGAAGGAATGAAGACGAGGTAGTCGTTGTTGCGAATATCACTGGCACTGAGGAGCGAAACCTTGGGGCTCAAGACAAACCGGGGGCTAATCGTCCAGGCAGCAGAAATGTCCATGCCAAGGAACAATGCATCAGTCTGCGTGTACCGAAAATAGGGATACACCCCGCGAACGGTTTGCGTTACCCCACGCGGTTGCAAATAGATATAGTTGAAGATCATGTTCGAGTAGGCCGTTGCCTCAAGTTGAAAACGGTCTGCCGTGAACTGATAGGTAGCCACGGTTTTGACCGCTTGTTCAACTTTGAAAGGAACATCCTCAATATTCATGACTTCATTGGTAGAATCGTTTAGCAGCAGGCCGTATTCAATCGAGGCTGCGCTCTGGTGCGTCCCCAGGCTATATAATTCAGCTACATGCGGCGGCCTCCATGCACTGCTAACATTCAGTTTGATGGTCTGTCGTTTTCCAATCGCGCGCGACGCCCCCGCCGATGCACTCACGTTGTGAAAAGCAAGGTCAGATGTATACAGTATGTTCTTGTAATCGTAGCCAATCACGCTGTAGTTTCTAAAATCATACCGGGCGCCAAGGTCAATTACCCATTTTTGCACCGTTAGCTTTGCCACGGCAAACGGTCCGCCGGAAAGACTGGTATAGTTCGGAATGAACGGGATCCGCTGCGTTCCAGGCACATTTCGGTTATCCTGGTACATGCCATTCAGACCAAAGCAAAACTGGCGGCCGTTGCTACCCAAAGTTTCATACTCCAATTCCAGGGTATGGGTGCGTAGTTCAAGGTCAATGGCCGGGATATTCGAAAGCGAGCTTTTACGGATGTCGAATTCTTTTCTGAAATTGGATTGAAATCCGTACTGCATATGCCATTCTCCCTTGGGTTGCGCCCAATGGCTGTTAATCTTAAGCAGGTTATGACTTACTTCCTGGCGTGGCGGGTTAATGGTATAGCTGAAGTCGGTTGTACCGATGGGCGGCTCCTGCTCCATGGCCGTCACCAGGTCATCGAGGTTATTCACTGCCGATCCCCGGAGAATGCCAAGCTCAGTTTGAAAATGACTGAAGAAGATTTCGGTTCCAAGTTTCTCCGAGTGAAATCCGGCAGCCGCAGAAAAGTCAAGTTCCCGGATTCCGGTGTTGGTCAAAGAATAATCCGGGGCATGAAAATCCCCTGCGCGCTTGGCGGTGCCTTGTAATCGCCAACCCCAGCCGTCGTGTTGGCCTACGCCGCCCTCAATCATGCCGGACAGGGTGCCCGACCGTCCGTTGCTTTGCAACACAGAATTTAATGAACCGCCAAGACCAGCCTTCTCGGGCAAGGGAGGCGGATTCACTACGATCACACCACCCAGCGCATCCGTGCCGTACTTGATCGCAGCTGCGTCCTTGATAACAACAATGTTTGAAGCAATAAACGGGTCAATCTCGGGTGCATGTTCTGCCCCCCATTGCTGACCTTCCTGACGGATCCCATGGTTCAAAATCAATACACGCTGACTGTGAACACCGTGGATGACGGGCTTAAAAATTCCAGGACCCGCCTGGATGGTGCTTACACCCGGCAAGGCAGTAAGCGATTCTCCGAGTGTCTTACCTGCGGACTCGATGAGTCGTGCCCCATCCAGCACCGCATAGTTGGTCACCCTTTCCACATTGTCCAGCTTTTCCTGGACAACAACTTCCTGGAGCGCTTGTGATTCAACGGTCATGGCAATGATGAAAAGCTTTCTCTCCGAAGTTGATATTTTTTCAGTTCTGGTCTTGTATCCCACATAGCGGAATTCGAGGACGTAAGTTCCAACACAAATCTTGTCAAAGGCGAAATTTCCGAGACTGTCTGTGACTGTACCGATGGACAAACTATTCACCAGCACCTCGGCATTCATTAGCGGCGAGCCAGCTTCTGACAACACCCGGCCTGTCAGGTGCTGGGTACATCCCTCCTGAGCCCAGAGTAATTCACCCTGGGAAAAAAGCAACAACCAAAAAAGATGAGTTCGAATACGCATTAACCGGAAGTGAAAACAAATCGTGCGCTGTTTCGATCGAAACAGGCATCACTGCGCTCTCGAGGAGAGCAGGATCAAATGGTTAAGCGATAGGAGGAGCCCGCCCTAGCGAAGGGCCGGAAATCGGGAGGCGGACATCGTCAGGAATGGAAGCGGCAAATGTCGGAGAAGAAGCGCTGACTGAAGGAAGGCAGAATACCGCGCTGTACAACACGATTGTGCCATCCATGGAGCACGCCGGGCAGGGATTTGAACCAT
>JANPES010000094.1:0-4035 GCA_031423035.1 Cyclobacteriaceae bacterium | reverse complement strand
GTGGTACCATCCGAGCCCAGGACGGTGTGGGGAGAATGTGCGGGAAGGACCAAAGGTCCGCCTCCGAAGGAGAGTGTGCTTCGAATGGGTCACGGACTGCAAGTCCGGACCAACGGGAGTAACGTGCGTTTAGCCTTTGACGGATGGGCGCGACGTCTATAGCGGAAGTGGTGCAGATTCTGGCAAAATTGGGCCGGATTGGAAATTGGTTGCTGACGGGATATTGAATATCTTTTCTGGATCAACTGAAATTAGTCTTTATCAAATCGTTAACTTTGGAGAGCCAATTCTTAGAATTTATGGACATTAATGCAGAAAGATCGCTTATTATTAAAGAGTTGAAACAGGTTGAAGACATCTCTCTTTTAAGGGCGCTGAAACACATGCTTCATTACGGGTTAAAAAATGATGGACGCATTAGTATTGAGCAATACAATCGTGAGTTAGACGAAGCAGAAGCCAGGGTGGCGCGTGGAGAATTTTTTACTCACGAGGAAGTAAAGAAGATGACCAAGGAATGGTGAGGAAGACCAAATCTGTTGTAGTGTGGGATAAGCCAGCTTACGCCTCATTACAGCAAGCTTATAATTACATCAAAGAAGATTCCCTGTCAAATGCGGGGAAGGTTCGGGAAGGAATTTTAAAGATCGTCGATGGTTTGCCTGACCATCCTGAGAAGCATCCACCAGACAACTACAAGAAGAGCAACAAGGGAAACTATCGTGCCTTTGAAAAATACTCCTTGCGGGTTGCTTACAAAATCGCAGAGAAAGAGATTATCATACTTCGCATCCGTCATGTGAAGCAGGAACCGAAGGAATATTGATCCCACGCAAGCCAGTCGCTCACCTCGACCCTTCTGCATTTTTCATTTTACATTCTTGTATTGCTCTTTTTGCGATTACCATCGAAGACGATGGGCGAGGTGTGCTGAAAACCGCAAAATGTAGAATAGCCAATGCGAAATGCAGAAGGAGCGAGGTTCCGATTTATTCACCCGTAGTGGTACATTTGTTAATGTATTTTCGGCTAGGCGCATTGATTGTTGTTTCATTTCTGTTCGCAGGATGCTCGCGCAAAGTGACTTCACATGCGTTTCCCGCGCGGGACATCATCCCTGTAAGCCCAATCCATACGCTGGACCTGCCCGGTGAACGAGGCCCGCTCCAGATACTTTACCTCGGTTGCGGTCATCTCGTTATTGAATATGCCGGGGAGACAATTGTAACAGATCCATTTTTCTCGATCCAATCCTTTTCTCCAGGTGGGAAGATCAGTTCTGATCCAGCAGCGTTTTTGCGATACAAATCCCTTGTCACCGCCAGCGGGCTTGACATGAAGAATGCAAAGAGCGTTTGGCTGGCGCATACACACTATGATCACATGATGGATCTGCCCATGTTGCTTGAAAATTGGATCTTACCGCCAGACGTTGGCATTTATGGTAATGCTTATGGAGCGGAGATCCTGACCAACTTCCTTTCGCCTAACCAATATCATTCACTGGAGGGCCAAACCAATGGGAACCCCCCGGTAAGGTGGATTGACTCAACGTCAAGCATCCGCATACATCCCATTCGCTCCGAGCATGCTCCACATTTGAAACTGGGGCCAGTGTCTATTCATCTGATGAAAGGCAAACTGAAATCCGGATACTTTGAAAAGACATTGACAAAGGCGTCTGACGAAACAAAGCAAAATGCCTGGGCAGAGGGATCCGTATATTCCTTTCTGGTCGATTTCGTCCGGCGCGACACCATCGAGTACCGGATTTTTATTCAGACATCAGCAAGTCACTTTCCCGTTGGAATGCCACCGCAAGCTTTACTCGATCGGCGCCCGGTGGATGTCGCCGTTTTATGCCTTGCTTCGTCGAATACAGTCAAGCCCTACCCGGTAGACATGCTTCGTGCTTTGAAACCGCAAAAAACGGTCTTCATCCACTGGGAAGATTTCTTTGAGCAGGCCACGTTTGGCAACTACCGACTGGTGCGCTTCACCAATTTCAGAAAAATTGCCAAGCGTATGGAAGATGCGAAGATGCCATTGACAAAGGACAGTTTTGTCATGCCGCAGCCGGGGACGTTGATTACGATAAGATAAGCTGAAGGAGGTAAATTGTTTGATCGTTATTCGGCGGCGTTGCAACCTGTCTAACTGTAACCTGCGACTGAGATCTCTTAATGGAGTAACAGCGAAATCACTAAATTGGACGTCATGAACCCCTTCCGAGAATTTCAGCATTTCTGGTTTGTCATTGCTGCCTTCCTCGTCATGTCAATTTCAACATCAATTTTGTATTTCTTACAAGTGGGCACTCAACCCATCGAGCTTGGCGGGATGCTGCTTGTAAATGGGATAATGATTATCGTGCTGATGATTTCTTATAGAATGGTCACGGAAGTATTCCCAGAGAAGATCTTGGTATACTTTGGCGTGGGTCTTTTTCGAAGGTCAATCCCCCTGAGCAGAATCAAGGCTGCAATCATCGTGAAAAATCCCTGGTACTATGGTTGGGGCGTCCGAATCATCCCGGGAGGTTGGCTCTTTAACGTCAGCGGAGATTATTCAGTTGAGATTCAATTGACCGATTCTGACCGCATTCTACGCATCGGCAGCCAAACTCCGCATCAACTCCATGAAGCAATTCAGGCCGGTTTGCGAAAAAGGCAATAGAAAGCTACGCTTTATCCAATCGCCTGGCTAGACCTGGCGAACACACCCTCCGCTTGTTTCTTGAGTGCATCAAATCGTTCATACACGTCTCGCCCTGGCCGTTGATCTGCCTGATCAAGTTGCTGTAACAGGTAGTTCAACTGGTCAATAAGCATTGGCGTTTCATACGTGCCTTCCTTTGTAATCAGTTCTTTCTCGATGCGTTCCAGTTCACGGTCCGTAGCAATTTGCTTTTCAGTCGCTTTGTTTGCTTTCACCAGCGCCGCAATATCCTTGCGTTGCTTTTTGATACGATCGGCAAGCCGCTTGGTGCTGTCGAGCACAACTGTCACTTTGTTGGACAGTTGCTCTTGCGCAACCATATCCTCCTGGCTCACTTTTCCCTTTATGCGTGGGTCGGCGAGGATCAAGAATTTCTGTGTCAACACCTGCTCGGCTACCGTTAATCGTACTGTGTATTCCCCTGGGCTTACCCGATGGCCGCCACGTTTGCTACGGGCGGCGTCGCTGTCCCAAGAACCATCGTGCTGCATGTCCCAGCGGAACCGTTGGGCTCCGGAATTCTTCGATAAATCGATCCGCTCATTCCGCGTGGTAAAGTTAGTGGCCATGTTCCTTCCTGCCCGCGTCGTATCTCGTGGCGGTCCCGTGCTTGAAAAGGACCGGATCAAATTTTCGCCAGAGAGAATGTCCAATCGGATGTCACCCGCTGGCTTGGATTTCAGATAGTAGTCGATGATCACTGCAGGCGCTGGGAAATTAGGTACATCTGTTCGCCCTGTTCCCTGGTACCGATAGCGGTAGGTATCAACCGGCTTGAATAAATAGGCTGTTTGCTGCCTGGCCTGAGCCAGGGCATGAACAGAGGTGATGTTGTCAAGTACCCAGAATGATCTGCCCATGGTCGAAACCACAATGTCATTACGATATACTTTGATATCTGTGATCGGTGTGACGGGCATGTTCTGCTTGAAGGATTGCCACGTTGCACCGTCGTCCATGGATATGAACATTCCATATTCAGTTCCGGCATACAGGATTCCTTCTGCTTTGGGATCTTCGCGGACAACGCGCACAGGATGATCTGAGGGGATGCCCGCAGTAATCAACTTCCATGTTTTCCCATAGTCAAGGGTCTTGTAGATATAGGGCTTCCAGTCACCCAACTGATAGCGAAGCGAGGCGAAGTATGCCTTTCCTTCCTTATGTGAGGATGGTTCCAAACAATCAATGCGGCCGCCTGACGGAAGCTCTTTGGGCGTTACGTTACTCCATGTTTTTCCACCGTCTTGCGTGACGTGCACCGGACCATCGTTGGCACCGACCCAGATAAGTCCGGCCTTGAGTGACGATTCCTTG
>JANPES010000093.1:0-3752 GCA_031423035.1 Cyclobacteriaceae bacterium | reverse complement strand
CCAATCTCATTGTCCACAAACAATCCAGCGCCGATGATGGGAGAGTCACCCACGCGACCTTTCATTTTGAATGCCATTCCGCTGGTTGTGCAGGCACCAGAAAGATTCTCAGCAGAGTCCAGTGCCAACATGCCTATCGTGTCATGGTTCTCGATGTTGGCGACAGGTTTATACTTAGCTTCTTTCAGCCAGGCTTTCCACGCTTTCTCCGATTCGGCTGTTAGCAATTTTTCTTTCTTAAATCCATTCGCCAGAGCGAATTGCAGGGCCCCTTCTCCGGCCAGCATGACGTGAGGCGTTTTTTCCATCACCATACGGGCAACAGAAACCGGATGAACAATATGCTCCAGGCAAATTACCGATCCGCAATTTGCTTTCTCATCCATGATGCAGGCATCGAGGGTCACGCGGCCGTCACGGTCAGGAAGCCCGCCCAGACCGACGGACGTTTCTTTTGGATCACCCTCAGGAACCCAAACTCCTTGCTCTACAGCATCAAGTGCACGGCCATTGCTTGAAAGTACTTTCCATGCTTCAGCGTTTGCCTGCTTGCCAAAATTCCAGGTGGAAATGACGAGAGGGCCAGTGGCCAGTGGCGATGAACGGGTGGCAATCGAATTCAGGGAAAAGAAAGAGGCTAAGGCGGCGGTTGTCTTAAGAAAGTGACGGCGGGTGGGATGCATATCGTGATGAATTTGTTGCTGTTAAGGTAAGGAAAGATTTCATCGGAAGGTTTTCTTTGCGAATTTCTGATGGGTAATAACAAGTTCAGTAAGGTACTCGAATGCTAAAATCCACGCATTTCCATACGCCACGTTTTTCTCACCGCAAAGGCGCGGAGGCGCAAAGGACCGCTAAGGTTCCTCGAGGATTCTCCTTGCAAGACGAAAACGCTTGATATAATAGTCCGAGTACAGATTGGTCTCCACAACGCCGAGCGAGGTGGACGCATGAATAAATTTTACATTGTCTTTTGCTTTCACATCGGTAACAATTCCCACGTGCGTGATTTGATTCTTTTTCTTACCCGTAGCAAAGAAGAGCAGGTCGCCTTCCTGCACATCCTTAATCTTCACCTTCTTCCCCATCGCAGCCTGGTCGGTGGCCTGGTGTGGCAATTTGACATCAGCAGCCCGATAGGCATTGGACGTCAGACCCGAGCAGTCCATCCCGGAACGGGTGGTGCCGCCCCATTTGTAAGGGGTACCCGTATACGTTCTTGCGGTTTTGATAACGGCGGCTATTTGCTTTTCGTGAACACGGGCCTTCCTTGCGCTGCCGCAAGACGACAGCGCCACAATCAAAACGAGAAGACTCAGTGATGATTTGTAAATCGAGATTTGCGTACCTTTGCCCGCTACGCGCATGTACCTAAAGGTTAAAAAGTAATCAAATTTAATGCATTCATGGCACAAACTAAAACCCTGGAAGCAAGCCTCAGCAATCTAACTGAGAATGTCATTGACCGATTCAGGCTTATTGTCGGGGATGTCCAGGTTCTTGTTGACCCGGGGGTTAAGGAAGAGTACGGACATGACAAGACCGAAGACTATTTTTTCATGCCGGATGTTGTGGTTAAGCCCGGAACAGCGAAAGAAATCAGTGAGCTTCTGAGAATATGTAGTACCGAACGGATTCCCGTTACCCCACGCGGCGCGGGAACCGGTCTGAGCGGAGGCGCACTGCCGGTGAAGAATGGCGTAGTGATTTCAATGGAACGCTTCAATAAGATTTTGAACATCGATGAACTAAATCTCCAGGCCACAGTAGAGCCTGGGGTCATCACAGAAGTTTTCCAGAACGCGGTTAAAGAAAAAGGCCTGTTCTATCCTCCGGATCCCGCCAGCCGTGGATCCTGCTTCCTGGGCGGAAACCTCGCCAATAACTCCGGCGGACCCAAGGCCGTGAAGTACGGCGTCACCCGCGACTACGTACTCAACATGGAAGTGGTATTGCCCTCCGGAGAGATTATCTGGACCGCAGCGAACGTCCTCAAAAATTCCACCGGCTATAACCTCACGCAACTCATGTGCGGAAGCGAAGGAACACTTGGAATCATCACCAAGATTGTGTTCAAGCTTCGTGGGTTTCCACAGAAGAATGTCCTCATGATGATACCGTTTGTCAGCAATGAAGAGGCCTGCGAGGCCATCGCCGCAATCTTTGTCGCCGGCATTCAACCATCCGGAATGGAATTCTTTGAAAAGGAAGCCGCTACCAAGACCTTTGACTACTGTGAAAAAGTACTCAACAGTCCCGTGACCACCAAACTGGTTGACGGAATGAATGCCTATTTGTTGTGCGAACTCGATGGCAACGATGAAGAGGTGTTGATGAAAGATGCCGAACGGGTTATGGAGGTGCTGGAGCGATTTGATGCCGGTGATGTCTTGTTCGCCGAAAGTGCCGCGCAGAAAGAAGAACTGTGGAAGATCCGCAAGAACATTTCCCCGGCAGTCAACTGGTACACGCTGACCAAGAGTGAAGATGTAGTTGTTCCGAGGAGCAATCTTCCCAAACTGATCCACGGCATAAAAGAAATTGGCAAGGAATACAACTTCAACACGGTTTGCTTCGGCCACCTGGGCGACGGCAACCTGCATGTCAATATCCTGAAGGAGAATATTTCGGAAGAAGACTGGTCAACAAAAATACCTGAAGGCATCGGCGAGATATTCAAGCTGACGGTAAGCCTTGGAGGTACATTGTCTGGCGAACATGGCATCGGCATAGCCAAAAGACCCTATATGCCACTGGCGGTCAGTGAGGTCAACCTCAATCTCATGCGAGGAATCAAGAGAGTCTTTGACCCACAGGGAATACTCAATCCTGGAAAAATTTTCTAGCATTCATCTGTGTGAATCCGTGCAATCTGTGGCAACTTTTTTTAGCCACAGATTCCACAGATTACCACAGATTAGACTCTATATTTGAACCATGTGTGGAATCACAGGTGTCTTTGCTTTTAATCTGGTCGGCAAGTTCAGCAAGATCAACGTGGCTGCTGCTACGGCCTCACTTGCTCATCGTGGTCCTGACTTCCACGATGTATATGTCGACGACTGGGTCTGTCTGGGTCACCGACGTCTCAGCATCATCGACACCAGGGAAATTGCACACCAGCCCATGTGGGATGAGACCAATCGGTGGTGCATCATTTTCAATGGGGAGATTTTTAATTTCAAAGAGCTGCGTCAGGATCTGGCTAATCGCGGCATTGTGTTCTCTACCGAATCGGATACCGAAGTTTTACTGAAACTCTTCATCCGGGACGGTGAGTCGTGCCTGAATCAGCTCAACGGCTTCTTTTCATTTTGCATCTATGACAAAGCAGAGCAGTCGCTCTTCCTTGCCCGTGACCGTTATGGGGTGAAGCCGCTGTACTACCTCATAGACGAGGACAAATTCCTGTTTGGCTCAGAGATGAAGGCTATCCTCTCTTACGGTATAGACAAGGAAATCGACTACGAGTCGCTGTACACTTACCTTCAACTCAATTACATCCCTGCCCCAGAAACGATTTTCACCAACGTGAAAAAACTACTACCGGGCCATTCCTTACGCGTGAAGGCAGGGAAGTTCAGCATCCAGAAGTACTATTCAATTCCCTACGATCCGGCAAAGATCCAAGATGCACCCTCCTACTCGGAAGCCAAGGCAACCTTTAGCAGGCTGCTGGAAGAATCGGTTCAGCGAAGGCTCGTATCTGACGTTCCGCTTGGCGCGTTTCTGAGCGGCGGGTTGGATTCGTC
>JANPES010000092.1:0-6569 GCA_031423035.1 Cyclobacteriaceae bacterium | reverse complement strand
CACAGCGGCGGCTAGAAGCCCCTTCCTGAGAAAGTCTCTGCGACTAGTTGATTTTTCTTTCATGGCTTGGAGGTTAGAAGTTCCACAAACGGGTAATGTTAAAGCCGATCAGGTATTGACCTTTGAAGAAGTCAAGGCGGTTGTACGCAATATTCTGCTGTGGAAGGATCCCCTGGTAGTTGCTGAAGATAATCTGGAATGCATGTGAACTGGTGGAAATTTCCCAGCCGATCATGAATCCGGGTTTGGGGTCCAGCGCTGTATCTTTATGTTGGGTCAACGGCTGAATATAATTAAGGAGAAGAGAAGACTGAGCCGTGAATTTATAGCGGGCTCCTACCCCAACAGCAAACATGTTATTGCTGTAGGCTGAATCTACAACCGCATTGTCATGAGAAAAATTTGGACTAAGCTGAATGGATAATTTGGAGTTTATGCGTCTGGCGATGATCAATTCGTTGTAGAAGGAAAGCCGCTGAACGTTTGTAGTGTAATCTCCTTTTTCGGTTTCAGCGACAACATTACCGAAATACGTTACGCTGACGGGTGTGCCTCCTTCCTTTGCTTGCTGAAAGATGGCATACTTTGCATTAAGGTCCAGCGCCATCTTGTTCTTGGTGAGCCCGAGCCCCACCGCCAGTCGGTTAATGGGCGAGTAGGTTAGCCCCATCCGGATATTAGCACCAGGCGAATAAATGCCAAAAAGGTCCGTGAGCCCATTTTCCACAGTCCCAAACCGGTGCTGAAAGTCAAATTCCAGTGTCTTGGCCGTTGGTACTACGACTGATTGCATTTCACCGAGTCGTGCGCTTTCAAACGCCGGACGAGCGAGCTCCTTCGTTGTGGATTTTGCTGCCTCCTCGTCCTGTCCTATGGCAGGAAGCGTGATCAACAAGGTGAGAAGCAAAGATACGCCGAAGGCCAGTGGCCCCTCAAACGTCTCAAATATGTTGCGTGTGGTTTTCATAATGTTATAGTCGCGTTAGGTTTGGGTTTAGTTATCAAGAGCTCCTTGTTCAATCCACTTCAGGATGATTGCAGCATCACCCGGTTTAGCATATTGGGCCATGGAACCGGTATTGATCTCCACATAGAGGGTGCTGGAGGCGGGGGCATCCACATCAACCAACCCGTAGAGAATCAGGTTGTCGTAGGCAACGCCGGAGCTTAGGTCTGGAGATTTGCCGCCCGGGGCGTGACATGTCCCCGTATTGCAACTCAAGTTAAAAATAGGTTGAACGTTCCCCGAGAAACTAACTTGCGCTGGAATGGGATTTTCCTTCGGTTCAATGACATCCGAAGTACAGGAGGCTAATATCAGACAGGCGCAGGCGCACAGGTAGACTATTTGTTTCATTGTCCATTAGGTTTGAAGGTGAGGATCTGATTCACGGAGCCGATTTGATTGATAGTATCGTTATCCCGAACAGAGAAATTGAATGAATAGATAATCTGTGCAGGGTCCAGAGCGATGTCGTCCGTTTGGTTGGTTGTCAATGCGCGAATCAATAGCACCGTGTACCCCTTATTGTATTTTTCAATGTTACCCATCTTGACATTAGACAGGGCATAGATATCAGAATTGCTTCCAGAGGGGTCTTGGAGAAAGTATCCTGGGATGCCGCTGAAGCCTCTGAGGCGGGCAAACAAGTTGCTACGGTCTGCTTCTGCTGGAGGATAATGGGTAGCCCCTTCGTGTTGAGCCGGATCTGCAGTAAAGAGATCGAGTGATGCCCTTGTCCATCGATTGAATTGGCCCGGCTTGTTGAGGGCGACGCCTACCGGATTGGCCGCTCCGGTATCACCGTCTCCGTTGGATCCATGGCATACAGAGCCACACTCTGCCTGATAGTAAGTATTCCCGGCAACAAGGTTGCCAGAGAATGTCTTCCTATTTATAAGGAAGAACCCCGGGTCGAGGATTGTGGCACCACCATATTTGCGAGTAATTTTTTGCTCGACGCCGTCCCAATCTGATTGAGGACCACTTCTATTATCAGCAACCGCATTTCTGATGTATGTTTTGTTTCCAGCATCAGGTAAAGCGCCGCCGCCATTGTCAATCATGTCGATGGCATATCCCAGTGGCTCAGAAAGTGCTAACGACCAGTTCCACACATCTCGCTTACCGCTTCCCATGTCGAACGATATTGAGAAATTATCATCTCCACGCTGAGAAGTCCAACCGGCTGTAGAGCCAGCTTTGTTGGGATCGGTGGGTCCATCATAAATCCAGTTGCTTTGGGAAGCTTGGTAGAGGGTGTCCATCCAGGTTATAAGTACAAACAGACTATCGTCGGTGTAAGCAGCCTTCATGGTAACCTTGGCATCATCACCTTGATTGAAACTGGTCACCCCATTATATGTCCCGCTCATATTATAGAGACCATCGGCTGCGGGAACCTGGCCAGTCACCTCGTTGATGGGCGTCAGCGGCAGATATTCTGCGGTCTTCCAATAAGATGCACTGATCTTGTTTGGAGGAGTTGTTGTGTATTTGGCCTCCAGCGTACTAGTTGGATTAGACTTATCAGGCTTGGGTGGGGAAATCACATCCGATGTGCATCCAGACAAAATGACACACAGCAGAATGGTAGGGATGCGGTTCATATTAGTTTGAATTGTCATGTGTCTATTATGTATGGGTTTTTTACATGAAGGGGGCCTTGCGGCCCCCTGACTTCATGTCTTTGTGTACTACAGTTTGTAGCAGACAACGCTGATCTGTATTCTGAGAATCGCTTGATTTATGCTTCCTGATCTGATATTGAATTTGGTATAAGGATCCATGAGGAACTTTCCTTCAAATCCTGAATAAAATCTGTTGTTGGTGGTGCCGTTACCAGTGGAAGGTGCATCAAGCCATTTGGGCACCACTTTGAACCACATTTCGGTAGCTACAGTAAAGCCACGCCATGTAAGGTTACCCTTTGCAACATAGCCATCGCCATATTTTGCAATTCCGCCAGCAAGGACTTTGAATTGAGCGTAACGGTCTCCGTTATCATTCACAATTACACTGGGTAGCGTTCCGTCTGCCGTAATTCCGTATGTACCGCTGATGCAACCCATTACACTAATCACGGATAGCGGGTTGTACTGGTAATTGTTCGGAGTCCCGACTTCATTTGCGCCGTTTTGGATCACGGGGTCCCTTCCACCAGCAGCACGTGTGTTAACAGAAAGCATATCAACTTCTACGTCGATCGTACCGGCAGCAGGATTGGCAGGGTCAAAGGAAATTAGAGCTTTGCTCAATTGTGCGAAGGCGCCATTAAAGTCAGCTTCATTACCTCGGTAGGGGAACTCAAAAACAACCGGACTGTGGGTTCCGTCATAAGTCCAGATACCGGTGTTTGCATAGGCACTTCCTGTCCAGGCATAATTAATGTCAATGGCTTCAACAGTTCCGGTTTGGCCTTTATTCACCATGGTTAGATCCTGAGTGATGGCGGTAGAGCCCATTGTAACAGTTACATCAGAGGCTGTTGCAAAATTCAAACCGTCGAGACGACCGCCTGTATTCGTTGGGAGAACGTAGAAGGATGCTGACAGGGAATAATCACCTGCCGCAAGATTTGGGATGGAGAACTTTCCGGTATTGTCTGCAACGACTTGCATCACCTGGCTAGTTCCGGTTAGGAGGGTAACAAATGCGCCGGGTGCTGCAACGTCAGTACCGGCACTGTTTGGATAAAACACCGTGCCTGAGAGCGTTCCCAGTGGTGTGGGGGCAGTAGTCTTGCTGTCACTGCACCGTACAACGGCCATGAACGTAAACAGCAAGGCAATTAGTGAAACTAATTTTAGCGTTTTCATAGATGATTAAATTATGTGTGCGTTTAATTATTACCCTAAAGTACTGCCGGTGCCTAATGGATGGCATGACATAAGTCAAGCATGCGCTTGATTGTAGTCAGTCCCAGTAAATGGTACTAACTAACTAAGAATGAACTACTTGAATGAGTACCTGATTACTGAATGAAGAATGATTTCTGGAGTAGAGAGTGTGTATCCGCCAGGTTGATGAACTTTCTCGCGTCCCGAGGAGGCGACAAGTGTTGGTTTCGATGATTCTATATTGAATATGTTTAACTGGTAGTCGGGCAGCGAATCGGATAGGCTGAAAAGCTCGATCATGACCTCGTATTCACCTCCGCCAACCAGGGGTCGGTCTTCGCGCGGAACCAGTTGATGAAGTTTTCTGTGAGGAGGAACCAGACTGTCGTAAAGGACATTTTCTTCAAGGCCAAACGCTCGATAATATGGCCATTTCTGGCTGGAGCCTGGGCTGAAGGTGTACTTGTATTTTGGCAGGGATGTCTCCAGCAGTCGCTTTACCTCCTCGCAGTTGGGTCCCGGTTGGCCGCACCGAACCTCGAAATAGAAAATTTCAGTAGAAGCGTAGATATCCCCCGAAGAAGACTGCCCCCCACAACCTAGCAGGATAGCAAGGATGAGGAGGGCAGCAAGGCGTATCATATACGCTACTTTGGCAAGATTACTTCTTGAACGTCCTCATATAGTGTACAAGGAGCCAGCGGTCGTCATCATCCGCGACCTTTTTTTCAAAGGCAGGCATATCATCACGCCCAAAGGTTGTCTTGTAAAAGAGATCGCCATCGGATTGCCCCTGAAAGGCTGCGGTAGAGAAGTCTCCTGACTTGGTATCAAGTTCTTTAGCTTTTGGTCCGTCACCCAGACCAGCTTTACCATGGCAGGACTTGCAATGCTTATCGTAGAGTTGTTTGGCCACATCCATATCATCTTTGGAGGCCTTGGTTGGGTTCTCCATCTTCTTGTACTTGGCAGGTACTTCCCATGGCTCCTGGATCATGGTGAATGAAAAAGCCGTAAACAGAATGCCGGAAAGCAGAATAAGGGTAAGGGGATTCAGGTTGGTTTTCATAACGCGTTTTTTAGTAACTAATAGTCAAGGTTTGTGCCACATCGTGCGGGGCTATGGTATAAAAATAGGTTATGGATGGGATTTTGAAAATGATTTAAATCACTTTTTCTGGTGTTTAAGTGTTTTGCGTTTTAAAGTGTTGAGGTGTTGAGGTGTTGAGGTGTTGAGGTGTGTTTGGGAACTCTTGTTCCCTTTAGGGGCGAATGGGTGAGGGAAGAGAAGTAGGCCTCACTGGTTATTGTCTACGGCAGCTGGATGGTGACGCGAAATTTGGTAGTACACACCGAGTTGCAGGAAATCGCGCCCGGTCTCGTCAGTCAGTTTGTAATCAAATTGATGAACAAAACCCGCCAGCAGCGATACCTTCTTGGATAAATTATAGTTAACCGTAAGGGCAAGGCGGAGGCGTTCAAAATAGGGTTCCCTGTTCGTAAAGAATATTTCGCTGCTTAATCCGGCTATGTATGGTTTTAACCCATTGACCGCCTTACCAAAGGGGCGAAAAAAACCGAGACGGTACCGGTAACGAACCTTGTACCCGTCCAGGGTAAACCGGTATTCGACACGGTATCGGTGCTCAATGTTAGTCTCGCCCACGGATTGCAGCAGGCTTGCCTGAGGCCAGATCCTGAACTCATTGCTGCTTTTTGGTGTGATGAAGTTGCCGCCTTCCTGATAGGTTTGATACGTTCCGCCTGCCAGGGTCAACTTGAGGTTGGGCTTGGCCAGGTAGTTGAACCCGCCCTTGACTTCATAGTAGTGGAAGTCATCATAGAATTTCAGAGAGCGCAGTTGGGCTTCGCTGAAGACGCTCCACTTCTCGGAAACTTTATATTGTACATTCAGGATGTTCCAGCTTCCGAGGTTTTGGCCAAAGCAAAGGCTATAAGAGAAAAGAATCAATCCGGTCGCAAAGAAAATTCTTTTCCGGCTTCGGGGATGAAGTGGGGATGAGAGGAAGTGCGTATATTTTTGATCAGTGGTCAAACAGGTCCGGCGTGCTTCCCGCAGGCATCCGAAGTTAATACATTTTGAAAAGAAATTCTATCAGAAGGGCAGTGAAATATCCGTCAGACCTTGGGCCCACACCTAATCGCGATGCACTGACCTGTCCACTATCTTCCCCTCACCGACTCGGCTGCAACGACACTCCTTGCACACTTGCATACTTCCGTGGCAACAACCCTTGACGATTGGCAGCGGCCCAGGCGAATGAAGCGGTGATCACGGCGTTGTGTTTCAAATCCGCCTCAATCACTTTGTCAAAGACATCCATTTTGGTATGATGTGTGCGCGTTGAGTACTCGATGGGATCCTGGATAAACTGAAAGCCGGGCAAGCCGATGGCGTCGAACGACTGATGATCTGTGCCTCCTGTATTGGAGATGGTCAGCGTGGAGGCGCCCATCTTTTCGAACGGTCGGAGCCAGGATCTGAAAATGGGACGTACGTTTTCGTTGCCCTGCAGATACACACCGCGATACTTGCCTGTGCCGTTATCCATATTGAAGTACGCGGAGAATTTTTGCGCTGCGGGTTTCAGTACAATAGAATCGTATGGCTGGGACTTGTCTAGGCGCTCGCCAAATGTGCGTTTCACATAGGAGCGCGATCCAATCAGACCTTGTTCCTCACCGCCCCAACCTATCGGGCGACGGCC
>JANPES010000091.1:0-14032 GCA_031423035.1 Cyclobacteriaceae bacterium | reverse complement strand
TTAATCTAACTTTTCAACTTGCATATAGCTCAATTCGACCGGAGTATTCCGTCCGAATATCTTGACCATTACATTTAACTTCTTCTTGTCTTCAAAAATCTCTTCAACCGCGCCGGTGAATCCGCTGAATGGCCCATCCATCACCTTAACCGACTCTCCTTTTATGAACGGCCGCTCCAGTTTCTCTCCTACTTCATCTACCTCGTCTACCTTACCCAAAATCCGGTTCACTTCAGTCTGCCTCAAGGCCACAGGGTCCTTTGCAGAACCTGTTCCGCTACCCCCCAGAAAACCAAGCACACCCGGGATGTTAGTCACCGTATGATGCGCCTCCGGATGGGACAAATCAGCCGAAAGGAGCACGTATCCGGGGAAGAAGTTCTTCTCACGCATCTTCTTCTTTCCATTGCGCATTTCGTAGACCTTCTCAGAGGGGATCAACACTGTAGGTATTGATTCCGTGAGTTTGGAGCGTTCGATCTCAGTTTCCAGGTAAGATTTTACCTTTTTCTCCTGGCCGCTGATCACGCGCAATACATACCATTTTAATTCTCCCATCGCTCCGCAGAATTAAAATTCCCGGTAAAACCAGGCCAGCGCGTTATTAAAGCCGAGGTCGATCAGCCCAATAACCATCGCAAAAATCAAAGAAGCCACCAGCACAAGAATAGCACTACCCTGAAGTTCATTGAACTTGGGCCATGAAACCTTATTGCGTACTTCATCAATTGATTCCAAAATGTAATTTTTTACCTTTTCCATCTATAAATCTGCCTTTTCAGGGGCTTTCGACCCAATTTCATTTAGCACGGGTGGAGAGACTCGAACTCCCAGCCAACGGTTTTGGAGACCGCTACTCTACCAATTGAGCTACACCCGTTTGGCCCTTTCCATTCCTTCGCGGATGGCCTTTTGAATTCACCCTTACCCTAAATTCAAAAGGACTGCAAAGGTAGAATAAAAGGGTTCAAAACAAAAGCGTTTCCAGGAATTTTCCAGGAAACGCTCTCTTTTGATTATCAGGTACTTAGGTGGTATTACCCACCCTGATCCGGAAGGATATTAATCCAAGATTTCAGTTACCTGGCCAGAGCCAACTGTGCGACCACCCTCACGGATAGCAAATCGCAGGCCTTTTTCCATCGCGATCTTGTTGATCAACTGCACTTCGATCGATACGTTATCGCCAGGCATCACCATCTCAACACCCGTAGGCAGCATGATTTCGCCGGTTACATCTGTCGTGCGGAAAAAGAACTGAGGCCGATATTTGTTGAAGAAAGGGGTATGACGGCCACCCTCCTCCTTGCTAAGCACATAAACCTCCGCCTTGAATTTGGCGTGCGGTGTTACCGTGCCCGGCTTGCAAATAACCATACCACGGCAGATTTGATCTTTTTCAATGCCCCGGAGCAACAAGCCCACATTATCCCCCGCCTCACCCCGATCGAGGATCTTGCGGAACATCTCAACTCCAGTGATCGTTGATGTGAGTTCCTCTGCTCCCATGCCAAGAATCTGGACAGGGTCACCGGTTTTGATCACACCACGTTCGATACGACCAGTTGCAACCGTTCCACGACCTGTGATCGAGAAAACGTCTTCCACTGGCATGAGGAAATCCTTGTCAACCGCACGCACTGGAATCGGAATAAAGTTATCGACGGCGTCCATCAGCTCGTCAATCTTTTCAACCCACTTTGCTTCGCCATTGAGGGCGCCTAAAGCAGAACCTTTGATCACAGGGATAGTGTCTCCCGGAAACTTATAGTTAGTCAACAGTTCGCGAATTTCGATTTCAACCAGTTCAATCAATTCCGGATCGTCAACCAAGTCTACTTTATTCATGAACACAACCAGCGCAGGAACGCCTACCTGGCGGGCGAGCAGAATGTGCTCACGTGTTTGAGGCATCGGGCCATCCGTTGCAGCAACTACAAGAATTGCTCCGTCCATCTGGGCAGCACCCGTAACCATGTTCTTCACATAGTCAGCGTGGCCCGGACAGTCTACGTGCGCGTAGTGACGCTTTAGTGTTTGATACTCTACGTGCGAGGTATTGATAGTAATACCACGCTCCTTTTCTTCAGGGGCGTTGTCGATTGATGAGAAATCTCTTTCAGAAGCCAATCCCTTCTTTGCAAGCACTTTGGTGATTGCTGCAGTAAGCGTGGTCTTGCCGTGGTCAACGTGACCAATGGTGCCTACGTTAACGTGCGGTTTCGAACGATCAAATGTTTCCTTTGCCATATTTGAAAATCCCGGTTTAGTGTTTAAAGTGTATAATTGATTAAATAAGTACAATTCAATGCTTCTCCGCCTGAGAAGCATATATACACCCTAAACATGTTAAGCCTTCGAATAAGGGTTATTCGGTGCCACGTGGCCTGGAAACTTCCGACACCTTCTTGATGGTCGCTACTCATCGGTGATCCGCAAATTTCACTTCATCTATCATTTCAAAACAAAGATCCTGGCCATTGCCTGGAGCATTCAAATTTTCAATTCAGTCTTTCCTAGAGCCGTTGAACAGGATTGAACTGTCGACCTCTTCCTTACCAAGGAAGTGCTCTACCACTGAGCTACAACGGCAACTCACTCATTTGGTGATTTGGCGATCTGTTGATTTGAAGTTAAAATTCACCAAATCATCACATCACCAAATATTTCAGAGCGGGAAACGAGGTTCGAACTCGCGACCTATAGCTTGGAAGGCTATCGCTCTACCAACTGAGCTACTCCCGCAATTCATTTGGTGATCCGGTGATTGGCTGGTGTTCAAATCACCAAATCACACTATCTCCAAACCCCTCTGTGGGGGGAACAGGATTCGAACCTGTGAAGACATAAGTCAACAGATTTACAGTCTGTCCTCGTTGGCCGCTTGAGTATCCCCCCGGGTTTTGTCACACCTCCCACCTCGCCCAACAAGCTCAGCATGAAAACTGTGTTGTTATTTCATAGAACGTTATGTTTTTGGACCTACTCCTCCAGACAAACAACTCAATTTCCAAAAACAGGAGTGCAAAATTAATGGCTTTTTCGGGATAGGCAAGTCGGAAAACAGAATTTACCGACCTTCTAATTGGCTACTCCAGGCCTGAATGCTACATAAAGACAATCTCTGAGACAACTCCTTCCCCAAACTCCTTTCGGAATAATTCAAGCATATGAGTCTTATGATAGCCCAGATCCTGCTTTAATGACGGGGATTGCAATTCGACAAAAAGCACTTTATTTCGGATATAGATACGCTTAGTGCGCTTGGCGATGGATTTTCCTACAATACGCTCCCAGGACACCACTACGCTGGCTTCATCAAACTTAGGTTTCAAATGCTGTGTTTTCAGCAAGTCTTGAATAGCCTGGCTAATGTGAACGGCTTCCGATTTTGATGATTTGGCCATAAGGACCAAAAGTACCCGGTATTTCGCTCTATTTCTTCCTTCTTTCAAAAATGAAGTCTCCCCCTTCGTCTCCGGCGCCCTGGATTACACCATAGACGGGATGGGTTGCTGAATTGTTTGTTATGGGTTCATACATCCGCGTGTATAGGGTAATTGCAGGCAAGTAGTCATCCTCATTATCAGAGAGTTTTTTGAGCAATTGTTGTAGAAAAATACTTTTATCGGGTACCTGGCTCAGGTTTCCGCTGGTCATCGCCTTCCGGCTGGGATCTCTGTACAATTCATTGAGTTGCAAAAGCCGTTCGGATGTCATGCCTCTACTCTTGAAAATGCTGCCCCCAAAACAGGCATCGGTTATCAACAAGGTGTGTTTGGACTTGATGGAGGCCATGGCAAGATTGTCTTTGATGTCGCTGTTGGAAATCCAATTGCTCCGGCTATCGCGTTTAGCATCGGAAGGAAGCCAGTATCCCAATTCACGTTGTTTATCCCAATACCCATGGCCAGCATAAAAAACCAGGAAGTTGTCCTTCTCCGTGGTCACATGTGCCAGTTTATCGAGGGCATCAAGAATCTGTTGCCGAGTCGGGTCTTTCAACAATATCACATCTCCTGGATCAAATGTGTAGTTCTGCGTAAGCTGGTCATAGACTTGCTGTGCGTCCTTTGCTGGTCTGTCCAGAGACTGAAGCTGCGCATCCTCATAGGTGTATTTGGAAACACCCATGATCAGCGCACGATTCTTGCGTGAAATAGTTTCAACAGGCTTTGGATCCGAGTAATCCACAATCACCGTGTTGGATTTCTCTTTGAGAGTTTGTCCGGAGGAACAAAGACTGAAAATCAAAAGCGGAAGGATGATGAGCTTTTTCATAGGTTCTGTTTTTATACCCTGACTGATCCTCTTTATCTCTTTAAAATTTTCTTCGTGACGACCTGATCTCCCAATCTTACTCTGACAAAATACAAGCCGGATGGATTCTCCCCACCCGCCCACGTCCATTTACCAGCCCCTGATTCGCGGGGGGTGCTTATTGTCGATAAATTTGCGCCTAGTCCATTATAAATGCTAATCTCCGCATTCATTGTAACCGACTCTTTTGGAAGCGAATACTCTACCGCGACCCGATCGATGAATGGATTGGGGTATGGATCATATAAAACAATCCGATCCGGGATGAGTGCATCCTTGACAAAGTCAGGATTTCCATAGATCACTTTGAATTCTTTGGAAGCCGCAGCAGCATACTTGTAGTTCTCCTGCATACGCATGTCAACGATCCGGTGTTCTGCCACATCCAATAAGTAAATCTCCTTTGATGTGCCAAAATAAGAATTGTCCCAACCAATGGAGATATCTTCTCCGCCAACATTAGACTCTACGGAGAATTCCCAAATGAAATTTTCAGACGTTGGAACGATGTCCTTCGTGTAGGTCATGCCAACACGCTGCTTGGGGAATTTGACTTCGAGGTATTCAAAGAAACGGGGCAGGTTGAAGTCATCATGAAAGTCAAAGCCGACTGCTGCTTCGGGGTGCATACCCAGACCGCCAAGTTTGTATTCCATGTCGCCTTGGTTCAATCTAAACATGATTTCCCAACTTGGTTGGTCCAGCGAATTTACAATCTTATCCTGCTGGCCCTTACGGCCATTGATAGAAGCGTTTTTCTCAATCGGGATGTCAATGATCAAACTGGAGGGACTTGTGTTCCTTACAAATCCTCCCTCAAATTTCTGGAGTTCATCGACGTCACTTGCCGTTCCCCGATAGACCCTGATCTTGCTGTTGTTCCCCAGATTGGGTGCACTCCCCGGATTGGCCAGTAAGACATCCGCCCATGAAATATCAAAATTATAAGGATTGCCAATCTGGTTCCATCCGGGGGCTAGCGTAATCTGGAAGGGGTTGTTCTCGCTGACATTCGCCGTGGTGCCTGGCCCCGAATTCAAGGGTGTTGTATTGGGTGTAAGCAACCAATATCCCTTTCCCATTTCAAACTGGGTGCTGCCGCTTAGTTCGACAAATCGGGTGCCGTCATACCGGTACATGATCCACTTGGTCGGGTCATAGCTACCCAACTCATCACCCAGGACACTGTTCATCGACTTATTATCCAATTCCAGTGGGACTGCAATGATCCGGTAATTGGAAATGGCCCGGCCAGGACTCGTGTATGGAATCGGCAAGCCTGCCCCATGTCCGATGCGGGTTCGGTACAACGTTTGGTTTGCCGAATTATCATTGCTCGCAAAGTCTGTCACTAAAAATCTGTATTCGATACCCAACTCTGTCACTTGAATGGCACTAATAGGATACTCAAAGGCGGAGCCTGTAGCCGGCACCATATTGACGGTAATGAAATCATTGGGTGTAGTGCCTGCGATGGCCCGATATTCGAGGTTCACGAAGTTGACTCCACTCCCACCGGTATCCGTGAAATTGCCAGTCACGACGAGGTTTGTATTGGGAGCAATCGTTGTCGGCGTGCTGTTTGAAGCTACCACGGGAGGAGTAGTGTCTGCGGATCCGGAAGAAGTGTAACTGACAGGATTCCCTGATGCAGTACTGGTTAAGTAGTTTTCGCCTCCTCCTGTGCCGTTGTATTCAAAGACAAAAAATTCATAGTTCGTACCCGGCTGAATGTCGGTGACACTAACTGAATTTCCAGACCCTAAATACACCACATAATTTCCTCCACCTAGGTCGGTCCCCACCGAGAAAGAGGATGATGCCGTATAGGTTGCGCCATCTGCTGGCGCTTGATTAACTGTACCCCCTCCCCTCCCGACCACCAGGCGGCTTGCTCCATTGCCATTGGTCCAGGTGAGCTGCAGCGTAGAGGCAAAAGGTTGCGTGATCAGGAGATTGGTTGCTTGTGTTGTTGGTTCGAATACGGCTGGTGTGCGCGCAATGTTGGAGATGCGGACTTCATCAATAAGCCCATTCACAAACTCGGTCCCTCCAAAGATTGCACCGATGGCTACGTTTGTACCTCCTGTAAAGTTCCCGCTTTGTGTCCCCGTCATAACAGCAATTCCATTTTTGTAAATAGTCAGAACATTCGAAGCATTTCTTGTTACTGCAATATGGTTCCATTCACCAGCTGCAATATCTCCGGGATTGCTTGGTTGGCTTCCGCTGCCACCATCCACGTTAATTCTGCCATCCCCGAAAATTCCAACCCACCATGTGTTGCTAGACTGTGGTAATCTGCTACTAATGACGTTCTGGTGACCGCTCGGTGCAGACAACGTATTCAAGTACAGCCAAAATTCCACAGTAAACGGGTTTGTACCAAAATTTCCGTTAAAGGTAGTGTTAACGACATCGCTTGTACCATTGAAACTCCTGGCTTTCCCAAACCTTCCATTCACAATTGTTGTCCCTATGGCAGTTCCACTATAACCGTTTCCACTTGCATCCAACACAGTCGAGCCACTGGTTTCGTTCATGTGAAGCAGCACAACGGTATTGGCATCTGGTAAATATTCGACTTGGGCCTTTAGACCTCCAAAGCCCAACGCAAATAAACTTAACAGACAAATTCTTCGAATCATTTATTCTCAATTCAAAATATCCGGAGGACCCGTCAACCTGGTCGACGTGGCGTTTTCACTACTTGACTTAGGCAAAACCAGAATGGCCCCAAGTGCTGCCACGGGAATAGCAATTTTCACCCACATGGGAATTTTGGGTTTGATGGCAAACGGTTGGCTGCTCGCGGTTTCCCTCCCATTCACGAGACGAAGTGTATAGTCCTTTCCCGCTGGCTGTTTGCCGGGAACATTCCATTCGTAGAAGCCTTTATTTGAGAGCGTGCCCACGACCCCCACTACGTCTCCCCCTTTCAACAATTCAATTTTTACGTTTTGATTGTGGTCTCCCCCGCGCCAACGAAGCGGCAGTGTCTTTCCACGTTTGGTTGATGTTGCTTCTGTCTTTAATGTCAAGGGAGCAATCACGATGGCCTCTATCTCAAAGGTGAGCGCGCCTTTGTAGTTGCCCACCTCCACCTTCGATTCCCATTCAATCCGCTTGCCTTTCCCTTCCTGTACGCCCTGACCCACGTCGCCAAAGACCTTGCTGAGCGGTTTGCTGAAGTTATTGTGGGAAGCAAAAAGGGAAATGGTATACGTGTCACCTGGCTCGCCTTGAGTAAGGTCGTAGGTGATAATGATCTTTTCGCCGGAGGCTTCCGCTTTCGTATTCTCAATTTTCTGTGAGAAGGAGAGCAACGGAACCAGAAATAAGAAGAAAACGAGGTTTCTCATAGTAACCGTGAAAAACTAAGGTACGGAAAATAGACGCGGGTGGCAATCCAACCCGCTAACTCCATAAAGGGAGAACCGTGTCTTTCAGGGATCTGAAGGGGTTATTGGTGGCCTATTTGGCCATTTTCGGTCAAAAATACATGAGCAGCCACACCGGCATCCTTAAATACCTCCAGGCTTCTCCCCGGGCGGGCGTCCGGAATAAAAATCTGCCCAAATGAGGCTCCGGCTTCAAGAGATACGTATAACCAGGCGAGACGGAATAAGTCAGGATTTCCTTTGACATGACATTATGCTAAATTTTATTATCGCATGCATCTTGCAATCTCTGGAATGGAGGTGCGACACTACATCGAGGAGCGGGTTAAGTTCAACACGGAAATTATCAAATTTTTGGGGCTGATCTTCTTGGCGACTATTTCCGCCGAAATCACATTATTCTATCAATGGGATGGATTTACAGGCAAGAATTTCATTTTGTCATTCTTCGGTTTAGTTGCGATCTTTGGGTTGAGCAGATTGATTTATAACTTTTATATCGAGACCAGGTCATTAATAGAAAAACTCAAATGATAACTGTATCTGATACTGAAATAATCCCAATGATCGGGATAAGTCTTGCGTGTATACCTTTCATCACACTTTTGTTTTTGCTCTTGCGGGATGTCCGTAGGGATAGGAGGAATAGCACTTTGGATAAAACGAAATTTTGAAAGTGAGTCAAAATTTTGAAACTATCCGAATCATTCTGATTTGCATTCTGGGTACTGGCTTTGTTACCTCTTATCGTTGCTCATTTTCTCTACACCGAAATTCCCGGCGTTAATAGAAAACTGAAATGATCACTATTTCCGATGCTGAAATAATACCGATTATCCTGACAAGTATCCTGGGCATAGGTTTCCTTACATTCTTGTTTTTTATCAATCGAATAGTGCGTCGTGACCGCGGGAATGACAATTTGGATAAGACGAAATCGTGAAATGACCTCAACTTCTGAAACTATCTCGTTCTGCGCTTAACACATAGTCAGATTTATCAATTCCTTGAGTAGGTAACCACCGCCCAACCAAGAAGCAAGGACTTCAGTGAATTTTGCAAATTCAATGCAACACCACCAGCGAACCGTTATTCACCTCAAAATTTTGTGAGTTCACCCCTGCCTCTCTCAATACGTCAAGGCTCCTTCCTGGCCGCGCATCGGTAATAAGGATCTGACCAAAAGTTCCTTTCATGATCAATTGCATAAGCTTCAGGATCCGGTCATCATCCAGCTTGTCAAAGATATCATCCAGCAAGAGCAGAGGCTTAAATCCATTCTTTTGAAACAGGCAGTCAAATTCAGCCAGTTTCAGGGCGATCAGGAATGACTTCTGTTGTCCTTGCGATCCGTAGCTTTTCAAATCATATCCCTGAAGTGTAAAGCGGAAATCATCCCGGTGAATCCCTACCGATGTTCTCCCCAGCGCAATGTCCCGATCAAGCCGTAAGAGAAGTTCCTGGCGGAAGTCGACCGTGTCGAGGTCGGACTCATACTGGATACCGGGCCACTCGGCGTCTCCATTGACCAGGAAGGAATAGTGCTGCTGCACGCGGGGCTCAATGCGGTTGACTAATTCCTTCCGCTGCTTGCAAATGTAGGTGCCTGCGGCGACCAGCCGGTTGTCATACGTGGCGAGAAGTTCTTTGTCAACAGCGGCGCGCTCGGCATACATCTTCAGCAAGCCGTTCCGGTGACGCAGGTGGGTCTGATAAACCATTAACTGCTCCAGGTATTCCTTGTTCATCTGAGACAGGAGGGTGTCCATGAACTTGCGCCTTACCGCACCCCCGTCCCACACGAGTTCAATATCACCTGGAGCCACCATGACCAGCGGGTACTTTCCAATATGCTCCGAAAATCGAGTGTATTCTTTCCCGTCTTCCGCTATCTTCTTCTTCCGATCCGGAGAGTATGAACACGTGACTTCCTTGGGCTTTTCGCTCAGCTGAAACACCCCCCGGACCAGGAAGAGATCCTCACCGTGTCGGATGTTTGATGCGTCGGGGTTTGAGGTCGCCCCCCGTGTAAATGAGAGGTAGTGAATGGCGTCCAGCAGGTTGGTCTTCCCACTGCCGTTTCGTCCCAAAAAACAGTGTATCAGGCCTTCGAATACAACATCCACAGTGGTGTAGTTCCTAAAGTTCAGCAAATGGAGTCTTTCAAGGCGCACCGAGAGTTGGGAATTGATGAATTGAGGGCTATTTTCGCAGTTCGCTTCAAAAGTAATTGATATGCCAACCACTGCCCAAGCCAAACCTAAAAGCACGAAGGATTTCTCAAAGGAGACCTACTTGCGATGGTTTGAGATGATGTTTCTGATGCGGAAGTTTGAAGACAAAACAGGCCAATTGTACGGCATGCAGAAAATCAGGGGGTTTTGTCATCTCTACATCGGCCAGGAGGCCTGCGCCGCTGGGGCAATCACAGCGCTGACAAGCGACGACAAGTGGATCACAGCCTACCGATGCCATGCACACCCGCTAGGACTGGGCACCGACCCAAAGCGGGTGATGGCCGAATTGTTCGGCAAAGAAACCGGGGTATCCAAAGGCAAGGGTGGATCGATGCACATCTTTGATAAGTCAAAGAATTTTTTTGGAGGTCATGGTATTGTGGGCGGCCAGATTCCCTTAGGAGCCGGCATTGCCTTTGCAGAGAAATACAACAAGACTAAGAACGTTTGCATTTGCTATATGGGCGATGGTGCCGTACGTCAAGGCGCTTTTCACGAGGCCCTGAATCTCAGCATGCTCTGGAAATTACCCGTGATCTTTGTCATAGAGAACAATGGATACGCGATGGGCACCTCGGTAAAGCGGACTTCCAATGTGACCGAGTTGCACACGTTGGGTGATGGATATGATATGCCGTCTGAGGCCGTTGATGCGATGAGTGTAGAGGCGGTTCATCTTGCGGTTGCCCGTGCTGCGGACCGAGCACGTCAAGGTGATGGCCCCACCCTGCTGGAGTTCCGCACCTACCGCTACAAAGGACATTCTATGTCTGATCCGCAAAAGTACAGGACCAAGGAAGAGGTGGATGATTATAAACGCCGTGATCCCATTGAAGTAGTGCGCGCAATCATTCTTGAAAGAAAATATGCAAATGAAAAAGACCTGGAGGCCATTGAGGCTAAAGTGAATGCTGAGGTGGAGGAAAGTGTGAAATTTGCTGAAGAATCAAATTACCCCGACCCGAAAGAGGCATTGACAGATATCTATGTTCAGTCGGACTACCCGTTCATTACTGATTAAACCCTGACTTGGCCTGCGGTTTGTTAAATGGGGCCGAATATATAGTTTTGCAGCCCTTCCGTATCAAGTCCGTTGACTATTGGAACGCAGGGGCATACTCTTAAAAATCATGGCAAAAAGCGAAGAAAACAAAGACTTACTCGAAAACCAAGAAGTTTTGGCTGAGAAGGTTATGGGCGTAGAACATTGGATCGAGGATAACCCTAAAACCGTATTTGGGGTGCTGGGCGCGTTGATCCTTGTCGTGGGCGGATTTTTCGGCTACCAATATTGGATGAGCAGCCAGGATGACCTGGCGCAGAAAGATATGTTCCAGGCCGTTCGCTACTTTGAAGCCGACAGCCTGAATCTCGCCATGGGGGGAGACGGAAATAATCTGGGCTTCAAACAAATTATTGAAGACTACGGGATGACTGATGCAGCAACCCTGGCGAACTACTACGCTGGAGCGGCATGCCTCAAGCAGGGCAAGTTTCAATTGGCCATTTATTATTTTGAGGATTTCAAGTCAAATGATGAGCTGATCCAGGCTCGCGCCTACAGTCTGATGGGAGACTCCAACATGGAATTGAAAAAGTATGAGGAAGCCGCAACGTACTACGAAAAAGCGGCAAACTACAAGCCTAACAAATTCTTCACGCCAACCTACCTGATGAAAGCCGGCCTGGCGTTTGAGAAATCAAATCAGAAGGACCGGGCCATCAAAGCATATCAGCGGGTAATTGATGAATATTGGGAGAGTACTGATTTTCAGAACGCCCGGAAGTATAAGGCGCGCCTGGAAACAAACTTCTAAGCACACCAAATCTTACGACTAGGGATAGGTATTCTATCCCTTTTTTTGTTTTCGTACTTTTGTAGTGCTCAAACCAAAACTATCATTATGGCTGGCATACTCTCCTCCTCTTCCGGCAAGCGCATTCCAAAGCTTGCCAAGAAAAAAATTGGCATTGTCGTGGCCGAATGGAACGCCGACATAACGGAAGCCATGTATGAGGGTGCGCGGGAAGCACTTCTTGCGAGTGGACTGAAAAAGAAAAACATCCATCGATCGACTGTTCCCGGGAGTTTTGAGCTTCCTCTTGCCGCGAAGTGGATGGCGGAAAAGAAAGGAATTGATGGGGTTATTTGCATTGGCTGCGTGATCCAGGGGGATACTCCGCATTTTGATTACATCTGCCAGGCCGTGGCGCAAGGCATTATGCAAGTAAGTCTCACGTTTGGAAAACCCGTCGCTTTCGGTGTCTTGACGACCTTGAATAAGAAACAGGCACTCGAGCGGGCTGGTGGTAAGTTGGGAAACAAAGGGGAAGAGGCAGCACTAACGATAGTGAAGATGCTTGGTAGCACCCGCACCTAGGACTGTCGGAGTGGCACCAGGCTATTCCATCCTGGCGCCTGAAGTTGAAATCGCCGATGTGTTTGTGGCTCACCAACTGCATTTTTTTTCATTGGCGTACGAGTATGTTATCCCCCATCACACCCCGGTGGCTATGAAAGGAAAAGGCTACATAATGCAGCCTTTAAATGCAAATATCCAAAGATCTCTAATTGCTGCAGGTACACTTTCCTGAGATAGCCTGAGAATCACCATCTCCGTTTAAAAGGGTCCCATTAAATGTCCAGGTACTTCCAGAAATTGAGACCGTGGCAGTGCCGCCGGAATCACTGTAGACGTCCCCACCACCGGCAAAAGTAATGCCTTCACAGGTGCCACCGACTAAAGCCAGTATTTCAGTTGCAGAAGAACTATTTGAGCCAAGGCTAAACCTTTGACCACCTCATACTTTATCCTTCTCCAAAAAGAGAAGGTCAAGCAGAGTTTTTAGAGATGCCCCGAATAATTGATACAAACGTCAAACTGAATCAGATCTACAAGTTGGTCATTGACCAACCGTATAAGTTTACATATGCTTCACGATCTCCCGCCCAAATTCAGAGCACTTCAATAGTGTAGCTCCCTCCATCTGACGATGGAAATCATAGGTAACACGCTTCGCAGCAATGGCATTCTCAAGTCCTTTGTAAATAAGGTTAGCCACTTCCAACCAACCCATATACTCAAACATCATGGCGCCGGATAGAATGACTGAACCTGGATTGACCTTATCCTGCCCCGCATATTTAGGGGCCGTACCGTGCGTTGCTTCAAAAATGGCGAAGCCGGTATTGTAGTTGATGTTTCCACCGGGGGCAATTCCAATCCCACCGACGATAGCCGCCAGTGCATCTGAAATATAGTCGCCGTTCAGGTTAAGGGTTGCTACGACCGAATACTCATCCGGGCGCAACAGGATCTGCTGGAGGAACGCATCGGCAATGGCATCTTTGATTACAAGCTTATGTCCGTTGTTATTAATCACCTGCCAGGGTCCGCCATCAAGATCAACGGCGCCAAACTCGCGCTTGGCCAACTCATATCCCCAGTCCCTGAATCCACCTTCAGTATACTTCATAATATTCCCTTTGTGGACCAGGGTAATGCTGGGCTTCTTGTGGGCTATGGCGAATTCCAGTGCATTGCGTACGAGCCGTTCGGTACCTTCCCTCGAAACCGGCTTGATGCCGATGCCCGAACTTTCAGGGAAGCGGATCTTCTTGTATTGCTTGGGGAAAGATTCCTTGAAGAAGTTCATGAACTTCTTGTTGTCATCTGAACCCTCCTGGAATTCAATACCTGCATAAATATCCTCGGTGTTTTCGCGGAAGATCACCATGTCTGTTTTGTGTGGCTCTTTAACGGGAGAAGGCACACCCTTGAACCAACGGACGGGCCGAACACATGCATACAGATCCAGGTCTTGCCGAAGCGCAACGTTTAGTGAACGAATCCCGCCGCCGACAGGTGTGGTGAGTGGGCCTTTGATCCCAACCAGGTATTCCTTAAAGGCCGTCATGGTCTCTTCCGGCATCCAGTTTCCGGTCTTATTAAAAGCCTTTTCCCCGGCCAGGACTTCTTTCCATTGAATTTTGCGTTTTCCCCCATAGGCCTTCTCAACTGCCTTGTCGAAGACCAGCTGAGATGCCGGCCAAATATCAACTCCGGTGCCATC
>JANPES010000090.1:0-6072 GCA_031423035.1 Cyclobacteriaceae bacterium | reverse complement strand
GGAAGTTGTCAGCGGTTGCGGGTATTTGAATAATGTAAACTACATTAGGGAGCAGACGCATGGGAAAGAAAGCACAGATCAAGCCAGTTAAACCGATTCCGGATGGAAGCTTTTCCTTGCTTACCGAATTCGATATATACTTGTTTAAGTTGGGAAAGCACTTCAAGGTGCATGAAAAACTTGGAGCTCATGTTGTTAACCATGAAGGTAAGGATGGGACTTATTTTGCTGTCTGGGCTCCCAATGCACGCAAGGTCTCTGTAATTGGAGACTTTAACTCCTGGAAGTCTGAAGTCAGCCCCCTCAAAGCGCGATGGGATGAGTCGGGCATTTGGGAGGGATTTTATCCGAGTGTGGGGAAGGGACACGCTTATAAATTTGCCATTCACTCCATTCTGGGATCCTACCTGGAGAAAGCCGACCCATTTGGCGGCTATGCCGAGGTAGCCCCAAAGACTGCCTCCGTTGTATGGCAATCGGAATACACCTGGAAGGACAAGAAATGGATGGCGGCCCGAAAGGAACAGACAGGGAAGCCCAAGCCGTATTCCGTATACGAAGTCCACTCTGGGAGTTGGCGCCGCAAACCAGAGGACGGCAATCGTTCGCTCTCTTTCCGAGAACTGGCAACCGAGCTGGTCGGCTATGTCAAAGAATTGGGGTTCACCCATGTGGAATTGATGCCGATCATGGAACATCCCTTTTTTGGTTCCTGGGGCTACCAACTGACAGGATATTTTGCTCCCTCCAGCCGATACGGCACCCCCGATGATTTCAAACACCTGGTTGAAGCCTTTCATCATGCGGGAATCGGCGTCATCCTGGATTGGGTGCCTTCACACTTTCCCGGCGATGCCCATGGTCTTTATGAATTTGATGGAACGCACCTCTTCGAACATGCGGATCCAAGAAAGGGATTTCATCCGGATTGGAGCAGCTACATCTATAATTATGGTCGTCCGGAAGTTCGCTCGTTCCTCATTAGCAATGCCATGTATTGGATCGAACAGTATCACATTGACGGACTGCGTGTTGATGCGGTTGCCTCCATGTTGTACCTCGACTATTCACGAAAGGCCGGTGAGTGGGTCCCCAACCAGTACGGCGGAAATGAAAACATTGAAGCCATCCTATTTTTGAAAGAGTTCAATGAGACGGTGTATGGTTCTTTCCCCGATGTAATTACCATCGCGGAAGAATCCACCGCCTGGTCCGGGGTCTCAAAACCAACTTACCTTGGCGGACTTGGCTTTGGTCAAAAGTGGATGATGGGCTGGATGCATGACACACTTCGATATTTCAAAATCGATCCGATACACCGACAGTTTCATCAGAACGATATCACGTTCAGTGTGATGTATGCGTTTACGGAAAGCTTCATGCTTCCATTATCCCACGATGAAGTGGTTCATGGCAAAGGTTCTTTGCTGGGAAGGATGCCAGGGGATGAATGGAGAAAGTTCGCCAACCTGAGGGCGATGTATGCATACATGTATACTCATCCAGGAACGAAGTTGTTGTTCATGGGGGCCGAGTTCGGCCAGTCGACCGAATGGAATCATGACCGAACGCTGGACTGGCACGTGACCGGACATCCATTGCATCGGGGTATCATGGAGCTGATCAAAGCACTCAATGCCCTGTATGTCACAGAGCCTGCCTTGTACCAATATCAATTTGACGCCAAGGGGTTTGAATGGATGGACTATGATGATCGCCAGAACAGCGTGATTTGCTATATGCGCAAAAGCGATAACCCCGAAGATGCCCTTCTGGTTATTTGTAATTTTACACCGGAGATTAGACAGCACTATCGGGTGGGCGTGCCAACCCGGGGATATTGGAAGGAGATCTTTAATTCTGACGACGCCAAATTTGGTGGCACTGGCCGGCTAAATGGTGGCCGAATGAACACCACCCCCGTGAAATATCACAACCGTGACTATTCAGTCACCATTGTCCTGCCACCCTTGGGCATTAGTGTCCTAAAGCTGGAAGAGAAAGTAACGGAATTTGAATTAGGCAGCTAGGCTACAAAAACCAAGTCGATTGGGCACGAACAAATACATCTGCATTCACGGTCATTTTTATCAGCCTCCCCGGGAAAACGCCTGGCTCGAGGTAATTGAGATCCAGGATTCTGCGCATCCGTATCACGATTGGAACGAACGCATCAGCGCCGAGTGCTATTCACCCAATTCCGCATCGCGCATTCTGGACAAAGTGGGGGGTGACATCAAGAACATCACCAATAACCACGCCCGCATTAGCTACAATTTTGGACCGACACTCTTGTCATGGATGGAGCATTATGACAAGGAAGCCTACCGGGGTGTTTTGGAAGCTGATAAAGAGAGCATCGAGCGTTTCGGCGGTCATGGTTCTGCTATGGCACAGGTTTTCAACCACATGATTCTTCCTTTGGCGAATCGGAGGGACAAGGAGACTCAAGTCATATGGGGAATACGGGATTTTGAGCAACGCTTCAACCGTGTTCCGGAAGGGATGTGGTTGGCGGAGACGGCAGTGGATGTAGAGTCGCTTGAGGTACTCGCCGAACAAGGAATTGTATTTACCGTGCTTGCCCCACGTCAAGCCAAAGCAACCCGCCGTGTTGGAGATGCCGACTGGCATACCGTGAATGATCAGACCGTAGATACCCGCAAGGCATACCGTTGCAATCTTCCTTCCGGAAAAAGTATTGTTGTTTTCTTTTATGATGGAGATATCTCGCAGGGGGTAGCGTTCAACGGACTTCTCTTTGACGGGAAGCGTTTCGCTGAGCGCCTGATGGAAGGATTTGAAGACAGCGACACGTCACCCCAACTGGTGAATATTGCCACCGATGGCGAAACCTATGGTCATCATCACAAAAGCGGAGACATGGCTCTGGCGTTTTGCCTCGATTATATCGACAACCACAAGGATGTCAACCTGACTAACTATGGGCATTTTCTGTCGATGTTTCCACCAGAACACGAAGCGGAAATAATTGAGAACAGCTCGTGGAGTTGTGTGCATGGTGTGGAGCGCTGGCGAAGCAATTGTGGTTGCAACTCGGGTAAGCCCGGGTACACGCAAACCTGGCGTGCTCCACTTCGTGAGGCGCTGGATTGGCTTCGGGATACCCTTATTGAAATATTTGAAACTGAAGGGAAGGCCATCTTTCGCGACCCGTGGAGTGCCCGAAATGAGTACGTTAAAATCATTCTGGAGCGCAACGATGAGTCCATCGACCGCTTTATGAAGGAGCATGCCAGGGCAGACATTGACGTGAACAAGGCCCTGCGGCTGCTTGAGTTGCAGCGACATGCCATGTTGATGTACACGAGCTGCGGATGGTTTTTTGATGAGCTCTCTGGTATTGAAACGGTTCAAGTCATCCAGTACGCTTGCCGTGCCGTTCAACTTTCCAAGCAATTGACCGAGCGCGTTTTGGAAGGGGAGTTCCTCAACCGCCTGGAAAAAGCCCCAAGCAACGAGGCCGCCTACAAAGATGGTGCTGGCGTCTACAAGAAATTGGTGATACCCTCCAAGACAAACCTCTCGCGTGTGGGGATGCACTATGCTGTGTCATCGATCTTTGAAGACGAGCCTGAAAATCTACCACTATTCAACTACCAGGCAACCAATGAGTTCTTCGTCAAAAAGGAGGCGGGTGAGCAGAAGTTAGTAATTGGAATTACAAAAGTACGATCCCTGGTTACACGTTCCGAAAAGCGATTTGCCTTTGCTGTAATCTACCTGGGTAAGCACGATCTGATTGGGAATCTATCCCTCAATATCGAGATCGACAAGTTCTCCGGCATGCAGTTTCGGATGAATGATGCGTTTGAAGATGGCAGACTCGGCGATGTGATCAGCATAATGCAAACTTATTTTGGGCCGGAAAAATATTCGATCTGGTCTTTGTTCAAAGAGGAGAAACGCAAGATCCTGGATATGATTGCCCGCCAGGGCCTGGAAGACATCGAAGCATCGCTCCGGAGAACATACAACCGGGATTACCCGTTGGTCAATGCCTTGTCAAACAACGACATCCCGATTCCCAATGCGTACCGCACAACATTCGCGTATATTCTCAATGCCGACCTGATCAAATGTTTCCGCCCGGATCGGATCAACATCAAAACACTAGAACGCATCGTTGCTGAAATGAAACGCTGGAATTTGGAAATTGAAGATCCGAAGACAGTAGAGCGAAGTGCTGGAGAGAGTATTTATGACGAACTAAAAAGGATTCGTGGTGAGCGCGAGAATGTCAAACGCATTCAGCGCCTTATTCGTTTGTTTCCTATTCTCGAGAAATTTAAACTGGAACCCAATCTTCACCGCGCCCAGAACCTGTATTTTGAAATTTCGATGGAAAACCGCGAAGTGAAGCTAAACGCTTTAGCCAAGGAGTGGCTTGAGCAGTTTGCTATGCTGGGTGATAACCTGGGCGTGAAAGTGGGGTAGGGGTTACGAGTTCAAAGTTCAAAGTTCAAGGTTGGTATCCTTCTTAACGAGCTGCTTGAAGCCTGCGACTTTAATACTTCGTCACACTTGGATCGATCAGGTCCGCCCAAGCCAGAATTCCCCCTTTCAGATTATACAGATTTGTAAATCCGTGGTTCTTCTCCAGCCACTGCACCATGTTTCCGCTGCGGCCACCGCTTCGGCAGTGGATGATTACCTTTTTGGTTTTTGAAATTTCTCCAACGTGATGAGGAAGTTCTGCCATGGGGATGAGTTCTCCGCCCAGGTTGCAGATGTCATATTCATGCGGCTCACGTACATCAATCAATTGAAACTCACCTTTGGCATCTTGTAACGCTTTGAGCTCTTGAACTGTAACCTCTTTCATTGTTTTGTCTTTTGTTTCTGTTCCTAAACCACAAAATTGATCATAATCGATCAGATTCTTGATGTTATGGTTTTGTTTTTTTGGCAAGGCGATGATTCGTGTCTCCATCGTTTGACTGTCAAGTAGAAACAGTTTTCCCGACAAGGTCTCGCCAGCACCCGTCAGGACCTTGATTACTTCGTTGGCCTGGATAGAACCAATGATGCCGGGGAGAGTGCCCAGCACGCCACCTTGCTCGCAATCCGGAATAGTTCCGGGCTTCGGTGGAGCAGGGTAGAGATCACGGTAAGTGGGGCCGCCGGCATGATTAAGAACCGAGACATGGCCCTCATAGCGGAAGATGGATCCGTAGATCAAAGGTTTGTTCAAGAGAACGCATGCGTCATTGAGCAGATATCGAGTCGGAAAATTATCGGTACAGTCGACTATGATATCGTAGGGACCTATAAGATCCAGCGCATTGGTGGCAGTGATCCGAACCGGAATAGAATGAACGATAGATCCTGGGTTGATTGCAATTAGTCGGTTCCGGGCGCAATCTGCTTTGCCTTTGCCAATGTCTTCGGTGGTGAACAGAATTTGTCGCTGCAAGTTGGACAGGCTTACCATGTCGTCATCTACAATCCCTATTTTCCCAACTCCTGCTGCAGCAAGATAAGACAGCACAGGCGCGCCAAGTCCCCCTGCACCGATAACCACCGCGGAGGCCTTCTTCAACCGGGTCTGACCCTCAACGCCAAATCCGGGCAGCACAAAATGCCGGCTGTAGCGGGCTAGTTCGTCGGGGGAGAAGGGGCTTTGCATGGAGTGCAAATTAGTAATAGTTGGGGATTGCGACCTTTCAAATCTCCCCGCAAATCTCCATTTTTAGGTATAATCAAATTCTTTATGCAACCACGAAAGAACATCTCCTCCGGCGCCAAATGGGAAGACATCATCGGCTACAGCCGGGCAGTTCACATCGGAAATACCGTAGAGGTCTCCGGCACGGTTGCGGTAGACGAGAATATTGTTGTTGGGATAGGGGATTACTATACCCAAACCAAATTCATTATCCAAAAGATTGAACGCGTCCTCATACAAACCGGATTCTCCCTAAATGATGTAGTGCGCACAAGAATCTATGTTACCGACATTCGCTATTGGGAAGAAGTGGGCAAGGCACATGGCGAGTTCTTTGGGTCCATCAAGCCGGCAACATCCATGATTGAAGTGAGTGGGTTTAT
>JANPES010000089.1:0-4085 GCA_031423035.1 Cyclobacteriaceae bacterium | reverse complement strand
CAGGCGCTCCGTCATCCCGAACAAGTTTCCTATAACTATCGGCAATTGGCGGAACGGACTTATGGAATGACTCCCGGGGTTACGATGCCAACGCAAGCAGTGCCACAATTTCTGCTGATGGAGCCGCCATACATCGTGTCACCTGGCACGCCGGTTGTCAGAGTACGACGTTGACAATTTTTCCCTGTACGATAATTACCTTTTTAGGCGGTTTGCCCTCGCTCCACTTTTTAAGAATTTCTGAAGCCAGCACGAGCTTTTCAATATCCTCTTTGGGCATGTCGAGTGCGAACTCCATGGTCGCCCGAACTTTTCCATTGATCGAAATGGGATAAGCATGGGAATTGACTTTCAGATATTGCTCCTCGAAGGCCGGATACTTTGCATTCAATATCGTATCCGGATGACCCAGTAGCGACCAGAGTTCTTCCGCAATGTGGGGAGCAAACGGGGAAAGGGCAATAACCAGCGGCTCTAGAATGCTGCGCTTGTTGCACTTTAGCGAGCTCAGTTCATTGGCGCAAATCATAAACTCGCTCACCGATGTATTGAAACTGTAGTTCTCAATGTCAGATTCTATTTTCTTAAGCGTCTTGTGCAGTGCACGAAGTTCCTCTTTTGAGGCTGCCTCATTGTTAACGCCGAATTTTCCGGTGCTGTTATGGAACAGGTTCCAGAAGCGACGCAGGAATTTGTAGACGCCGTCAATTCCGTTGGTGCTCCAGGGTTTGGATTGCTCCAGTGGTCCCAGGAACATTTCGTACATGCGGAGGGTGTCTGCGCCGTATTTGTCAATGATGTCGTCAGGGTTAACGATGTTGGAATAAGACTTGCTCATCTTCTCAATGGCAGAGCCGCACAAATAGTCACCAGCCTCTCCATGTGCAGATGAGTTTGAGTTCTCAAAAATGAACTCCGCATTCTTGAAGTCAGGTCTCCAATTTTTGAAACGTTCTATATCAAGCTTGTCATTTTCAACTAAGTTGATATCAACTCTCATTGGAGTAAATGCTTTAGTAATAAAGTCGACTCTTCCTTTTTCGCCTACGCGGGTGAATTTGTTATTAAGTAGAATCTCGACCCTGGAAATTGAAGCCGCCTCCTTTTGACTCAATGTTCCATTCTCAAAACGATCCTTGAGGTTCTTTGATATGAATACTGGAGGAAAATTATCAGTTTCTACTAGTTCACCATCCTGATCACTGTAGAAGAATGTTCCCTTCAAGAGTCGGTATACGAAATTGGACTCACCGGTTATCTTTCCCTGATTAATCAGTTTTTTAAACGGCTCATCAAAATTGAGGTATCCTAAGTCGTGCAGAATCTTCACCCACATCCGTGAATACAAAAGGTGCGCCACAGCATGTTCTGATCCACCAATGTATACATCCACCTGGTTCCAGTAGTCCAGCGATTTTTTTCCCGCAAACTCCTTTTGATTGTGCGGATCCATGTAGCGCAAGAAGTACCAGGCAGCACCCGCGTGCGTCGGCATCGTGTTGCTGTCGCGCTTTTGTCCGGGAGCAAAGTCAATCCAGTTGGTGAGGTTGGCCAACGGACCCTCGCCGTTGCCCGAGGGTTTGAAATTATCAGAGTCGGGGAGGGTGAGTGGAAGATCTTTTTCTTCCATCGCATACGGAACATCCTCACGGAAGACAACCGGAAAGGGCTCGCCCCAGTACCGCTGGCGGCTCCACCCAGCGTCGCGCATCTTGTAGTTTATCTGACGCTTCCCAACGCCCAGCTTTTCCAATTCGGCTATAATGGCCGGAACCGCATCTCGCATGAGCATGCCGTTGAACACGCCTGAATTTTCCAGCGTTGCCTCGTAGGAAGGATTGGCCTCTTCTCCAGTGTAGAAACTGCCAATAATGTTAGTGATCGGCAACTTGAAATGTTTGGCAAACTTATGATCACGTTCATCACCACAGGGGACACCCATTATTGCGCCTGTGCCATATCCAGCAAGAACATACTCGCTGATCCAAATCGGAGTTTCTTTCTTGCTCAGCGGATTGATGGCGTACGCACCGGTGAAGCAACCGGTTATTTTCTTCACCTCCGCCATGCGATCTATTTCGGAACGGCTTTCAACGTATTTCAGATAATCATCAACTTCCTTTTGCTGTGCTTCGGTTGTGATCACTTTCACCAGGGGGTGCTCAGGCGCGAGCACCATAAAGTCAACTCCATAAATCGTGTCGGGGCGGGTGGTGAAGACGGTTAGGACCTCACCCCCCAGCCGCCTCTCCAAAGGAGAGGGGGAGGTGAGTTCAGTCTTGATTTTCTGCAAGACCTCATCAATTCTGGTCAAGACAAGTTTATTTGAAAACCTGATTACTTTAAACCCCGAATCTTCAATGATCTGGGTGCGTTCTGCATCCTCCCTTTTCTGAAGATCATGGATTGGTCCATCAATTTCAATGACCAACTTTTTTTCTATGCAAACAAAATCAACTATAAATCTTCCAATTGAATGCTGCCTCCTGAATCTATGTTCAAGTTTCAAATTTCTTAGTGCCTGCCATATTTTGTCTTCTGCTTCTGTTGGATTTTTTCTATTCTCGCGGGCAGAGTCCTTTAGAGCTTTCCAAGTTTTGGCATCTGAGGTAAATATAAAATCTTGAGCAATAGCTACATCGGGTGTGTCTCCCCTCTCCGAGCCTGCCCTGATGACTATCGGGGGAGAGGGGCCAGGGGTGAGTCCCTTGATCTTGAAAGTAACCAAACACCCCGTACTCTTTCCAATCCAGTTCCGCTGGATATCTTTCATCGACTCGCTAAAATCAATCTGATCAAGCCCCGACAAAAGCCGCTCGGCATATTCGGTGATGCGCAGGCTCCACTGCCGCATTTGTCGCTTCACCACTGGAAATCCGCCGCGATAGCTAACGCCATTGATCACTTCATCATTGGCGAGGACAGTCCCCAGTGCCTCACACCAATTTACATCCGTATGGGCAAGGTAAGCGAGGCGATAGGTCATGAGAATTTCACGACGTGTCTTTTCGTCATAGGCCTTCCACTCCGAAGCATTGAATGAATCGTTTCCTGATGGAGCCTTGAACTTGAGATTTGGAAATGGATGTGATATGTTTCCCTCCGATTCGAAGTGGGCGATCAGGGTGCTTATTCGCTCCGCCCTTGCCTTCTTGCGGTTGTACCAACTGTCGAAGATCTGGATAAAGATCCACTGCGTCCATCGATAGTAGGAGGGATCGCAGGTTTGTACTTCCCTGGACCAATCGTAGCAGAATCCAATCCTTCCGAGCTGTCGTTTGAAGTTTTGAATATTCTGTTGTGTGGAGACAGCTGGGTGAATGCCATGCTCCAAGGCGTACTGCTCGGCTGGAAGCCCAAACGCATCAAAGCCCATCGGATGCAGAACATTGAATCCTTTTATTCTCTTAAAGCGGGCAACGATGTCCGATGCGATATAGCCCAGCGGGTGACCAACATGGAGTCCTGCCCCGGAGGGATACGGGAACATATCCAGGACGTAATATTTGGGCCTTGAAAGGTCCATTTCTGTCTTGTAGACCTTATTCTTCTCCCAGGCGGAGCGCCATTTATCCTCAATCCTGCTGATTTCTTCCTTGCTGTATTCGGCCATTCTTACAATTATATAGCGTGTTCTGAGGGGCAAAAATAATCATTGGTCCCATATGCCCATCCTTTCTTCTCAACAACTCATCCGGCACTAACGACAGTCCGGTATATCCGCCCGGGTTTCTATCATTCGGGCATACACTTTTGTCGTGTAATCGCACTAAAAAGGGCTGATGAAGTTAATACTCTTGAGTTTTGTTTTTCTTTCTGGCCTTTCGGCTGCGCAAACGATGATTACAGGATCAGTAGTCGATGAGCGCGGGGGTCCCATCCCAGGAGCGAATATCTCCCTGAAGGGGTCATATGACGGGGCAAGTACGGACAGCAAAGGCATGTTCAGTTTTCCCAGCACCGCATCAGGTGAGCAAATCCTCACCGTAACATTTGTCGGCTTCAAAGGCGTCGAACAGGCAGTGATCCTTGAGGGAACCCAATTGATATTACGTATCACCTTGCAAGAAGAAATCAATCAATTG
>JANPES010000088.1:0-24203 GCA_031423035.1 Cyclobacteriaceae bacterium | reverse complement strand
ACTCCTCGTTTGAGCCCATCGACACATTTACAGACCTGGAAATTGATCCTGAGATATCCGCAGAAACAATTCAGGATGTCGTCTTCTACTTACAAACCCTCAAGGCCCCAGTACCCAGAAACAAAGACAATCAGATTGAAGGAGGAATGTTGATTTTCCATGCCCTCAATTGCGATGCGTGTCATGCTCCTCAGTTGAAAACCGGAGTTAGCCCAATCAAATCTTTATCCGAAAAGACATTCTATCCGTACACGGACCTCCTGCTGCACGATATGGGCCCAGCCCTGGACGACGGATACACGGAGGGCTCTGCCACAACAGCAGAATGGCGCACGCCCCCGCTTTGGGGACTTGGTTTATCAAAAAAGTCCCAGGGCGGAGGTTACTTTCTTCTCCATGACGGCAGGGCCCGAAGCATACAGGAAGCCATTCTCCTTCATGGCGGTGAGGCAACAACCATCAAAACCAATTTCACTGCCCTGTCAGGCACTGAAAAACAGCAACTCATAAAATTCCTGGAGAGCCTATGACAATGCACCGGCGACAGTTTGTTAAGATCGGATGCGCCTGCATGATCACGCCGTGGGCGGCCGGCCTCATCGGCTGTGAAACCACGCGTTACGTCAGCGGGACCATGGAGTCTAGCGGGATCTCAGTGTTGAAATCCGAGTTTGTGGTTGCTACAAAAAAGGGTACTGTGCTACGCGACTACATCATTGTAAGAAACGAAAAGCTCGAGTACCCGATATGCCTCTATCGGATTTCAGAAAACGAATATTCCGCCCTTCAGATGAAATGCAGCCATCAAGGAACAGAACTTCAGGTTGCTGGCGATCATCTTCACTGTCCGGGTCATGGAAGCGAATTCAATAACAAAGGCCAAGTAACACTCGGTCCCGCCGAAAGTTCGCTTCGCACCTTCCACGTTGCTAATGAACCGCAAAAGCTATTAATCGAATTGAAGTAGTCTATGAGAAAGTCGCTGCTCCATATCTTGATACTTTTGCTGCCCCTTGGCGCCGCTGCCCAGATTGACAGCACCTTGTTGCGCAGAGTTCCGAAAGATACCGCGAACCTACTATTGAACATGGATGCCGTGTACAGCCGGCCGTTCCTGGCTGTGGGGAAACTACCTGTTTCACTTGGTGGTTATGTTGAAGCAAACTGGGAGCGCCTGAGCACGGATGGCGTTTCGGAAGGAAGTCAGTTTCAAATGCGACGCCTTACCCTGTTTATTGCGTCAAGCATTTATAAGCGCATCAAATTCCTGTCGGAGATCGAATTTGAAGACGGAACCAAGGAAATCAACATCGAATTTGCATCGGTAGATTTTGAGTTTCATCCCCTATTAAATTTCCGGGGCGGCATCGTGATGAATCCCATCGGAGCCTTCAATCAAAATCACGACGGTCCAAAGTGGGAGTTTGTTGACCGTCCGGTTTCTGCCACGCAGATGCTGCCGGCCACCTGGAGCAACGTGGGGTTCGGCGTTTACGGCAAGAAATACAAAAAGGACTGGGTGTACGCTTATGAAGCTTACCTGACCAATGGTTTTGACGATCAGATTATCTCCAACGATCAGAATAGGACCTTCCTGCCGGCCACCAAACTGAACCCAGACCGCTTTGAAGAAAGCTTTAATGGTGAACCCCTGTACACCCTGAAGGCAGCCATCCGAAACAAGAAAATTGGCGAGCTAGGGCTCTCTTACATGGGAGGAGTCTATAACATGTATCAAAGCGATGGCCTCACCCTGGATACTAAAAGGCGTGTGGATGTGTGGGCCCTTGATTTCAATACTACCATTAAGCGGACAGGAACGTATGTATTTACCGAGTGGGCTTTTGTCAATGTGGATGTGCCTGACACGTATACACAGCAATATGGTGAGGGTCAGGTGGGCGGGTTTGTTGATATTGTGCAGCCGATCCTGAGAAAATCCATTTTCGGCTTCGAGAAATCAGTGGTCAACGCATCAACACGTCTGGAGTACACGGATTGGAACACAAGCACCTTTGCCGAAACCGGCCAACCCATCGCCGATGATTTCTTTTCTATTGTGGGCTCACTCAGCTGGCGACCGCACCCGACCACCGTTGTGCGGCTCAATTACCGATACAATTGGCAGCGGGACTTGTTCGGCAACCCGCCTTCCCGAACGGCCGGGTTCCAGTTTGGGTTCTCGACGTATTTCTGAAAATCAGTTGAGCTCAACTTGCTAGCGCTCCTCCTGAAATTCCACTATTGGAATTAAATTCCTATACTTGCGCCGTATTGGTTTTGGTGATCGCTACAACGATGACCAGATTAAAAGGGAATCCGGTGTGAATCCGGAGCAGTTCCCGCTACTGTAAGTACTGTTAAGCGTTGCTACCGCTTGAGTCACTGTCCGTCGATTGACGAATGGGAAGACCAGCAACAGGGTACGAGCCAGGAGACCTGCCTTTACAAATTAAGTTTAGTGCTTCGGGTAGAAAGCGACTAAGATTGAAGGGAGTCTCAATTCCAATGCGGGCTTCTATCATCTGATCAGCCTTTTACTCTTTTTTCAACCGTTTAACTTATTTCATCATGAAAGAAGAGAAAAAAGTATGGGCAATCACTTTAATTGCCTTTTGGTGGCTGGCACCAAATCAAATGTTCGCCCAGCAAGACACTACTTCCTCCCCGTTGCAGGAGGTCGTGGTTACAGCAAACAAATTTCCTAAGAATGTAGTCGAGACAGCCAAAGTTCTCACCATCATTGATGAGGAACAATTGGCCCGCAGTTCCGGAAAGGACTTGGCACAACTGCTCCAGGAGCAAGCGGGCCTGATCATTAATGGGGCCAACAGCAATCCAGGAAAAGACAAATCAGTTTTCTTACAAGGAGCTAAGAGCGATTACACGCTGGTGCTGCTTGACGGCATTCCCCTCAATGATCCTTCCGCACTCGGAGGGGGAGCCTATGACCTCCGGCTGATTCCAATCGACCAGGTTGAGCGCATAGAGATCTTGAAAGGCAGCCAATCGACATTGTATGGAAGTGACGCCATCGCGGGAGTCATCAACATCTTCACAAAGAAATCTGGCGACAAAACAATTGGCTTTGCCGGAAATCTTGGGTATGGCTCATACAACTCAATACGCGGCGCAGTCAGCATCACGGGGAACACCAAAGAATTCAACTACAACATTGGATACTCCAGATTTCAAACCGATGGGTTCAGCGAAGCCAAAGATTCTACCGGCACGGCAAATTTCGACAAGGACGGGTTCGACCAAAGCGCCCTTCAAATCAACCTCGGCATTCAGGCCAATCAATCACTATCTTTCCGACCCTATTTCCGTTACAACATGTTCAACGGTGCATATGATGCAGGTGGGTTCACTGACTCAAAAAAGAATTACAATACCTCCAAGCTGATCAATGGTGGACTGGCCGCGACCTACACCTTGAATCATGGAGCCATCAATTTTCTATACGGCATTGATCACACTGACCGGACGTTTGATTCAGATTTTGGTTTGTCAAATTTCAAGGGGCGCTTCAATCAGGCAGAAGTATATTGGAATCAGGACCTGGGCAAGCACCTGCAACTGCTGGCTGGCGTGAGCTCGCAGGAGATCAACATGCTGGATACGACGACGACAGAAAAGGATCCCGCCATGACGCTTACCAGCCCATATGCCTCATTCTTTGTGAGGTCCTGGCATGGCATCTCTGCCGAAGTTGGGGGGCGATATAACCATCACTCCAAATTTGGAGATGTGTTTACCTACAGCCTGAATCCCGCCTTTTGGATAAACAAGCAAGTCAAACTATTCACCAACCTTTCCAGTGGCTTCAAAAGCCCTAATCTGAATCAACTCTATGGCTCGTATGGTGGAAATGCAGATTTGAAACCAGAAAAAAGTCAGAGCCTGGAAGGCGGCGTTCAACTCATAAACAAAAATGGAAAAATTGATCTACGGGTGACCGGCTTCCAGCGTAATATCGAGGACGTGATCTTCTATTCGTATGACCCGGTAACATTCATTTCCAAGTATGTCAACCTCAATAAGCAAAGCGACCATGGGCTAGAGGTTGAACTGAATGCAAGACCCAATGCGTCTCTGACCTTCCGTACGTTCTATGCCTTCGTCGATGGGCAAGTGACCGACAAAAGCGGGCCAAAAGATTCAACCTACAACAACCTCTTCCGCAGACCAAAGCATTCGCTTGGAGTCAATGTAAGCTACAAGGTGACTCCAAAACTCTTCATCAGCGCAAACTTGAAGACGATTGGAAATCGTTCGGATTTGTACTTTAATTTATCGACTTTTGATACTGAAAATGTCGTTCTTGAGCCGTACACCCTCATCGATTTATATGTAGAGTACACAATTTGGAAAGACAATCTCAAAGTATGGCTCGACGCCAAGAATCTTTTGAATCAGAACTATGCAGAAGTCTATGGTTACAACACACAACAAGTGAATTTCATGGCAGGATTGAATATTAGATTATAACATATGTCTATCAACGCAATAAATCCCCGTACCACCACGCTGTTATTGATTATCGTACTGGCAGCCGCTTTTCGGCTGATTCAGTCCAGCCCGGTTTTCAGCATCCTTAGCAACGTCACGCCCGTTGGCGCCATCGCGATTTTTGGTGGCTGCTACTTTTCAAGTCGCTGGAAGGCTTTCCTTATCCCACTTCTGGCATTGTGGATCAGTGACCTCCTACTCAACCGGATGTACTATTCAGACCAGTGGTCGTTCTTTTCCACTGAAATGTTTTGGACATACGGAAGCTTTGCTGTTATGGTTATCCTGGGGACTTTCGTTAAGAAAGTCAATTTCTTAACGGTTGGCCTGGCAGGAATTGGTGCCGCCCTGGCCCACTGGCTCATCACAGACATTGGAGTATGGATTGGCGGAGTGGATGTTACCACCGGGCTCCCCTTCACCAAAGACTGGAGCGGTTTGACAAAATGCCTTGGACTTGCCGTTCCTTTCCTGCGGAACATGGCTATAGGCAATCTTGTTTTCTGTGGTGTTCTGTTCGGCTCGTTTGAGTGGATGCAACGAAGCTATCCGGTATTGAGGCAATCGGTAGGAAATCAATAGGCTGTAGATGTTTACAGATCGTACTCTCCCCGGGTCCGATCATCAGTAACCAACCTTACTCTTCCCACTCACCAAAATCTCGGCGCGTTTTCTCCTTGTAGGCGTTCAGCAGTCTTTTCTGTAGTCCGGATTCCCTGGTATATCCCACAACTTTAATAACGTCCTTGCTTGCGCTTTGATTCGTCACTGGTGGCGTCAGGCAACTTACGCTCATTCCTGCTTTCTGCATTCCATGAATGTTGTTCATGAAGGGATCGGGATTCGACTCCTGACCGCACACCTCAAAAGTCATTTTTGAGTCATCCCTAATGATCAGCCAGGATTTTGAAAACATAATCGATACGAGAAAGTAAATAATTCAGGGCATTGCAACACCCTTAATTGAGCAGAGCAGTTCCTTTTCTTCCGCAAAGGTAGCAACCCCGCGGCAGGATTGACATTTCCATTCAATTAAGAATGAGCGCAGCGCACGGCTACTTTCTTACCAGTTTGATAAGGTAAGAGCCGAAAGGCGCCAGGGTTGTGTAAGGGGTGTAACCAGAGAAGCTTCCCGAAGTGCCCACCACAAGGTCTCCAGCAACACTCCCGGTCAGTATTTCGGTGGCTGCATAGGTGCCGGGTGAGAGCGTGCTGGAACTACAGGAAATTTGGGCGTCAGACTTCTGGGTGGAACTGGTATTGTGTACAACCAACATACTCTCCCCGGGTGAGTTGCGAACGAACGCTACAATCGAACTATTGCCAGGATCCATTACTTCACATGTTCCACGCCTTAAGGCAACATGCAGTTTGCGGGCATTGATAAGGCTTCGGTAATGATTCCAAAGTGAATTTGGGTCACCCTTCATGGTTTCAATATTGAACGCAGCATAATTTGAATTTATGGCGCGCCACGGTGTTCCGGTTGTAAAGCCTGCGTTCGCTCCGGCTGTCCATTGCATTGGCCGTCGTATATCTTCATCCGGTTTTACACCCTTCATTCCCACTTCCTCGCCGTAGTATAAATATGGAACTCCAGGTAAAGTCAGCAATATGCCGGCCGCTAGCTTTGATTTATTTAAATCACCATTCAACTCTTCAATCACCCGATTTTGATCATGGTTGGTGAGAAAGGTGCCGTACTGAAGATCAGGATATGAATTCACCACCTCTCGGATCTTACTCTGTAATCCACCACCATTTCCATTTTTCGCAGCACTCACTATGGCATATGAAAGATCGAACTCAAAGCAGTAATCCAATCGCTTATCAGTGTACGGAACAATATTGGCTGTTGTTGTCCAAACTTCACCCACCGTCATCAGGTTCTTGTCAATACTTTTTTGAAACGCGTAGAAATCACTCCACCAATCCAGTGTGGCCTGGGTGTTCTCCTGGATTTGACCATCTTCAATCAGGTGCCGTGCGGCATCAATGCGAAATCCGTCCACCTGAACATCATTGTACCAGAACCGGGTAATCTCCTTGATTTCTGCTGTAACCTTTGGCTCCAGATAATTCAGATCTGGCATCCCTGACCAAAATAGCCCGTAGTAGTATGCTCCGCTCTTTTGATGCCAGACCGTCTGCCCCCACGGACCAAGGTATCCTGGGTTGGTGCTGTCCCAAATGTACCATGCACGTTTTTCCGCACTTGCGCCCTGGGCTGAATTCGTGAACCAGGGATGCTGAGAAGAGGTATGATTGATTACAAAATCTATGATGACGCTAATTCCCCTCGCATGGGCTGCAGCCACGAACTCTTTGAAATCGTCCATGGTCCCGTATTGCGTATTAACTGTCCGAAAGTCGTAAACATCATAACCATGATAACTGGGTGACGGAAAAATCGGCATAAGCCAAATGCCGGTTACACCCAAATCACTGTTCGTGTTTGGATTACCATCATTGAGGTAGTCCAGCTTCTGCGTCAGCCCTTTGAAGTCTCCTTTCCCATTGCCATCCGAATCGTAAAAGCTCCTTACAAATACTTCATAGAAGACTTCATCATTCCACCACGTACCCTCTTTAACCGGAATTGACGGAGCTAATTCATCCTTTGCACAGCCAGGCAGTAATACGATAAATAAAATGGGCAGAAATTTGCGCAGCAGTTTTAGCATTGTCAATTTTTGCACTGGAACCAACCAATATTGGGTCTATGATTATTTACTTACAAGTACAGCCTCTTCCAGGATAAAATTTCCATGCTCAATGTCCGCCTCGTTTAACTTCAATTTTCCTTTCACACGGATAAACTGATCCATCTCAAATTTTCCCTGCTTTTCTTTAAACACCACTTCAGAGATTGACTCAGGACCGGCGGCACCACAGAAGAAGCACTGGCTGTAGGGAAACTTCGAAAGAATGATGTAGGCATTCCCCTCAATGTCAATGGGCATATAGTAACCTTCCAGGCTTACTTCTTTTCCTACCATGCTCTTGAGGTCCGCGGCGAACACAGGATACAGAAAATATTCCGCCGACTTATCGCTGTATTTTGCTTCAAATTTTGTCTTGGCAAATAGCGCCCAGCCTTCAGGTTGTGCAAATGCGTGGTTGACCACTACCAGGAAGAAAAGAAAGAACAAATAACGTTTCATATACCCCCATTTGAGGGCCAAAAGATAGTGCTCACGATGGTAATATTTCAAACTATTTCTTGACGCCCAAGGGAATGAGCGTGTTTATTCACCCCGAAGACGCAAATCGCTAAGATGCACAAAGTTAAGGCTTGGCGAAGACTTCGCGTCTTTGGCCTTAGCGGCTAACTACACAGACGTCTGGGATGCAGCGAAAGTACATGCCCGACCAGATCCTAATTACCAGCCAATACTGTATGAATGTCTGTCTTATAGGCCTGGATGGCAGGCAACAACGAACACAGAATCCCCAGCCCAATACTCCCAACGAAAAGCCAGACTTCCTCCGGATAAAATACGGCCGCCTGCGTCCCCGAGGCCGCGCTCTCCTTGACTGTCATCGTGAACGCGAAGAGTGCCGCATGCCCGAGCAACAATCCGATGGCGCTCCCCAGCGTCGTGAGCATACTTCCCTCCAAAACCACAGACATAAACAACCTCACCCGGTTCACGCCCATCGCGCGCATAATTGCAAGATCATACCGCCGCTCCTTCATGGAATTGTACAATACGATGAAAATACTCAAACCAGACATGAGGATCAGCACAGCTGCAAACCCACGAAAAACATCTGCTCCAACACCCAGGATCGAAAACAGCCGTGCTGTTTCAAACGCAGGTGCCGCTGCCTGGAGGTTACTTTGACTGTTTATATACCTTGGCAATTGAATTACGGCCAACGGATTGCGATACTGAATCAACAAGGAAGTTACTTCTCGTGTTGAATCACCTGCTTCGTGACGGGAAACAAGGGTCGAAGGATTAACCGGGGCCTTTCCGCTTTCTGTAAGGTCATGTGCCAGCCAGATGCTCTGAATATTGGTAAGGATCAGGTTGTCAAGCACCGTATTACTTCGCTTCAGGACACTGACAACGACATAGGGATGTTCTTGGTGTGCATGCCCTTCCGATGTAAGTCCGTGTGCACTAAGAAATTTTGCTCCAGGGCTCAACTTCAATTGTTCCGCGACTACGGCCCCCAGAGTGACTTCCATATCAGAAGACCACCAATTACCTGCAGCCAATTCGGCTTTATAAAATTCAGGGTAGTCGCTATTTGTGCCTACTATGCGGAAGCCCAGGTAGCTGTCCCCCAATGCCAGGGGTATTGCTTTCTTCACCAACCGGTGCCTGGCAATCCGCTCAGCATCAGAAAGCCGGATGTTACCTGTCGGAAAGTCAATATGAAAAACATTACACAATATCACCTGAAGTGGACTGCCTTTCGCTCCAACAACCAGGTCGATCCCCTTTGAATTCGATGTGATCCGCTCTTGCAACTGATTTGAGAATAGCACCAGAACAGTGATGACCGAGATGCCAACGGCAAGCAGAATGACATTAAGCACGGTGGTCAGCGGCCGCGCCTTGAGATAGCTCCAAACCAAAATGATCAGGTTCATCGACGTTTATAATTGAACATAATGTGGAATTTTTGACTTCAGTCGCTGATCGTGGGTGGCGACAATGAGCGTTGCGCCATGGCTGGAGGAAGCTTCCAGTAGCAGCTCAATTACTTTTTCGCAATTCTTATCGTCCAGGGCAGAAGTGGGCTCATCAGCCAAAATAACGGAAGGTCTGTTAAGTAGCGCTCGGGCGATGACTAACCGCTGTGCTTGTCCCTGGCTTAGCTCGCTGATCCTTGCCTTTCGCTTCCCTTCAAGGCCAAGTTCCGTGAGCAGGGCCTCCACACGTTCAGGTTCCTGCGGCAGTCCGGCAAAAAATGGTGCCGCAAGAAGATTCTGCTCTACAGAGAGTGCGCTGATCAGATGGTTCTTCTGAAAGACAAAACCAAAATGTTGCCCCCGATACTGATCAAGGGAGTATTCCCGCAAGGAAGCAAGATCAACCCCACCTACTTCGATCCTTCCAGCCTGCGCGTGCAACAACCCTCCTATCAAATGAAGCAAGGTTGTCTTCCCGCTCCCGGAATCTCCCAGCAAGAGGCCGTGCTTCCCCTTCGCAAAATGGAAGTCCGGGAAAGATATCCGGTTGCTCCCGGGGTATTGATATGTCTGGCTAATGACCCTGATCATGGTGTCAGAAAAGGATGATCCACTTCCCGGCCAATGGCAAAAGGAAATGGTTCATCGTTTACGTGATCAATTCTGTTTCAGGGGTTCGTAGGTTTTGAACGGTGACAAATCCACTTTATCCATCATGGCTTTGTATTCAGGCCAGGTTGTTGAATAGAACTTGTTTACCCGGTTCACGATCTCCGACATTTTCTCTTCCGCATGCTTAACCACCCGTAGATCTGTTTCACCAATCGGCTCGCGTGATCTTGAAACATATTGCCCCGCCGTCTGAACATAGGAGTATCGGCTCGGCTCCTTGCTCATTGTTATTCCTTGACGTTTGTCTTCAGGGCCGAGGATGTAGTCGAAAACGGCGGTCACTGAATCCTTGATCGCTTTTGTCTTATCGGTGGCCGCTTTAAGTTCTGGCTTTTTGGATTCTTTGATCCGTTTCTCAAAATCCTCCGTCAACTCTTTGCTTTCAATCAAACGGTCGGTCGCTTGCGAGGCCAGTTTGGTCATTCCTTCCAGTTTCTTGGCCATGGCGTAGCGGGCTTCCAATACCGGAACAGGTGCGTCGATGCGCGGGTCGGCCTTGACGGATACCATGGTTGAATCCTTTTGACCTCCATACAGAATCCTCAGTTTGTAAGTACCCGGTACCACGGTTGTTCCTCCAAATCCACCGAATCCGCGGCCGCCTGTCTGGCCAGGTCTAGGACGTTCACGCGAAGGCTGCCGCTGCGATTGTTCAGTAAGATTCCATGTCATTCTGTTGATACCCATATCTTCAGGGGCCTTCTGGCGAAGGGTATTGACTAGTTTGCCCGTTGCGTTGAAAATCTCCAGCTTGACAGAGTCATATTTTGCTGCCGCACGTCCCACCTTACTATCTTCCGGCTTAGCCGGTGCGACCTCTACCGGTTTCTTCCCTGACTTAGGATCTACCTTTTCCGGCTCCTTCTTGGTTTCAGCAGGTTTGTTTATGGAATAGGAAATCCGAGCTCCACTTGGACGATTCTGACCATTATATATAGCGTCCGCTTCAAACCTTGGTCCCGATGGCTGCTGGATGGACGCGAGATATGCATCCGGTGCAGGGAATATTTTCACAACCGCCGTCATCGCAGTTTCTCCTGACTTGGCCAGTTCGCGCAGTGGACGGATGTCATCCAATACCCAGATCGCGCGTCCAAAAGTTCCGATGGCAAGGTCATGTTCGCGTGGATGAATTACCAAATCCATGACGGGCACTCCCGCTGGGAAATCATTTGTCCATTTTGTCCAGTTCTTACCTGCATCGATGCTCACAAACAATCCATTCTCAGTTCCGAGAAACAGGAGCTTGGGTTCCACCGGATCTTGCGCTACAGCAAGTGTGTAATTGCTTTCACCTACTTGGACGCCGATAACAAGGCTCTCCCATGTCTTTCCATAATCGCTTGTGTGGAATAGGTAAGGTTTATAGTCAAACTGCCGATAGTTGTTGACGATGACAAAGGCCTCACCTGCATTGGATTTTGAAACATGAATCTGGGGAACCCATGCATTCTTTGGCATCCCCATGATAGCGGCCGTTACGTTGGTCCAAGACTTACCACCGTCCTGTGTGATTTGCACGTTCCCATCATCCGTACCAGCCCAGATCACACCTTCTTTTGCAGGACTTGCGCCAAGGGAAATGATTGTACAGTGGTTCTCAGCACCTGTGGCATCCATGGTCATACCTCCACTTTCGAATTGCTTCTGCTTTTCCGGGTTATTGGTGGTCAGGTCTGGAGAAATAATCTCCCAAGTTGTTCCTCTGTCATTGGATTTGTGAACCATTTGGCTCGCATAATATATTGTGCCGCTCTTGAAGGGATCCTGTGCGAGGGCGGAGTTCCAGTTGTAACGCAGCTTGAAATTCGCATCGGGGTGCGTAGGCCGGATGAACTTGGTATAGCCGGTCTCCAGGTCGTAACGGCCCAGGTTTCCTCCCTGCGACATTGCATAACCATAGCGGCTGTTGTCGGGGTCAGGTGAAACATCAAAGCCATCGCCGAAGAATAACTCCTGCCAGTACGAATTCCGGATACCGGAGTTGCGCCACACGTATGCAGGACCAACCCATGATCCATTATCCTGAAGGCCGCCGTAAACATTGTAGGGCTGGTCCATGTCTACATTAATATGATAGAACTGTCCCACCGGAATATTTTCAGCAAAGGTCCAACTCGCCCCGCGGTCGCGGCTGATGTTAACTCCACCGTCATTGCCCTCAATGATTAACGAAGGATTTTCCGGACTAATCCACCAGGCATGGTGATCCGGGTGAATGTTGGCTTGCATTTGTGAAAAACTCTTTCCTCCATCTTCGCTGACATTGACGCGGGAATAGATGGTGTAGAGCCTGTTCTCATTCTTCGAGTCCACATAGATCTCATAATAATAGAACGGCCGGTCACCAATCTCCGTCTTGTCATTGATCATCGTCCACTTTTCACCGCCATCTTCGGAACGGTAAAGGGCGTTCTTCTTAGACTCGATGAGGGCATAAACAATTTCCGGCTTACTGCGCGCGATGGCAATGCCCATTCTGCCGAGGTCGCCCTCAGGCAGCCCTTGCTTGCTCGTGATTTTTTTCCAGGTCTTGCCTCCATCGTAGGTGATGTGAAGGCCTGATCCCGGACCACCTGACTTAAATGTCCAGGGTAACCGACGGTGTTCCCACATGTTCGCAATTAGTTTGTTAGGGTTGGTTGGATCCATCACCAACTCACCAACCCCGGTTTTGCTGTCGACGGTAAGAACTTGCGTCCATGTTGCGCCGCCGTCTGTGGTTTTATAAACGCCGCGTTCCGGGTGATCGCCCCAGGGTGAGCCGATGGAACCCACATACACGGTATTGGGATTGCTCGGGTCAATGATGATGCGGTGGATATGCCGTGTTTTCTCCAAGCCCATTTTCTTCCATGTCTTTCCGGCGTCCAGACTCCTATAGATTCCGTCGCCTCCATTCAGACTGTTGCGTGGATTACCCTCCCCTGTTCCGACCCAAATCACCGAAGGATTACTCTGCTGAATGGCAATGGCACCAATGCCCAACGTTGTCTCTTTGTCAAAGATAGGAGCCCAGGAAGTACCGCCGCTTGTTGACTTCCATACGCCGCCAGATGCCGCGCCGGCATAAATAATATCCGGGTTGTTTACAACTGCATCAATGGCCGTGATCCTTCCACTCATGCCGGCCGGACCGATACTTCGCGGTTTCATACCTTTGAATTTTTCCATATCAAGTTTCTGAGCAACTGCTGCATTGACAATGCAAAGCGTGATCAGCGTCATTAACAACTTCTTCATATCAATCTTGGTTAGGTTCTTATTTTATTGTCCCACAAAAGTCGAGGTCAAAATCTCCTATCGGTTGCCCCGGAGGTGATTGCAAAGCCTGCTGAATCTTGAATTCCTGAGGGTTGTCGTTGAGCCTTCCGGTTAGATCAGACAGATAGGCGTAGAATGCAGACCACTCTTCCGTTGCGGTCGGGCGTGTGGCCAGCCAGGTTTTCAACTGCCTTAATTTTGCGTAAGCTATTGCCCGGGCCGGTGGTGCTGCATCCGTTGAAAGTGCGAGTTTGGCCAAGTTGCTGAACATCGCGTAATCCACAGCCATCTGCACAGCACCCTCGTATCCGTTCTTGGGGGCGGATTTGATGGATGCCAGAAGTAGCCGGTCGATGACACTTTCCAGAGAAGGAAGGCGCGCATCCCGCGAATGGTGTTCAAACAGACGATTCGCACGAGCGGGATGAAGAATCATTGAGAAAGTCATGTCTGCAGCAGTTTCTGCCGCCGACAATGGATCAAAGGTTAGTTCTGTTCTGATCTTGATCAACTCCCGATGGCGTGAGTATCCAAGGGGCCTCGGTGGAATGCTTCTAAGCAAGTTCTCGGAGAGCATCAGTGTAGCGGGCTGAACGGTACGAACCAACGCCTCTAGCGCGTTGATTTCCTGTTGTGGTGTAAGAAGCTCCGCTACCGGCTGTCCATCGCCCCGTAAAGCATAGCGGTAGTTTAGTCCACCAATCATTTTTGAAGCAGCTTCCACCTGATAACGATGGAAAAAATACATCGGGACCAATACTTCTTCAAGCATGGCCATCGGCATGCCGGGCTTAATATTGTTCTCTCCAAAATTACGCATCACCACATTTCGGATGTCGAGCAGGCGGTTCAACTCAGCAGCAGGATCCTTACCATTGTCCCACAAGTGAGTAAAGGGGTGGGCACTGCCGGCAGGTCGGGCATCCTGATCAGAAAGAAAGGTAAGGCCATCCTTGAGCGAGTTCTGGACGATATCATTCAGGGCCTTGTCTTCGTCTGTTCCCTCGGGAAAATCCTGGTAACCATAAGCAATCACAACCTTGTCGAATGCACCAATCTTGTCATCGTATGCTTTGCTGATGTCTACCTTCCCATCGACGAGACTGACTATCGGGTGCGGGTAGTCCATGACCGAAGCCAGATTTTCCGCACTGGAGGAATAGGCATGAGAAATCCCCAGGGTATGTCCTACTTCATGGGCTGCAAGCTGCCGAAGACGACTTAATGCAAGGGTTTCCATTTCTTTGGAAACAGGTTTGCCGGTTTCATAGGGAGCGATAAGGCCCTCTGCTATCAGAAAATCCTGACGCACGCGCAATGAACCAAGACTCACATGGCCTTTGATGATTTCGCCTGTGCGGGGATCCAAGACGGACGCACCGTAAGACCAGCCGCGGGTCGACCGATGAACCCAGTTAATGACATTGTATCTGACATCCATGGGGTCTGCATCTTCAGGGAGCAATTCCACCCGGAAGGCATCCTTGTATCCTGCGGCCTCATAGGCTTGGTTCCACCACCGGGCTCCATCCATGAGCGCGGACCGAATCGGTTCAGGCGTACCTGGATCCATATAATATACAATGGGTTTCACCGCTTCACTAAGTAAAGACCCGGGATCTTTCTTCTCAAGGCGGTGTCGCGTGATGAAGCGTTTCTCAATCTGTTCGTTGATTGGCGTCGCATAATCATAGTAAGACATGCTTCCATACCCTGCACGCGGGTCAAACTTCCGGGGCTTGTAGTTATTGTCGGGCAACTGTACAAAAGAATGGTGCTCACGAACAGTCACGCTCCCGGGCGTAGGGACCACGCTGCGAATGTATTCACCGGTGGGTTGACCGGTAAACGTAAGTGTAACTTCAAATTCTGAATTCTGTGGAAAATTTTTTGTTCTGGGCAGATAAAAAGCCGAACGAGACTTATCAAGTGTATAATTACCCTGCTGGGCACTTCTAAGCCTGCCGATCACCTCGTGTGCGTCTTGCATAAGGAAGTCAGTTGCATCCACGAGCACTTTTCCATTGTCCTCAGCACTAACCGTAAAACCCCAAAGGACAGAATATGCAAAGGCATCCTCCACCGCTTTGCGCTCCATGGCATTGTTGCTGATGGCGCGGTATCCCAGGTTGATTTCAGACAGCAGGACTTTGGGGCCCTTTCGCTCAAATTTCACAACGCGCTCTCGTCCCAGCTGATTTCGGTCGAGGCCGATGTCGTTGGAGCCTATGCCGGCGGTAAGTGATTCTACATAGAGGAACTCAGTATCAAACTTGTCGATGAGAAAATAGATCTTGTCCTGCTTCTCATCATAGTAGTATTCGACATAGCCTGAAAACTTCTTCATCCCGGCTGTCTTGGCTTCGATTCCGGAGGGGGCGGGGGGGGCGGCCGGAGGGGGCGTTGCCTCTGCGGATGATTTCTTCCTTTGAGCGAAGGTCAGGGTAGTGGCTCCCAAGAGGAGCAGAAGTAGAATTTTATTCATATTGGGATTTAAACCCCAAAAGCTAAGGAATCAGGTAGGAGAATTCAACAGGCAGTAGGATGAGCGGGGATTAAAAAGGAGGTGGCTGCCCTAAATCCACCCATGACCCTAGGAGCAGCCACCTTACCCTTACCCAAAATTGATAAACAAAGATACTCAGCAAGAGCATTCAGGGAATCACGCCGGGTAAGGGATATTTCAGGGAATGGTCATCATTTTTGTTGCTCACCGGAGTTATAGCGTTGAGCTGCAATTGAAATTGCCTGACCGATACAAATCATCAGGATTACCGTGGCAACCATAGACGAGCGGAGCCAAACACGCCGCTGGCAATATATAAAGAGAATCCGCACTGGGTTCACTCCTCCGGATAGCAGATATCCGATAGTAGCTCCCGTCAGTCCATCACGCCGGCTAACAGGCCGATGAGGATCACTTGGTTAATAAAACCCTTTCCCTGAGTCATCATGGATAAACATTTGCTTTGGCGGTCTTACGTCGGTTTCAAGCTACAGGCTGCAAGCTGAGCGTGTATTCACTTGGAACTTGTCACATGCGACTTGCAACTTCTTAAATCAGTTTATCCTGCGCCGCCCGAGCCAATGCCTGCGATTTGCTGTTCACCTGAAGTTTTGCGTAGATGTTCTTAATGTGCGTCTTGGACGTCTCTTTGGAAATAAACAGCTGCTCGGAAATCTGCGTGTAGGTCTTCCCTTCTGAAATCAACGAAAGGATTTCCGTCTCACGCTTCGTTAGCGGTGAATTGGGGTTGATGTGGAAGTTGTCGATGACCATGCGGGCTATCTTGCTGCTCATCGGCGCACCGCCGCGCGAGATTTCTTCCAGTGCCGACAAAAGTTCAAGGTGGTTGGAACTTTTGGTTATGTATCCTGTGGCACCCGATTTCAATGCCTCAAACACCAGTTCGTTATCTTCATAGACGGTCACCATGATGATCTCCGAGGAGGGGCTCTTATCCTTGATGATGCGGCTACCCTGAATGCCGTTCATACCCGGCAACACGATGTCCATAAGCACATAGTCAGGCTTGTCGTGGTTGAGGTGTTTGATGGCCTCTTCGCACGAGCCGTATGCGTTGACTACCACAAAGTTCTCTGAACTATTGACGATAAGAACAAAACTGTTGCGGATTTCGGCATCGTCTTCAACGATGAGTACGCGTTTTTTGGAAAGCGGTGTCATAGAATTTCTTTTTAGTTATCGTGAAGTACAATTCAATTCGGGTTCCGCGTCCTACAGGCAGTCGTTCAACCTTCAGGGAAGATCGTATCTTTTCTGCGCGCGAACGTATGTTTTTAATCCCGTTTGAGGATTTTACCTGGTTCATGTCAAAGCCAATTCCGTCGTCTTCCAGCACAATTTGGTATCCCTCCCCGGCAACTTTCAATCGGAAAGAAACATTTGCCGCACCGGAGTGCTTGAACGCATTGGTCATCGCTTCTTTAAAAATCAGATTCGCTTCACGGCTAAAGCCGTAGGGAAGTTTCACTTTTTCGCTCGTTTCGTTATAGGCCCTGAATTGAACGCCCTTTTCCTCAAATAGTTTCTCTCCAAAGTCGCGGATGTGAAGGAACAATTTAGACAAATCGTCATTAACCGGGTCTATGGCCCAGATAAAATCCCGCGTCCCGTTGTATAGATATTTCGCCGACTCCTCCACTTTGCGGTAAAGTTCAGGCCCTTGTCCTTGCCCGTTGAGTCGCATAAGGCTCACGTAGTTGATTATACGGGTGAGCTGATTGCCCATTTCATCGTGGAAATCGCGCGCAATCTCTTTCCGTAATGACTCCTGCTCCTGTTGTCGAATGTGCTCCCGCTGTATCGCCTGCGAGACATTCTTTCGCATACGGACAAGGATAAACAGTACAAGTGATCCAAGGAACAACCCTCCGGCCACCAGATAGAATGCAGCCGACTGATAGAATGGTGCCTCAATGGAAAAACTATAGGCAATCGAAGGCGAATCCCAGCTGCCCGTTTGATTGGTAGCCATCACCCGAAATACATATTTTCCCGGAGGAAGATTGCTGTACGTTACAATTCCCATAGCTGACGGCTGGGACCAGGTTTTGTCAAACGCTTCCAGAAAATACCGGTACCTCACGGAATTCGGATACCGCTTATCCACTCGGTTGAAGTGAAAAGTAACATGATTCTTGTCTGAGGGAAGGGCCAGCAGCGACGGGACTTTAAAAAACCCTGATGCCGGTTTCCCATAGGGATGAATTGGAATCTCTCCAAACAAGAGTTCCACTTCAGTTAGCTGTACGGGATAAGATAATAGCGATGGGCGGCTTTGGCCGTTGAATTCATATAGTCCATCAATCAATCCAAAGAATTTTTCCTTCGGAGACAGATAGTAGGCATTTTGATTAGTCTCAATGCCCGTCAGTCCATTATTGAAACCAAAGTCCCGTGTTTCAACGATCTCCAACCTATCGTTGAGCTTCAACCGCGTAATCCCCTTTTCAGTGCCAATCCAAATCCTGTCAGTTTCATCCACTGCAACGAAGAATACAAAGCCAGAAGGGAGTCCTTCACGGGGACCTATAAATGTTCTGGATGCTCTGCGTGGATCAATGATTGCCACGCCAGCACCTCCAGATCCTGCCAGCAGGAGTGTATCCCGGTAGGCAGCGATCGACAGGATTGTGGTATTCTCAAACTGGGGAAGTGGAATGTGAGATAGTTTATTTCCTTTCACGACATAAAGACCAAACTCGGTGCCAATGAAAAGCGATTTTTGCGCAGGGAGATACCGAAGCGAAGCAATGTTCTTTATGCCAGTGGATGGAAAAGGGTTGAACGATTTACCATCGAACCGGTTAAGTCCACCTCCTGTAGTGCCAATCCACAATCGACCCTGCTCATCAAACTCCAGCGCGGTGACGTAAGCACTGGAAAGCCCATGTTCGCGATTAAACCAGGCAAAACGGTCTGTTACCTTCGAATACCTACCTAAACCTGAATAGGAACCAACCCATACGTCTCCGGATGGGCTGGTGGCTATCGTGCGCACACCATCGTCGGGTCCGTTGGGTAGTGGGTAAGCTTTTGTTTCGCCCCGCTGAACCCGGAGCAATTCTTCGCCTCCCAGCCAAAGGTCATCCGAGCCAGCTCTTTCAACTGCCATGACCCTTCGCATCCCCGTGCGCACCTTTTCAAAGTCCTTAGGATAGTATCTGAACAATCCGTTCCCGGCGCTCCCGAACCATGCATTCCCTTCACGGTCAAGCAGCACCTGACTGATCGGAATTTCTTTCAGCAATGTGTCTGTCTCAATCTTATTTCCAACAATTCGCTCTCGAAAAAGTGTGCGCTCGTTACGTGTCCAATAAGTGGACTCTGAACTGTCGTATGCGATAATATACCGATCAATCATTTTGATACGTGGGCTGAACGTTCCTTTGTCCAGGTCAAGGGAGAACGTGCCTTTGTCGGTTTCCATCCATACCTCAGCGCCGTGGTTGTACATGTTGAAGGCCCGGTTAAACACGTGCGCGTGAGAAATTCTTTTGTAGCCATCCTTAGTCGGTGTCAAAAAGGAGCTATCATTCAAGTAAAAACATGGAACATTGCGGGCCGTGACGTGCGTAAAGAAGATGGTCTTTCCCGGAAGAATGTTTCTTGCCCAAACATGCACCGAATCGTTGTATATGCGGCCGATCATCCCCGGGTTGGACACCATAAATATCGTATCACGGTATTCCACCATCCGTCGTATTCGCTTGAGCCCATCCGCTGATACAGCCGATGGGTACTTTTTAAACACCAGTCCATCAAATCGGGTGATCCCCTGAGGGTGGACAGTCCAGATAACTTTTCTTGAATCAATAAAAATGTAGGTAACGATGTTACTGAGCAACCCGTCGAATGTTGTGTAAACCTTAAATTCCCGCCCGTCGAAGCGTGCTAGGCCTCCGCCGGAAGTCCCGATCCAGAGATAGCCAAATTGATCCTCAACCATCGCATTGACCTGCGACTGCGGCAGGCCATCCACCGCGGTATATTGACGAAGTGCATGGTGTTGTGCCCTCGCCTCGCTACGGGCCAGAAGAAAAATACCCGCCAAAAGAATAATCGCACCCCGTTGCATGACCGAAATTCAATATTCCGGATATTACGTGTTAATCCGTTACCTCAAGGTACGGGATTCTTGCATATGGAGGGAAACCAGAAGTCATGCCGCATACCTTTCGATGTGTCTAATCAGGCTGATGGGCATTATAAAAAAAGACCCCATTAGCCATGAGGGATGAAGAAATCCAGAGGGAGTATGAAATCATCGAGCGATCGAAAAGTGATCCCAGGGCTTTTGCTGTACTCTATGAGACCTACTTTGACCGAATCTATTATTTTCTGCTGCGGCAAACGGGTGATGAAGATGTTGCGGGTGATCTATGCTCGCAGACCTTTGTCAATGTCCTTCATCATTTGCCCAGATACGAATTCCGGGGATTGCCTTTTTCTGCATGGCTGTACAAGATAGCCACCAACGAAGTCTACAAGCATTATCGAAAGAAGAAAGGAAAAAAGATATTTAGCATCGAAGAGGCTCGAATCCGTGAATTGGTAGAAAGGACTGACCCCTCCTCCGGCAGTGATTGGGATGAAGAGATTATCCAAAGACTGTTGACTCATCTCAAGGAACTGCCGACCGAAATGCTTCAGGTGCTGGAGCTTCGGTTCTTTGAGGATAAGGACTTTCGGGAGATCGCCTTCATCCTGGATATTACGGAGAGCGGCGCCAAAATGAGAACGTACCGTGCCCTTGACAAACTCCGCAGGCATTTTAACATTAAACTAAGGTACAATGAGTAAGAACGAGATTCGATTGCGCCGTCAAAAATTTGCAAGCCGAAGTTCTGACCGGTTCCGCAATTATGGAGCGGTGCTGCAGCGACACGAGGACGAAATGCGGTTGAAGAAAATAATCCGGGTATTCACCTTTTTTCTTGTGATCCTCATTATTCTCGTTTTGCTAGTGATTGTTATTCGGGTGGAGAAGAAAGCAAAACCCTCGCTTCCGGGCGCAAAGCAACAAGCATCCGCCCTTTACACACGGCAGCCGTCCCTATAAATTCTTCAAGAATTTGCTGTCGATGGTCTAAGTTTGAGCAAAACTTATACCCATGAAACATCTCTTCATTTTACTGTTTTTTCTCGTCTCGGCATTGACTCCAGTCGCTGCCCAAAAAACAAAACAAGATGTCATCAAATCCATTGATACGCACGGTGATCAATACGCTGCTGCTGCCAGCAAGATCTGGGACTATGCTGAAGTAGGGTTTCAGGAAAACAAAAGTTCTGCGTTGCTCCAGCAAATGCTGAAAGAAGCCGGATTTACGGTTCAAGCCAACGTAGCTGGAATGCCTACAGCTTTCACCGCGACATATGGCTCGGGTAAACCCGTGATTGGAATCTTGGGTGAGTTTGATGCATTGCCGGGTGTCGCTCAGATGGCAGTGCCCGAACTCAAGCCTATCCCCGGACAGGTCGCGGGCCACGCGTGCGGTCACCATCTCTTTGGTGTTGCCTCCGCAGCAGCGGCCATCGCAACGAAAGACTGGCTGATTGCCAACAACAAAACTGGAACCGTCCGCTTCTATGGAACGCCGGCTGAAGAGGGAGGATCCGGCAAAGTATATATGGTACGCGAAGGACTCTTCAATGATACCGATGTTGTGTTAACCTGGCATCCCGGATCAGCAAGCAGCGCAGGGTATGGATCTTCGCTCGCCAACAAGTCAGGCAAGTTCCGTTTTTACGGAGTCGCTTCGCATGCGGCTCAGTCTCCTGAACGCGGCAGGTCAGCGCTTGATGGCGTTGAAGCCATGGATGCGATGGTAAATATGCTTCGTGAACATGTGCCGCAGGAAACCCGAATTCATTACGTCATCACGCGCGGGGGTGAGGCACCCAATGTGGTACCGGCTTTCGCGGAAGTCTATTATTATGTGCGCAATCCTCAGCGGAATAATGTCAAGTCCATTTGGGAACGCATCGAGCGCGCGGCAAATGGCGCGGCAATGGGCACCGATACGCGCATGGAAGTGGAAGTCACCGGCGGCGTCTTTAACCTGCTGGGCAATGAAATACTCGCCAAAGTGATGGATGGCAACCTGCGGATGGTCGGAGGCTACACCTATACGACAGAGGAAAGAGAATTCGCCGCTAGGATTCAGAAGACATTCGCCACGGATAACCAGCCTCCCTTGGAATCAACTCAAATCATTCAGCCGCTGCGCACCTTCGACGGTTCAGCTTCCACCGATGTCGGCGATGTGAGCTGGGTGGTGCCCACGGTACAAGTAGGAACTGCTACCTGGGTCCCCGGTACGGCTGCCCACAGTTGGCAAGCCGTCGCAGCGGGAGGAACAACCATCGGGCAGAAAGGCATGATGATGGCCGCAAAAACCATGGCCCTCACCGCGATGGATCTATTCACAACGCCGGTCATGATCGAAGACGCATGGAAGGAATTCCGCACAAAGCGTGGAGAGAATTTCAAATACGAAGCCTTAATCGGCGACCGAAAGCCGGCGCTCGACTATCGAAAATAGAAATGCCTCGTATGGTAAACTTCGCTAAGAGAGGTCGTTAATGCAGAATTGCAGTCAAAACGAATTGAAATCAGATCAAACGCAACCCGTGTTATGCTTTTGTTAAATGTGGCTGCGTTTGCTTAACATCATGTAAGTTTGTTGTATCTAAAAAACGAGGCCATGAAAGCAAAAAAGCAAAAAACGGCGAGTGCTGCAGGAATTTCTAAAAAAGAGATTCGGGGCAAGATAGAGAAGTCGGTAAATAAGGCCATCACTGACCTGCATATCCTATCTCCATCGAAGAAGACAAAGAAGTCAGTCAAGAAGGCATCCAACAAGCTTGCCGGCACAATCAAGAAGGACCTTAAGAAAATACAGGGTAAGAAGAAGCAGGTCAGGGCAGTTGTCAAAGTGATAAAAAATAAGACCGGAACAACGGCAGTTTCCTGAGCGTTTGCTACTACTTCATCACGCCATCGAGGACTTTCCCGGTGGTGTTTTTGCTTTCATAGCGCAAGCCGAGCAGCGCCGCCATGGTTTGGGCAATCTGATTTTGGTAGTGCTGGGTGTTTTTGACTTCTCCACGTGCAGGTGTATCCGGGCCCAGGATAGCCATCCATATCTGATCCGCGCCATTGATTTGTATACCGTGACTATTCCAATCGTCGGCGCCGTTGCCGCGGCCATGATCGACGGTAATAATCAGCGTGGTTTTATCTTTATAGACTGGGTCAGATTGAAGATAGCCGTAAAGCGCTGAAATGAATTGGTCAGTATTCCGGGCAGAATTGAGGTACGCGGCATATTCCCCTTGGTGCGCAAAGTCATCGGTCTCATCAAAAGCAAAATACATAACACGCGGTTTATTTCTCTTTATATACTCCATTCCATAGTAAAAGGTGAAGGCATCCAATCGCACGTCACCGAGCGGATTAGGGACAACGGGCATCAATTGATTCAGCATTTGCTCACCTACCGATACATTGGGGCCTGTTGCTTCGATCAATCCCGCGCTCACAAAAACACCACTTCGCTTGTCGTTTATGATAAATGGAAATACATCCCATGACGTAAACGCTGCCACCTTCCCGGCAAACTGCGATTGGCCATTAATAAATTCCAATACATTCGTGTTGGGATTGTAAAATTTGTCATTGCTATGAATACGGTCATTGTCGGCAGCACCTGTCAATAACTCATTGTAGCCCGGATAGGAGAACCATTGATTGTTAGTAACATTCGCTTTGCTGCCAACCCCGCGGCTGCCAATCAGCTGACCCCTTTCAGCGACGGTTGTCCAAAGAAATGGAAAAAGCATTTTCCTACGGGTAACCAAGTCATTGTCCCAGAATTTCCGCTTAACCTGTCCGTCCTTGATTGCTTTCTGCTGTTTCATAAGCGAAGAATCCGCCCCACCAAATACTTCCTGCCATCGCATTCCGTCAAGGGTGATCAGTACGATATTCTCAGTCTTACGAACAGACTGGCCAAATGCCGTTGTCAAAGCGCTGCCAACAAAAAGTAAAATCAATATGCGTCTCATGCTCGTAAGTTAAATGTTCGTATCGTAGAAAAAATACTCCTGACTGCTGCTTCCATCATCAAAAAGATCAAGGATGGTAAATACGGGTGGAAATTCATCAAGATGAAGAGGTTCGCCCCACCAATTGCCGGACATTGCTCCATTACACAGATACTTGACGCCCAGGTATTCCGTTGCATCAATGTAGTGAACATGGCCACTTAGACAAATCCGTACATTCCCGTTTTTAGCAAAGAGGTCCTTTAAGCGCTGATGATCATTGTGCATGTCGCCCGAAGGGAATCTCACCTCCGCTAACGGTTTCCGTTGTGTAGTATACAGCAGGGCTCCCATAGAAAGAATTGGGACATGACTGTAAATTAGTGTCGGCTTGTCCGTTGAAATCTCTGAACTTAACCAATCAAATTGAGCATCGTCCAATTGATATCCATTCTCACCATTGATACTGTCCAAGGCAATAAATTTCCAACCCTTCTGCTCATAAGAGTAGTATCGGTTTGGTAAATTCAACTC
>JANPES010000087.1:0-5669 GCA_031423035.1 Cyclobacteriaceae bacterium | reverse complement strand
GCAGGTATATTGCTACGTTCCTGATTCAGGTTGGACCCCCTCCCATTGTTGACTTTATCTGGTCTGCCATTTGCACAAACGACTCAACAAAATTCCAAGACAGATCAAATGTTGGCATAAGTACGATCACAGGTTATACCTGGAATTTTGGGGATGGCGACGTGCTCGGACCAGGAATTGGTCTGATTCCGATGGGTACACATGGAGGTAGAACCAGTGGCACATTCAAGGATCCTCAGCACAACTATGCCGTTGGCACATATTCAACAAACCTTATTGTGGATACCAATGATTTATGCAGTGCCCCGTTAACGCAGATGGTGTTTATTCTTCCGGGTGGGGCGACGGTTACACCATTGCCCAGTAGCCCGCAAACTTATGATTTTGAGATAGATGATGGCAGTTGGGCAAAGGAGGGACTGCGAATCAGTCCTCCGCTAGCTGCTCCGGTCTTCAGCCCGATTAGCTGGGCAATTGGAACACCCTCAGGCCTAACGATCAGTACTGCGGCTCAGGGGAGTGCCGGCGCTTGGTATACGCAGCAGAACATTGTAAGCAATGGAAACCCAACCTATTACAACAAAGAATCTTCCGTTGTGAACGGACCGTGTTTTGATCTGACACAATTGAAGCGACCCATGATCGCCATGGACTACTGGAGCGATACAGAAAGAAACCTGGATGGCGCGGTGGTGCAGTATTCTACGGATGGAGGCAACAATTGGTTTATCGTTGGCCCTTTGGCGGGGCTAACCGGCGCGCAACGTGATCAGGGAAGAAATTGGTATGAACCAAGTGCGACAATTGTTTCTAACCCCGGCAAGCAGATTATTGGGCAGTACGGGTGGACGGACAAATCAACTGGCTGGAAGAACGCTCGGTTCAATTTGGATATGATTGATACCGCCAACGCCGTACGGGATCAGGTTCGAATACGCATCGCATTTTCAAGTAATGATGAGAATGCGGCAGGGGCAACTTACGATGGCTTTGCCTTTGACAATGTTTATATCGGCGACAAGCAACGGAATGTTTTGGTTGAGCATTTTACCAATTCATCCTTGTTAGCCAGTGTAACGGGAGATACGTGGGTTAACACACGATATCAGGATCAGTTAAGCAAACGGGGGGGCTTCTCTGATTTCTATGATATTCAGTACCACACGAGTTATCCTGGCTCAGATCCCCTGAATTTGGATAACCCAAGTGACCCTGCTGCCCGCGCACTTATTTACGGTTCCAGTCAGGTTCCGGCGACTATAATTGACGGTACCTTGGATGGTGTAAAGTTCACTGGAAGCTACACTGACCTTGATTTTAATGGAGTGGAAGCGGATCGAAGAGCGCTGGCTGATCCTCAATTTGATCTTGTTTTGGATACCATTGCAACCAGTGTCAACAACACGATTTCGGTTAGGCTCACGCTCACCGCAAGAGCAGCAATCAACACACCTATTCTTGCTCAGGTTGCATTGCTGGAGGACCAAACAGGTACCTTCCAGAACGTGCTTCGGAAGCAATTGTTTGGGTCGGATGGAGAGACAATAACCAACACGTTCATTGGTGGAGATAGTCGTGTTGTGCAAAAGGATAATGTTCCTATCAGTGTACCTATTACAAACCCTTCACAGTTAACACTGGTCGCTTACGTCCAGAACAAGAACACATCAGAGATATATCAGAGCATAGTTGTCAAAGCGCCTTACAAGAGAGGTGCTTTGGTTGTCGGACTCGAAGATCCGAAACTATTGCCAACTACATTGAATGGCATATCCATCTATCCGAATCCGGCGAATGGAGAAGTATTCCTCGGTGCGCCGCCAGACCAGTCGTTGGAAGGATTCACATGGAAATTGATCGATCAGCGTGGTGTGATTGTCAAATTTGGAGACTTCGATGACCGCATCAACAATGCTAAGGAGATATCAGTCGCCGGATTGGCCAATGGAATCTATTTTGTACAATTGGTAGGTCCAGGTCATACAGTGGTTCACCGAAAGCTGGTGGTGATGAATCGCAATTAGCCATGGTGATGATCCGGCCTGTTAGCTTCCGGTCAATCCCAAACACAATCGTGGAATGCAAAGTGGTGATCAGATGAGTAACCGGTCCTTTATTGGAAGCTCTGTCGTTCCCTTCCGCGTCGTGTTCTTCATGTGGGCTGTTTATAGTGTTGAGTTCTTCTACAGCATGGACCTTGGTTGGTTGGGGATCAAGCCGCGGACGGTATCGGGGCTCATTGGCGTTTTTGCCGCACCGCTTGTTCATGGGAATCTGGCTCACCTGGTATCCAATACGTTGCCCTTGCTATTCTTAGGGTCAATTCTATTCTACTTCTATCCAAGGATCGGAAACGTAGTATTTCTGAGATGCTATTTTGTTACTAACGTTCTCGTCTGGCTGCTGAGCCCCCGAGTCTCATATCACATCGGTGCCAGTGGCCTCATTTATGGCCTTTCATCTTTCCTGATTTTCTTTGGGCTATTGCGTCTCGACTTCTGGTCGCTGCTGATCGCGCTAGTCGTTTTTGTCATGTACGGCGGGATATTCTATGGGGTGTTTCCAGGAAGCCCGCATGTATCCTGGGAATCTCACCTCGCCGGTGCATTGGTTGGTATGGTCTCTGCCTTTAACTTACGGAACTCGAAGAAAATCTAGTCCATGGATACTGCGGCGAAGAAAGTAATGGTTGATCTGCGTGCCAAGCGATACGCTCCGGTTTATCTATTACAAGGGGAGGAAACATACTATATCGATCTGATTTCCAACTATATAGAATCAAATATCTTAAGTGAAAGTGAAAAGAGTTTTAACCAAGTAATACTATATGGAAAGGAATCTCCGGTCCATGTCATCTTAAACAACGCGAAGCGCTTTCCCATGATGGCGGAAAGACAGGTTGTCATTGTCCGGGAGGCACAGGATATTCCGGACCTGTCTAAGGAGGTCGGGCAAAAACTTTTGCTTGACTATTTTCAACATCCGGCATTGAGTACCATCCTGGTGCTCTGTCACAAGTATAAAACACTCGATAAGCGAAAAGAACTGGGGAAGAAGGCGGAGCAACTGACAACCAGCCTGACATTCAAAAAGCCCTACGAGAACCAATTGCCGGAATTTATTGAGGACTATGTGAGTTCAAAGGGATTCAGTATCGAGGGTGAAGCAGTTCGGGTACTCTGCGAATCGGTGGGAGTTGATTTGGGTAGACTGTCAATGGAAATCGGCAAGATGCTTACGGGCAAGCAGGCCGGCTACAGGATAAGTGAAGAGGATGTGATGTCGCAGGTAGGCATTAGCCGGGAATTCAATGTATTTGAGCTGCAGAAAGCGTTAATCCAACAAGACGCTTACCGGGCATGTCAAATCTCCGACTATTTTGCCGGGAATACGCGTAAGAACCCACTCATTATGGTGGTCGCCTTCCTGTTTAGCTTCTACAGCAAGTTGATGCTTTTGGCAATGGCTTCAAGTAAAAATGGCCCTGATGCCGGTAACGCGCTTAAGATCAGCCCATATGCCATGAGGGATTACTCCATTGCGCTCCAGAAGTATCCGCTTGGCAAGTTGATGGAGAATGTTTCGCTGCTTAAGGAAGCTGACCTTAAGTTGAAGGGCCTTAATTCCGGGTCTACCGCGGAGGGACAAATTCTTAAGGAGCTTGTGCTCCGATTGATACACTAACTCTGCCAAGCTCCATACATCTCCTGGAAGGAAGGTGGATTTCTAACGGGGATTTCCTATTTTTGAGGACCTGCTAGTCTATTTTTTCGCAGGAAGTATTTTTTGAACTGGGTACGGCAATAAACGACCGGCCTTTCTGTTTTGAGAGGAATTGACGAATGAAAAAAGGTTCGTGTTTATTTATTAGTCTTCTTGTTGGAGTCCTATGGGCCAACGGACAGGCAACCCTGTCTCAAGGCCGTGCGGATGGCTACTATCAATCCGGACTGGACCTGCTCGTACATCATGAGTATGGTACCGCTTATGAGACATTTGGCAAGTTTTTGGATGCGCGCGCAACTAACGACCCACGAACTGTAGAAGCTGCCTATTTCCGTGCGTACTGCGCAATTACTTTGCTACATTCCGATGGTGAATTATTGCTACAACAATTCCTCGAGACTTACCCAAAACACCCGCGTGCCTTTTTTGCATACTACGACCTGGGTACCTATTTCTATGAGGAGAAGAATTACAATAAAGCCGCAGGATATTTTACCAAAGTAAATTTTCAATCGCTTGACAATGAACGTCAGGGTACAGGGAGATTTCACTGGGGGTACAGCCTGTTTAGCCAACGGAATTTCCTGGAGGCGCTTGATCAATTTAATACAGTCAAAGCTTCAGGCGGTCAGTACGGCCCCGCGGCCAGTTACTACGCAGGATTCATCGAGTTGTCGGTGGGAGATTTTGACAATGCATTGACCGATTTCAAACGTGCTGAAAAGAGTACTTCTTATACAGGGATCGTACCTGCCTTGATAGCCAGCGTTTATCAACGACAAGGTAAGGACGATGACTTGCTAAGGTACGCCGAACCCCTGCTTGACCGCGATGATATTTCTTCCAGGGATGACCTTGATTTGCTCACAGCAGAAGCCTGGTTTAGGAAATCTGACTATGCCAAAGCGCTGCCACGCTATGAATCCTATCTGGAAGTAAATGAGAATGCGGGTCGCCAGGTCCTATATCGCGCTGGATATGCGGCGTGGGCAACATCCAATGAAACCCTGGCATTGTCATACCTCAAGCGGTCAGCCTCAGATGTTGATTCAGTGGGCATGTATTCCTCTTACCTCTTGGGGACGATTTATCTTAACAGGAATGACAAGCCGCTGGCACTCACTGCTTTTGAAACGTCTAAGAAATTCAAGCAGGATCCCCGCATAGCCGAGGAGAGTTTGTTTCTTTCGGCTAAAATAAACTATGACCTGGGAAGACCTGATATTGCCATTCAACTTTTTGAATCGGTACTTCTGCTCTATCCTCAATCTTTCCACAGCCTTGAAATCAAAGAACTCCTTTCACAAGCGTATGTCAATGCTAATAATTTTAATAAAGCGATCGCCTACATCGAAGCGTTGCCTCATCGGACGCCTTCCGTAGATCGAGCCTACCAAAAAGCGACGTATTTGAAGGGGACGGAGCTTTTTAACAAAGAGAATTATGCTGAGGCTGCAGCTTTTTTTGAAAAGTCTCTTGAATTTCCGCTTGATGAGCTTTATACGGCAGAGGCCAGTTATTGGCTGGGAGAAACCTTTTCCGTTGGTAAGAAGTACGAACAGGCAGCCCCGTTCTATGAAAGGGCATTGGATCACCCTCGACTACCAAAAGAACTTGTTTCTTCGATTCAATATGGATTAGGATATGCACGGTACAACCTTCAGCAATACGACAAGGCCTTACCAAGTTTTAAAGCACAAGTATCACGAGGCACTCTGGTAGCCAACTATATTGACGGCGTGCTTAGGATGGCCGACTGCCAATATGTACTAAAGTCGTACAGGGAAGCGCTGGCATCTTACCGGACTGTCATCCAACTTAAATCGATTGACTCAGAATATGCCCACCTGCAGTGCGGCTTGATCCTGGGTCTCCAGCGGCAGTATCAGGAAGCAGCAGCAGAATTAAACGTTGTTGCGGGGACTGCGGGTTCGCGATACACG
>JANPES010000086.1:0-5554 GCA_031423035.1 Cyclobacteriaceae bacterium | reverse complement strand
AGGGGAAACATTCAGAGGTCGCGATTCGCCACCCTGATCAAGGCGAAGCACTTCCACGCCGAACTTTCGAGAGAACAGCCGATTCATTTGGATGGAGAGCCCGGGAAGCAATCCAAGACATTTGATGTGCAGATTCATCCGGCGTCATTGCGGGTCGTAGTGCCCGGCAGCCAGCCACGCTGAGTAAGTTATTACACGGAGAAACACAGAGGCTTCACGGAGAACACGGAGAAATACATAAAATAAATCATTGCATTCTCCGTGTTCCCTGCGCTACCTCCGCGTATCTCCGTGTAATAGCCTTTTTTGAAATGTCCGTTCAGCGGAATACAAGTTGCACGGAGCCCACGCCTGCCCGCCGCAGCGCCTCGCGCAGGTGGGGAGCTTCACAGAGAGCACAGAGAAATACAATTAGAAGTGAAAAACGAAAAGGGAAACATAGGCCACTAGAACTTTTCACTATTCACTTTTAGTTTCTAACTATTGGCATTTAAACCTATGGCTCACGATGTAATACGGTGTGCGCTTTTAATCATAAAAATTACTATTTTGGGGAACAATCACACCAAACCCTTATGCCTAAATACATCATTTATCACTGAAAAATCATACCAAAAAATCAAGACATCGTTCACCTGTTCCCGAATCGGTGAAACGAATTTGAAAAACAAAACGAATTCCCTCATTTTGTATGAGGTGCTGGATTGAGCGTTTTCGAGATCCGTACAAAAACAAGGAGGCGACTAGCCAGCAGTCTAACAATTTGAACCAAAATTGAGAATGAATACTACCCAGCAACAAGAACATCGCAGGCTTTTACTCAAGTTCTTACTTGGGAGCCCGCTGCTATCTCTCGCTGCCTGCTCAACGCCACAAGAGAATGCAGTCGCAACAAAGACGCTTGCTGATCTTATCGAAAAAGCTTCAGACGCCCTCGATGTGTTCGACTTTGAAAAGTTAGCTAAAAGCAAACTCCCACCTGCCCATTACGGCTACCTGGCCACTGGCGTCAATGAGGACCTCACACTCCAGGCTAACCGGGATGCTTTCGCAAAAGTAAAGCTTCGCATGCGTCGGCTAATTGATCCAACCCAAGTGGATATGCGAACTACCCTGTTTGGCAAAGAATGGCCCACGCCCATTGTGTTGGCGCCTGTCAGCAGTCAACGCGCATTTCATGAAGATGGCGAAGTGGCCACGGCACGCGCCGCAAAAGTCAAGAACCACCTTCAAATTCTTTCTACAGTGACCACCACATCCGTAGAAGAAGTTACTAAAGAACGTGGGGCCCCGGTATGGTATCAGCTTTATCCGCTAAACGATTGGAATGCAACCAAAGACATGATCCGCCGTGCCGAGGATGCTGGGTCGGAAGTATTGGTGCTCACCGTTGACCTGGCCGCTGGCAGCAATCGGGTTACCCTCGAACGGATGATGCGCATTGACACCCGGGATTGCGCCAAGTGTCATTCCGATAACCGGTTTGAACGGAAGCCGATGATACCCAAAACAGCTGGCATCAAATTCGAATCCAAGCTTACGTGGGACTATGTAGAACAATTGAAAACGACCACCAAACTGAAACTGGTAATAAAGGGACTTGAAACTGCCGAAGATGCACAGCTCTGTCTCCAGCACGGCGTTGATGGGATTGTCATCTCCAACCACGGCGGCCGGGCCAGTGAAACGGGACGAGGTACGCTGGAATCGCTCCCGGAAATGGCGGCAGTCATCAACAAAAAAATCCCTATACTCATCGACGGCGGCTTCCGCAGGGGAACAGACATCTTTAAAGCGCTGGCATTGGGCGCCAGCGCTGTATGTGTTGGAAGACCATATATATGGGGCCTGGCGTCTTTTGGACAAGAGGGTGTCGAAGCTGTTCTTCAAATCCTTCGTGATGAACTGGAGATGGTGATGGGTCAAGCGGGGACTAGTTCGATTAAGGAGATTGGCAGGTCATATATTGCCTGAAGTAAATTTGGGGATTTGGGGATTTGGGGATTTGAGAATGCGCACTGCCTGTTTCGCAGAGTTGCCCAAACAAATGCACAGAGGTTCACAGAGAATTGTAGTAAGATGAAATACGTCAGTGCTGTGTGCTTTGCTTTTATGCTGGTTCTCGCAGGCTGCTCACCCAAGGAAGAGCCGTTATCGCTTCAAGATGTTGCCTGGATTCATGGCTCGCTGAATTGCGCAGAAAACATCGAGCCTTCCATTCAAGTTGTTCAGTATGATGCCTCGACCTGGATCCTGCGGCAAAACAAGTGCGTTAACTATGAGGCCCCGTTTATTTACTTGTTTATTGGAAAGGATAAAGCGCTGCTGATGGATACCGGTGCTACCGAAGATTCTGTTGCCTTTCCGCTTTGCGCTACGGTAAGAAGCATCATTGATGAATGGCAGCTTAAGAACAAAAGAACCGTCAGTCTGGTGGTCGGCCACTCGCATTCCCACGGCGATCACTTTGCTGCGGATGGTCAATTCAAAAACAAACCCAATACTACGGTAGTCGGATTAAGTCAGGAGGAGGTTGCTCAATTCTTTCACCTCACCGAATGGCCCTTAAAGGATGCCACATTTGATTTGGGTGACAGACTCCTCTCGATTTTACCGATCCCTGGGCACGAAGTTGCATCCATTGCCGTGTACGACCCACAGACACAGTTGCTTCTCACGGGGGATTCTTTCTATCCAGGCCGGTTGTATGTTCGCGACTGGCCTGCTTTCAGTTCCAGTATCAATCGCCTGAGTGAATTCTGTGCCAACCATCCAGTACAATGGCTTGTTGGTAATCACATTGAAATGAAGGATAGTGTTGGCCTTGACTATCCCACAGGAACTACGTATCAACCTCATGAGCCTTCATTACCACTCACCGTGGCCAATCTAAATGAACTAAACGCAGAACTGAATTCCCTGGAAAATATTCCAACGCACAAGAGGTTCAATGCTTTTATTCTAGAGCCAAAACCACCTTCAGAAATACCAATCGCCACAGTGGCCAGCGCTACTTTGAAAATTTCCGGATATCCGGATTTTCTCGCTGTCGATGGTGAGGACGTATGGGTAACGAACACAGATGTGGTACAAAAACTGTCGAGCCAAAGCAGCACGCCCATAATGACAGTGGCTGCGCCCGGTATTTGCGGTGCTCCTATCGTCGCGTTCGGTTCGCTATGGGCCGCCAGCTGCAGTGAAAACACCGTACTGAGAATAGATATTAAGAGTGGAAAAATTATAGCGCGCATTGCCTGCCCGGTGGCCGATCTGCAGGGTGAGCTGAGCTTGGCGGCAGGTGCTGGTTCTATTTGGATCTTGTCCGACCAGAAAGGTATTCTCTCCCGAATTGATCCCAACTCGAATCAGGTTGTCGCAGAAATTCCCGTGAAGGCAAATTCCTTTTGTGTCGACTTCGGTTTTGATGCGGTTTGGATCACCAATACTGGCGAAGGCAAGGACATCGGAAGTGTACAACGAATAGATCCTCAAACCAACAGAATCGTCGCCACTATTCTTGTTGGACCTACGCCACGTTTCCTGGCCGCAGGAGAGCATGGCATCTGGACACTCAATCAAGGCGATGGTACCGTAACCCGCATCGACCCTTCCACCAACACCGTCGTCGCCACCATCGATTGTCAAACACCCGGTACCGGAGGTGACATCGCCGCGGGTGCAGGCAATGTTTGGGTTCGGGCCAAGAATGGACGGATGCTCCAAGCCATCAATCCAGAAACCAACACTATATATAAAGTGTATGGTCCCCTAAATGGAAGTGGTGCTGTACGCGTGGCGGGAGAGCATGTATGGGTCACGGCGCATGATGTGAATAGTGTGTGGGTGATTAAATAATTTGAGGATTTGAGGATTTGAGGATTTGGGGATTTGGGAATGAGGTCTTAAACTGTCTTCTCCGTGCATCTCCGCGATGCCTCTGTGCATCTCTGTGAAATAGCTTTTTCTTCTGGCCTATTTGTTTGCCTTGAAATACGCACACACCTTCTTCATCACACATTCCGGGCATTTTGGATTCGTCGGTCGGCAGGTTTCCCTGCCCAAAAATGAAATCGCCATACCAACCTGGCCCCAGTCCTTTGCAGGGAGAATATCCATCATTTGTTTCTCCAGCTTCTTCGGATCTGTTCCCGTAGCGATGCCCAGCCGCGGAGCCACCCGCACGACATGAAGATCAACAATGATGCCTTCGGCCTTCATGCCGGCCTCACGCATAATTACATTCGCTGATTTCCGCCCAATTCCCGGCAAGGCAGTCAACGCCTCGAGCGTCGTTGGAATATTTTTATCGCTCTTCACCGTTTTCGCGAGCTCGAGAAGCCACTTCGTCTTATTCCTGAAATTGCGAACCTTGCCGATGAACTGGTATAGCGAATCAGGCTCGGCCTTCTCTAAAGCCTTCATATCCGGAAATGCCTTGAAAAAATCCGGGACGATCTTGTTGATGTGCCGATCTGAATCCTGTGCAGAAAGCACCACCATCACAATCAGTTCATAGAGCCCGTTGTAATCCAGTGGATGTCTCTTACCCTTGTACTTCTTGATCAAGGGCTGTATTTCCTTCTGCCAGTTGGTCTTGGTCATGGGGTAAGATTAGCAGGATAAGCGTATGAAATTAGGGGAAAATAGTTCAGGGTTCAAAGTTCAAAGGTAGAGCCACAAGCAATGACCCAGTGCCGAGTTCCTAGTTCCCAGCACCCAGTTCCCAGCACCCAGTTCACTACCTTGCGCCATGCAAGACAACCTGAACGCCCTCAACGCGGAATTCCTCAAGAACCTCTCCATCACGGAACTAAACGAAATGCAAGTTGCCACTATACAAAAGGCGGCTACTTCGCGAAACCTGATGCTGCTGGCACCAACAGGATCCGGAAAGACACTTGCCTTCCTGATTCCACTAGTCAGCCAGCTAAGTCCGCAAAAAAAGGGCGTTCAAGCCCTGATTGTAGCCCCCTCACGTGAGCTGGCCCTGCAGATAGAGCAAGTTTTTCGGGCCATGAAAACTTCGTATAAGGTGAGTTGCTGTTACGGCGGCCATTCTATGAAAATTGAGCAAAGTAGTTTGAGCGAAGCGCCAGCTGTAATTATTGGTACCCCAGGAAGATTAGCTGATCACATAGCCCGGAAGTCATTTGATTCCCGCGCAGTAATGATGGTTATACTCGACGAGTTTGACAAATCGCTGCAGCTGGGTTTTCAGGATCAACTGAGCGTCATTTTCGAATCCCTCAGCGAAAAACAACACCACATTCTTACTTCAGCGACACGAAACCAGGACTGGCCTGACTTCCTGCCGTTCTCACGGCCAGAAACAATCAACTATCTCAAAGACGAAGCAGATTCAAAACTGAAGTTGAATCTTGTCCATACCAAGAGCACAGACAAAGTGGAGACCCTCATGCGCCTGGTGGCTGGCTTTAACCAGGAGGTGACACTGGTGTTTTGCAACCACCGTGACGCTGTTGACAGAATCAGTTCGCTCCTGACGCAGCACAAATTTGCACACGCTATTCTCCATGGTGCCATGGAACAAATC
>JANPES010000085.1:0-15418 GCA_031423035.1 Cyclobacteriaceae bacterium | reverse complement strand
AAGATTTCGGGAGAGAATATTCAGCAGGGTATCGAACACCTGGAAAAAACCTGGAGGACCTTCTTGCCACTTCGCCCGTTTGATTACCAGTTCATGAGTGACCGTTACGCCCGACTATACAAATCCGAACAGAAACAAGGTCAGTTATTCACCCTCTTCTCAGGCCTTGCTATCTTCATTGCCTGCCTGGGCCTATTCGGATTGGCAACTTTCAATACGTTGCAGCGCGTTAAAGAAATCGGTATCCGGAAAGTGCTGGGAGCCTCCGTCCCGGGCATCCTTGTGTTGCTATCCCGGGAAATTATCATTTTGATAGTGGTGGCCAATCTGATCGCCTGGCCGGTAGCCTGGTACCTCATGGAGTTATGGCTTGGCAGCTTTGCCTTTCATGTGGCAATGAATCCAGTTGTATATGTCGGAGCTGCTGGCGTTGCCATACTCCTTGCGTTGGTGACGGTCAGCGCACAGACCATCAAGGCCGCAATGACTAACCCGACCAATACGCTGCGCTATGAGTAAGTCCTAAGGCCGCGAAGGTACTTTCATCTTCTGCTGGGCAAAGCGCTTGACTGTGAGGCCCACCAGAAGCCCAAAAGTGCCGAAGCCAAGGATGACCAAAAGACCATGTTGCTCAAATGACTGGGGGGTGAGCTGAAAGAACGCACCAGCAAAATACCCTGTCGTGCCCACAACAGTAGCCCAGAGTAACCCGGCAATGATGCTGAAGCCCAGGAAATGGAGAGGGCGAACACCGGTGAGTCCAATCAGAATCGGGAGAATAATGCGGAAGCCGTAGAGAAAACGGTAGCTGATGAGGATCTGAAGGCGGTGAGTCTCAAAGAATCGCTGCGCCGGCTCCAACTTGGCCTTGAGAGCCGGGCGCCGCGCTACAAAATAACTTCCATTGAATCGGCCAATCAGGAAGTAGAGCCAGTCACTGACGAAAGAGCCAAAAAATCCGAAAAAGATTGTTTCCGGGCCGGAAAGGACGCCGCTGTAGACTAAGGACGACGCAACGAGAATAGCTGTCTCACCTTCCACGAAGGTGCCGAGAGCAAGAGCCAGGTATCCATACTGCTGTAGAAACTCCTCCATGTCAGCGCAAAGTTACTTAGCTCGGGGATACTTTCGACAAGTCAATATTTCCTTGAAAAAACGCTACCAGATTTGCTTATCTGATTTAAATATGATCTAATTTTGTACCAACCTTTCGGGGGGTTTCTAACTGATCGTAAACGATTTATTTGGAATAACGAATTTGAAAAACCACTTCACCCTTACCGAGCTAGAAGCATCTCTTCGCCGCCGGTTTGCCTCCCTTCCCCTGGTGATCCGTGGTTTCCGACGACTTATCCGTATTTGATACTGCAGGCCACGGTAGTGCCTTGGCGGTCCGCACGAAGCGGAACCGCTTGATGCACTTTTCTATTTCCTACTTTTCATCAATAACAAATACGCGAATTGGAATCAACACTATTGGTTCGGGAGGCCACCCCGGACGACAAAAAATACGCTGAAACGATCACCCTGGAAATGGCTGAGTCGGCTAAAGCAAGAGGAACAGGGATCGCTAAACGTTCACCGGAATACATCCAGTCAAAAATGGATGAGGGAAAAGCGGTTATTGCCTTGACCCCCGATGGTACCTGGGTGGGCTTCTGCTATATCGAGGCCTGGGAGCACGGAAAGTACGTCGCCAACTCCGGGCTGATTGTGGCCCCGGCATTCCGTAAATCGGGAGTAGCCAAGGAAATAAAGCGCAACATCTTCACGCTGTCCCGAAAGCGATACCCTGAAGCCAAAATTTTCGGGTTGACTACGGGCTTGGCCGTCATGAAGATTAACTCCGACCTGGGGTATGAGCCCGTTACGTATTCCGAGTTGACTACTGACGAAGAGTTCTGGAAAGGATGCCGCAGCTGCGTCAATTACGAAATCCTGATGAGCAAGGATCGGACAAACTGCATGTGTACGGCGATGCTTTACGATCCGGCAGAGAAGATGGCCACTACCTTAAATGGTCACATCATGGATTCCCTGGAACATGAGTCAAAACACCGGCGCGTCATGGCGGAAAACCTTACCCTCTTTGACCGGTGGGTCCATTTTAAGCAGTTTGTCATGCTTAAAGGATGGGGCCGCAAAGAAGGAGAAAGAGAAGAAAAAGGTAAATCGATTCTCAGTTTTCTGTTCTTCTGGTAGTATAAATCCTAAACGGCAATGGTACCCTTGGCCTGCCGCTGATCCTTGCTCTCTTAACCCCTTTCTATGAAGAAAGTTGTATTGGCCTTTAGTGGTGGACTTGACACTTCGTATTGTGCAATTTACTTATCCAAAGATCTTGGATATGAAGTGCATACCCTTACTGTCAACACAGGTGGATTTTCTCCCGCAGAACTTAAAGATATTGAAGCGCGCGCACTCAGGCTTGGCGTCGCATCGCATCGGTCGATAGACGAAACCAAGACGTATTATGAAAAGGTGATTCGCTTCCTGGTCTACGGCAACGTCTTGAAAAATAGTACCTATCCCTTGAGCGTTAGTGCCGAGCGCATGTCGCAAGCCCTTGCTGTTGCAAGATATGCCAACGAATTGAAGGCCGATGCAATAGCTCATGGAAGCACAGGTGCGGGGAATGACCAGGTTCGCTTTGACATGACTTTTCAAATCCTGGCACCCGGACTCGAGATCATTACGCCGATCCGTGATCAGAAACTGAGCCGTGAAGCTGAAATTGAATACCTCCAGGCGAAAGGAATAACTTATAACGCTAAGAAGGCTGCGTATTCAATTAACAAGGGCCTCTGGGGAACTTCCGTCGGCGGAAAAGAAACACTCAACTCGATGGGCCTGCTCCCTGAAGAAGCCTGGCCTACCCCAGTGACGAAAAGCAGTCCGGAAGAAGTTCGTCTCCGATTTGAAAAGGGTGAAATCACTTCGGTTGATGGCAAGCTCTTCGCTCACCCCATAGACGCCATCGCCCACTTACAGGCAATGGCCGGCCCGTTTGGAATCGGCCGCGACATCCACGTTGGCGATACGATCATTGGCATTAAAGGTCGTGTAGGCTTCGAAGCGGCCGCCGCTGTACTCATTATTAAAGCTCACCACGCACTGGAAAAGCACGTCTTGACCAAGTGGCAGCTGTCGTGGAAGGACCAACTCGCCCAATTCTATGGCAACTGGCTTCATGAAGGGCAATACCTGGATCCTGTCATGCGCGACATGGAGGCTTTCCTTACTTCTTCACAGCAGCACGTCACGGGAGAAGTGAGCGTAACTTTGCTACCCTACCGGTTTCAGGTAAACGGGATTGAGTCGCCTTACGACCTGATGTCATCAAAGTTTGGAAAATACGGCGAAATGAACCTGGGCTGGTCGGGTGAAGATGTGAAAGGATTTACGCGGATCTTTGGGAACCAGGTGGCGATTTATCATCAGGTAAAGAGAGAATCAAAAAGTGAAAAGCGAAGAGTGGAAAGTGAGAAGTGAAAAACAGTTAGGATGAAGAAAGGGAAAATCAAAGCAGGGGTTGTAGGCGGTGCTGGGTATACGGGCGGCGAGATGGTCCGGCTATTGCTGAATCATCAGTCGGTAGAACTAACATCGGTGCAGAGCCGAAGTCAGCAAGGAAAGTCCCTCGCCGCTGTACACAAAGACCTGGCCGGAGAAACCGACTTGACTTTTGTTCAATTCGTTGACACCTCGGCTGACATCCTTTTCCTCTGCCTCAGCAACGGAGAAAGCAGGACCTTTCTGAGCCAGCAGAAAATACCCTCCACTACGCGCATCATTGATCTCGGAAATGATTTTCGTCTCGGCGATGGCGCCGAAGGGCGGGCATTTGTCTATGGCCTCCCTGAGTTTCAACGGGATGAAATTCGCAGGGCTCATGACGTGGCCAACCCTGGCTGTTTTGCAACAACCATCCAACTGGGTCTTCTCCCACTGGCAAAGGCCGGAAAACTAAGTACTGTTCATACAACGGGTATTACCGGCTCAACCGGTGCCGGTCAATCGCTTCAAGAGTCCACACATTTCACGTGGCGCACTAGCAACATCTCAGCCTACAAAACCCTGCAACACCAGCACCTGGCTGAAATGCATAAAACACTCCGCTCACTGGATCCAAACTTCGGAAATGTACATTTCGTCCCCTGGCGTGGCGACTTCGCGCGGGGAATCTTCGTCACTTCCGTCGTCGGATGCAGCCATTCCCTGGATGAACTTAATGTGTTATACGAAGCGTATTATCGGGACCATCCGTTCACACATCTTGTCAGGGAAATGGTCGACATCAAACAAGTTGTGAATACGAACAAGTGCTTGATTTACCTCGAGAAAATCGACGACATGCTCGCTGTACATTCCGTCACGGATAATCTCCTTAAGGGAGCCAGCGGCCAGGCAGTACAGAACATGAACCTGATGTTTGACCTGGAGGAAACAGAGGGGCTCAAATTGAAGGGGAGTGCGTTCTAATTTGAAAATTAGTCAATTTGAAATTTGAAAATGGGGTCGCTGATTGAACTTGATTTTTGAATGATCCGCTGAGGCTGTTCTAAAATGAAACTATTTGACGTATATCCCCTGTTCAACATCGAACCTGTTCGGGCAGCGGGATCGTGGATTTGGGACGCCAAAGGTACCAAGTACCTGGATCTCTATGGAGGTCACGCCGTCATCTCCATTGGACATAGCCATCCGACGTTTGTCGAAGCGATCACCGAACAGCTAAAGAAAATTTCGTTCTACTCGAACAGCGTAGAAAACTCACTTCAAAGAAAGCTCGCTGACAAACTCGGGCAGCTCTCCGGTTACCCGGATTATCAGCTCTTCCTCTGCAACTCCGGGGCAGAGGCCAACGAAAATGCGCTGAAGCTTGCTTCGTTCGCAACTGGCCGGAAAAAAATAATTGCCTTTCGCAAGGCATTCCACGGCAGAACGTCTGGTGCCGTTGCCGCCACCGATAACCCGAAGATCGTGTCGCGTTTCAATGCAGGCCACGATATTGAATTCCTTCCGCTCAACGATACTGCAGCTCTTCAAAAGGCCCTGACCTCCGATGTTGCTGCTGTTATTATCGAAGGCATTCAGGGTGTGGGGGGAATACATGTGCCTGAAGATTCCTTTCTTCAGTTCACAGCAGCAGCCTGCAAAAAGAATCAAAGCCTGCTCATACTCGATGAAATCCAGTCGGGATATGGCCGGACCGGAAAATTTTTCGCTCATCAATTCTCAGGCATCCGCGCCGACCTGATTACAATTGCCAAGGGGATGGGAAATGGTTTTCCTGTAGGAGGCGTCTTGATTCATCAGGACATCAAGCCATGGCATGGTATGCTGGGCACAACTTTTGGCGGGAGCTACCTCGCCTGTGCCTCCTCACTGGCCGTCCTTAACGTGATCGAAGAGGAATCGCTCATGGCGAACGCGGCGAAACTCGGCGAAGCGTGGATTCAACGGCTACATGCGACCCCGGGAATCCTTGCGGTGCGCGGCCGCGGGCTGATGATTGGGTTTGACCTTCCGGCTGATCGGGCCAATCTTCGCAACCGACTCCTCAACACCCATCACATCTTCACCGGGGAAGCCAAACCGAATACCATTCGGCTATTGCCCGCCCTTTCCATTTCTGAAGAAGAGGGGGTAACTTTTTTTAACGCCTTGAATAGCGAACTAGCATGAAGCACTTCACTTCCGTAAACGACGTCGTCGACCTGGGCAAACTCATTGAAGTCGCGCTTCGATACAAGGCGAGCCCGTTAGCAGACAAAACCCTCGGACAACACAAACGCCTCGGACTCTTGTTCTTCAATCCCAGCATGCGCACACGTCTGAGCACACAAATTGCAGCTGGGAATCTTGGAATGGAAGCCATTGTCTTCAATGTGGGCCAAGAAGGATGGACACTGGAATTCGGCGAGGACACGATCATGAACGGTACTACTGTCGAACATATCCGGGATGCTGCACCCGTACTGGGTCAATACTTCGATATTCTTGGCGTTCGCACATTCCCATCTTTAAAAGACAAGGAAGAAGACTACAGCGAACACTATCTAAACCAGTTTATTCGTTACTCGGGAATTCCTGTGATCAGTCTGGAAAGCGCAACCCTCCATCCACTGCAGAGCCTTGCTGATATTCTTACCCTGCATGAACTTTCCGTCACACACCGCAAGCCAAAGGTTGTGCTTACCTGGGCTCCCCATGTTAAAGCCCTGCCACAGTGTGTTGCCAACAGCTTCGCGCAATGGGTAAATGCCTGGGGTAAGGCAGAATTAGTTATTGCGCATCCGAAGGGGTTGACCCTCGACGCTGCATTTACACGGGGAGCCGCCGTCACACATCAGCAAGAAGATGCCTTGACTGGAGCAGATTTCGTTTACGTCAAAAACTGGAGTTCATTTGAGGACTACGGAAAAATCCCCGAGCCTAATTCCTCCTGGATGCTGACACCCGGGAAATTATTGACAACACATCAGGCCCGGGTTATGCACTGCCTTCCGGTACGACGCAATGTTGAACTGGGCGCCGCTGTACTCGATGGCCCAAACAGTGTGGTGACACAACAAGCGGCTAATCGGGTCTGGGCGGCCCAGGCCGTACTGGCAGAAATTCTAAAATCACATTGAAAAATAACGTGCTATGAATAAACTGTTTGTTACAAAAATTGGAGGCAATGTCCTCGACGACGAAGCAGCCCTGGACAAGTTCCTGAAAGACTTTGCTTCTATCCAGGCACCTAAGATCCTGATTCACGGTGGCGGGGCGATGGCGACCAAGATCGGCAACCAGCTTGGCATCGAATCCAGGTACGTAGATGGCCGTCGAATTACCGACCGCCAGACGCTGGATCTGGTGAGCATGGTCTACGGAGGGCTAATCAACAAGCAAATTGTCGCCCACCTCCAGCACTGGGGATGCAATGCGCTTGGCGTCACCGGTGCGGATGGCAATATGATCAAAGCTGTACGGAGACCAGTCAAAGAGATTGACTACGGTTTCGTGGGCGACATCACTCCGGAAAGCGTCAACTCGACGTTGCTCTATTTTCTTCTGAAACAGAATGTGGTGCCCGTCTTTGCGCCGCTTACCCATAGCGAAGGCATGATGCTAAACACCAATGCTGATACCATTGCTTCCGTACTGGCCATTTCACTCAGCAAACATTTTGACGTGCGCCTTATCTTCTGCTTTGAAAAGAAGGGCGTACTTAAAGATGTGACCAACGAAAATTCAGTAATCCGCCAATTAAATGAAGCGGACTACAAGCGTTACCTGACAGAAGGGGTTTTCCATGATGGGATTCTACCCAAATTGGAGAATTCGTTTTCAGCCATTCACTCCGGCGTAAAAGAGGTGCTCATCGGAGAGGCGTCCGACCTGCTGCGGAATACCCGTGTGGATACAGAAGGAACACTGATTACCTTGTAGCTGGCTAAGACCTTAATAGGAAGTTACTACGCATGCCCAACCAGGAAGATATTTCCATCCAGGCCATTGATCTTCTGAAGAAGCTCATCGCTACTCCTTCGTTCAGCCACGAAGAAGATAAAACAGCCTCCATCCTTGAGGTATTCTTTGAACAGCAGGCGATCCCCACAAAAAGAAAAGGCAACAATGTCTGGGCCATCAATAAATCCTTTGACGATTCCAAGCCTACGCTCTTGCTGAATTCACATCATGACACCGTGAAACCCAACCCTGGCTATACGCGCGATCCATTCAGTCCGGCGATTGATCAGGAAAAACTCTACGGACTGGGAAGCAACGACGCGGGAGGGGCATTGGTTTCGCTAATCGGCGCATTCATCTATTTCTATGATCGCACTGATCTAAACTACAACCTGGTGCTGGCCGCGACGGCAGAAGAGGAAATCTCCGGAACGCAAGGAATCGAAAGCATCTTGATAGACCTCCCTCCCATTGCGTGCGCTATCGTCGGTGAACCTACCGGGATGGATGTGGCCGTAGCCGAAAAAGGTCTCCTCGTTATTGACTGCGTCTCCACCGGAAAAGCAGGCCATGCTGCCCGTGATGAAGGTGACAACGCAATCTACCACGCTATGAAGGAAATCGAATGGTTCCGCACGTTTGAATTTCCAAAGGTGTCTGCTTCACTTGGCAAAATGAAGATGACGGTTACTGTCATTCAGGCGGGTCAGGCCCACAACCAGGTTCCAGTCGAATGTCGGTTCACTGCTGACATTCGTGTGACCGATGAATACACTTTGGAAGAAGTATTGGAAATTATCGGGCAACACACGCACTGCACAGTAACCCCAAGATCTCTCCGACTGAAATCTTCGCAAATTCCGATAGATCACCCACTCGTGCATGCTGCCACAACATTGGGGAAAAAGTCATACGGCTCACCAACCACGTCTGACCGGGCACTTATTCCGGTGCCCTCCATCAAGATTGGGCCTGGTGATTCGGCACGGTCTCATATGGCGGATGAGTATATTTTCGTCAGGGAAATAGAAGAGGGGATTGGGGGGTATATTAAGCTCATTGAGTTGCTTTGATGCCAGGAACCGGTTACCAGTTACCGGTTCCGGTGACCGGCTCTAAATGATGGGTACAGGTTTTAATGCACAATTCCATGAAGAGTTACCGTGAACTTGAAATCTACCAGGAATCCAAGAAATTGGCCATTGAGGTTCATTTAATGTCCCTGACACTTCCCAAATTTGAATTGTATGAGCAAGGGGGTCAGGTACGAAGGTCCTCTAAAGCAATAACAGCAAACCTCGTTGAGGGGTATTCCAGGAGACGCTATAAGGCAGACTTCATCAGATACTTGATTTATTCACAGTCAGAGTGTGATGAAACTATGGTTCATCTTGAATTTCTCGATGAAACAGGGTCAATGAAGGTCGAAACAAAATTCTCAGATCTTAATTCCAAATATGATTCACTAAGCAAAAGAATCAATAAATTCACGCAATGGGTCGATGCAAATTGGAAAATCTCCAACGAAAAGGTCTAAACTGAGAAGTCAAACTAACTAACCGGCAACAGTAAACTGGCAACCGGCAACCGATATGAAACTCTGGACTAAAGGCTCTTCAGCGCTCAACGAAGTCACCGACTTCACCACGGGCAACGACCTTACGTGGGATATGTACCTGGCTGGGCATGACGTGGTTGGATCTCTGGCGCATATCCGCATGCTGGAGTCGATTGGTCTGCTTACCGAGGATGAGCACAGGGTACTTTCAGCGGAGCTAAAAAAGATCTTTCACACCATTGGGGAGGGTAATTTTCAACTAGAGGCAGGCGTCGAGGATGTTCACTCGCAAGTTGAGTCTATGCTTACACAAACACTGGGCGACGTGGGCAAGAAAATTCACAGCGGGCGCTCCCGCAATGACCAGGTACTGCTTGACACAAAGTTATTTGTCCGTAGCGAGATCCAATCCGTGATGACCGCCATCCGTGAGTTATTCGACCTGCTTATCGCGAAAAGCGAAGAACATAAAGGCAAATTTCTTCCCGGCTACACGCATTTGCAATTGGCGATGCCTTCTTCTTTCGGATTGTGGTTTGCTGCCTACGCTGAAAGCCTGGTGGATGACGTGATCACACTTCAGGCTGCCTACCGCATCACCAACAAGAATCCGTTGGGTTCCGGCGCGGGCTATGGGTCATCCTTTCCCCTCGATCGAAAAATGACAACCCAGTTACTGGGCTTTGACGACCTCAACTACAATGTTGTGTATGCGCAAATGGGTCGCGGTAAGACGGAGCGAATTGTCAGCGCCGCATTGGGTAATGTGGCGGCCACACTTTCCAAGCTGGCGATGGATGCCACCCTGTACATGAATCAGAATTTTGGATTCATCCAGTTCCCCGAGGAGTTAACAACGGGATCCAGCATTATGCCGCACAAAAAGAATCCGGATGTATTTGAGCTGATCCGGGGCAAGTGCAATTCAATTCAATCCATCTCAAACGAGATCACCATGCTCACCACCAACTTGCCTTCGGGGTACCACCGCGATCTGCAACTGCTCAAGGAGAAACTGTTTCCCGCCTTCGGCTCGCTTCAGGATTGCCTACGGATGACTTGCCTTATGCTGTCGCGGATAACGGTAAAAGAAAACATTCTTGAAGACGAACAATACCGCTTTCTTTTCAGCGTGGAAGAAGTCAATAAACTCGTTTTGAAAGGGATTCCTTTCCGCGACGCTTACAAGAAGGTAGGCCAGGACATTGAGCAAGGAAAATTCTCGCCATCCAAAACGCTTCATCACACGCATGAGGGAAGCTTGGGCAATTTGTGCAACGATGAGATTACGCGTATGATGAATGTCCAGCAACAAACCTTCAACTTTCAACAAGCCGATAACGCGATAGCCCGCCTCCTCAAATAACCAACATGAAAAAAATAACAACCATTCTCTTCCTGAGCTTGCTCATTTCCTGTACTTCAAAAAAAACCGAAACTGAATCCGTCTCGCAGGCCCCGGAACCAGAAGCTATATCTTTTTCCGGCAAACCCCTATACGCCAAGCAGGCCGACTCCACGAGCATCGCGAAAAGTGATAGCCTCATTGCAGCCGTTCGAAGTAAGTCAGAATTAACCGAGGACGACTTCATTACCCTGGGCCGATCAAAAGTCGGCATCAGTCAATTCAGGAAGGCTGTGGAAATTTACTCAGAAGGTCTGGCCAAGTATCCAAACTCCTACAAACTCCTCAGGTATCGCGGCCACCGGTATATCAATCTTCGCCAGTTGGAGAACGCGATACCGGACTTGTTGAAAGCGGAGGAACTGATTCGTCCGGAGCCCGAAGTGTACGAGTACGACGCCACCGGAAAACAGGGAGCCACCTATCAACATCAGATTTGGTATCACATCGGTTTGTATCATTTCCTGAAGGGGGACTATGCCGCATCCGCATCGGCTTTCGAAAAAAGCCTGGCGACAGCGCATGCCGGAGGCGACCTGGCGGGCTCCAGCGACTGGCTATATAACGCATACATGCGGTTGGGGGAAACCGATAAGGCGGCCAAGGTTGCCCGTCCGTTTGTCCTTGACTTCAACATTGAAAATAAAGACTACCCGTATTTCCGCCGGTTATTGCTTTTCAATGGAGTGATCAAGCCCGAAGAGCTGGTGGATGCAAACAAGCCCATCGCGGAAATGACTTTGCTGGAGATGACAAAATTGTACGGCCTGGCTAACTGGAATGCATACCAGGGCAACGCCGACACAGCAAACGCCTTATACAAAAAGATACTGGAGTCGACGGAATGGGCCGGCTTTGCCTATGCCTCAGCAGAGCTTGACGTCAAGAACTAGGTATGGAGGCAGACCGATTGCTTCTTCTGCTTATCAGTATTACCGGGGCCGGGTATGTATTCAATACCTTCCTCGACTACCTGAACCTTAAAGCTCACCGAAAGGAGATTCCAGAAGAGGTTGAAGCCTTTTACGACCGCGATAAATACCTGAAGTCGCTGGATTACCATGGTGAAAGAACTCGTTTTGGATTTCTTTCGGGAGGGATAGGGGTACTTCTTTCCATCGGAATGCTGGCCTTCGGAGGCTTTGGATTCCTGGATGGATTTCTTCGGCCCAACATCCATGGCGACATCGCCCTGGCTCTCATATTTTTTGGCGCACTGGCAGTGGCCTCCGATATTCTCACCCTTCCATTTCAATGGTATTCTACTTTTATCATTGAGGAGAAGTATGGCTTTAACAAGACGACAGGAAAAACATTCGTTATTGACAAACTGAAAGGATATGCACTTGGTGCACTGATTGGCGGCTCGCTCGTTGCCGTGTTGATCTACCTGATCCAGGCAATCGGTCCTGGTTTTTGGATCTGGTTTGGAGCAATCGCCGCTGCATTCGTGTTGCTGGTCAACATGTTTTACACGAGCCTGATCCTGCCGCTCTTTAACAAACTCACTCCCCTGCCTTCCGGCGAACTCAAGCAATCTATTGAGGAATTCTCGCGTAAAGTGAACTTTCCACTGGACAATATATTCGTTATGGATGGGTCAAAACGGTCAAGGAAAGCCAATGCATTCTTTTCAGGGATTGGACGGAAGAAGAAGATCGTACTGTATGATACGCTGATTCAGAATCATACCAAAGAAGAGTTGGTCGCTGTTCTCGCTCACGAAGTAGGGCACTTCAAGAAAAAACATATTGTGTTCAGCTTCGTTCTCTCCATCATCCAGATCTTCTTCATGCTCTTCGTGCTTTCGCGTATGGTATTCAGCCCTGAACTGAGTATTGCACTTGGGGGAGTTCAGGGAGCCATCCACCTCAACCTGCTGGCCTATGGAATCCTCTTCTCCCCGATCAGCGGCGTCACCGGATTGTTGATGAGTCTGTACAGTCGAAAGAATGAATTTGAAGCGGATGCCTATGCCCGTGAAACTTACAGTGGAAAGGCACTGGCAGAAGCACTGAAGAAACTATCGGTAGACAGCCTGAGCAACCTATTCCCACACCCCGCCTACGTGTTTTTTCACTACTCCCATCCGCCCTTGCTCCGGCGCCTGGAGGCCTTGCGAACCTGATTCCGAAAAGGATTATTGGTAGAAATTGTAGATTAGTAAAAAAATTAAGGTTATGACGCTATCCACATTTCCGGTCATATTCGTGAAGACCCGGCTTACCTTGGTTTTCCTCCTTGTGCTTGCCAGCGTTCATATGGCAAATGGCCAGGAGGCCAAGGAGGAAGCCTCCTCCGATCAATCGATCCGGAAAGGTAAAGTACTGCTTGGTTCATACTTTGACTTTTCCAAATCCACGATTGATAGAACCCGGACTGGCAGATCTAACTCAAGTACTGATGTCTTGTCAGTTGGAATAAACATTACCGGCGGCAAAATGCTGTCGGACCACTGGGGGCTTTTGCTAATTGCCGGATATTCACAAGCATCAAAAGTTACCCCGTTTACGGTTGCAGGCACTTCATTTACTTTTGAAGAACGGACGGAAGACTACTCATTCGCACCCGCTGTCCGTTATTATAAGTTGATTGGTGATGCCACTTACTTTTTCCTTCAGGGAGGCGTTTTTGTTAGTCGCGGAACCAGCCAAGCAGACGAATTTGATGGCACCAGCATCGTGCAACTAGACTTCAAAACCTCCGGATTTGGTGCTGGCATTAGCCCGGGGTTTTCCTATTTCATGACTGACAAACTCAGCACGGAAATTTCCATTGGCTTGTTGGGCTACTCAATATTCACCGGAGAAGATGATAAAGGAAACAAGACGGTATCAAAAACATTTCAGTCCTTGCTCTACCTTAACTCGGTAAGCCTCGGATTCGTCTACTATCTCTAAGCGCGGTCCAGGTCAAATGCCCACTTCAAACTGGAAAGTAGTCGAATAGCATCCCGGAAGTTTCTTGTTGGTAGCAAGGTCGGTGGGAAGAAGAATAGTCCTCTATTGAGCAGGATGGGTTTTATAAAGGGCCTCATCCGAACAGGATGCAGCACCAACTGAAATATTGCATCTGGCGATTGGCAATAAACAATAAAGGGTTCTATTCCAGACTCTTGATCCGTATTTTCCTGAACCGTACAACCGATTCATGTCCCCAGAAAACTGATATGCCACAGATGCCGGTTTAATCCCGGGTGATCATGTTTGTCGATCGTGCCATTCTCAGAAGCTTTTTTCATGCCACCGTCAATGACAACCGTTCCATTGAGCGTGATATTTATCCGATCCCCCTTCACCTCCATTTCCTGCTGGTTCCACTCTCCGATACTGGCGTATGCAGGGCGTCCATCATCGAAAATCTGCAGCTCCTTACCCACGTAGGCCGCACCTGCACAATTGCAATTTATGCTTGAAACCCGGGTGGTCTCTGCCATGACTTGCATTTTTTGCAACCTGTCTTGCGGGACGACAGATTTCCTTCATTCCATGCAACAAATATCTTTTTGATTTGCGCAAGAGGCACGGCTCCAGGTCGGAGGGCGCCCTACTTTTCGGGTGTGATTCGGAGCATAAAAACTACACACCTATGAATACATTAACCATCATTCAATTGACAGCACTTGGCCTGCTCATCGCCGTTGAGGCTATTGTTAGTTATGTGTACAGTCTGCCGGTGTATGAAAAAAGAGATACCGCAACCTCCATCAGCATTGGTATCCTCAGCGCCATCGTTGTTTTCTCCACCACCGGTTTCTTCCTCGGCTTCCTTTACTTCCTCTCGCAATACGCATGGCTGTCGATTCAGCCCAGTATCCTCTCCTGGCTTGCGCTGTTTTTCATCTGCGACTTCTCCTATTACCTGATACACTTGATAAGTCACAAGGTGCGGTTTCTCTGGGCCTCCCACATGCTTCACCATTCCTCCCACAAATTGAACTACACCACAGTGTTCCGCGGTCCAGTCGTGTACCTATCGTTTCGTTTGATTTTCTGGATACCCATGGTGCTCATTGGGTTTCCGCCGGCGATGATCATTGTCACCGATACGATCATTCAACTGTATACCGTGTTCACACACACCACGACCATCGGACGGCTTGGGTTCCTGGAGTTGATCTTCAATACACCGGCTCACCACCGCCTGCATCACGCCAGTAACCCGGAGTACATCGATCGCAATTTCGCTGGGATGCTGATCATATGGGACCGGATGTTTGGGACGCTTGTGCATGAAACCAGCAAGCCTGTATTTGGTCTCGACCAAACCAGGGGTGTCTACAATCCTGTCCGTTTGATCCTGCACGAATGGCGCGCAATGGCCCGGGATTTCCATTCAGCTCCAGGTGTGCGCAGGAAGATTCGTGCCGTGTTCGGAAAGCCGGGTGACTAGCCAGTTGCCAGTAACCGTTACCCGTAATAAGCGACTTGTTACCAGAGACCGGCAACAGGCAACTATTCCATCCGTAGCGAATCGACCACCGACACCGATAAGGGAGGCATGCCAGGCTATGCGGGCCTGCCCTTTCCCGCAAAGAGTGGGTTTGGTTTAAGGATTGGATTCTCAATTTACCCGGGAAGACCTGCCGCTTCCGAATAACGGAATAAACTGCAAAAACAGCGCTATGCTTTCACAAGCCTTGCGCTGTTTTGCTTTGTTTAAATTCAGGTCATACATTTGAGCAGTCCTTTTTTCGAAAGCGGGAGTAGCTCAGTTGGTAGAGCATCAGCTTCCCAAGCTGAGGGTCGCGAGTTCGAGCCTCGTTTCCCGCTCATAAGAAATCTTGGAATGAAATTGAGTTCGGGGCCTGCCCCGACGAAGCGTTTCGCGAAGTCGGGGAAGTCGGGGAGTTCGAGCCTCGTTTCCCGCTCATAAAAAGTCTTAATTTGAAATTGAGGTCGGGGCCTGCCCCGACGTAGCGCCTCGCGAAGTCGGGGAGTTCGAGCCTCGGATCCCCCGCTTAACGTGTCTGAAATTAACACTGAGATATGTTA
>JANPES010000084.1:0-5341 GCA_031423035.1 Cyclobacteriaceae bacterium | reverse complement strand
TTTAGAATCGCGGCCCACCAACCGGGCGCCATCTTCGGCATCAGGCCCCCCGACAGGTACCAGCTGGTTAAAGTAACGGACGGTAAACCCCACGGTATCCATATGGGCGAAGACCGCCGTCCGGGGCTTTCCGAATCTTAGCACAAGTGAATCCTGGAAATCATCGCCATGAAAGATCTCAGGTTTTACCTTCCACTTTTTTTGCTCTTTCTTGATGTACTGAAGGAGGAATTCTTTGACATCGGCCTCGTGCCCCGAAGTGCCTGGGATCTCGCACAACTGGCGGAGGAGGGGGGCGTTGAGCTTCATCTTCAAAAGTAGTGAATAGTGCGTAGCTACAGCCTTTCGCCTTTAGCACTTAGTTTTTCCCTCCGCTATCCACTCGTTTTCGCCATTTCCCACCCGATAATACTCTTCTTACGTTGAGCACTCCACCGGTATTCGCCGAGGATGCCGTCTTTTCGGATCACGCGGTGGCAGGGGATGAGGTAGGCGATGTGATTTGAGCCTACGGCTGAACCGACCGCTTGCATCGCTTTAGGATTTTCAATTCTCTCAGCAATGCCCTGGTATGTGGTCACCGATCCCATCGGCAGTCGCAGCAAGGCCTCCCAGACTTTCACCTGAAAGTTTGTGCCCTTGACAAGGATATGGAGCTTTTGTTGGGTTGTGGCGTCATGTGTTCCAAAGATCTGATCTACCATGGCACCAGTCAGTTCTTGATTTTGACGAAAGATCGACTGGTGCCAGTGCTCCTTCATGTTTTCCATTTCCATTTTTGGTGTGCCTTCGGTTGACACAAAGGAAAGCCAGCAAATCCCGCGGTCGGTTATGCCGATGAGGCAGGTGCCAAATGGCGTTTCATGAAATCCATACTCGACGGAAATGCCGCTGCCTTTGAGTTTGTACTCTTGCGGCGTCATAGCCTCGAGCGTTGTAAACAAATCGTACACGCGCGACTGGCTTGATAGTCCGGCAGCATCGGCAGCCTCAACGAGGTTTCTGGATTCCTGTAGTTTCTGTTTCAGGAAGTCTACCGTCAGGAACTGCAAAAAGCGTTTGGGGCTAATGCCCACCCAGTCGGTAAACAGGCGTTGAAAATGGAATGAACTCAGGTGGACCCTTTCGGCCACCTCATCAAGTTCTGGCTGTCGCTGAAAATTTTCCTCCAGGTACCGGATGGCCTGCTCAATACGCTGGTAGTTAATATTGGTCTCGTTGATCACCATCATAAATGTAGTTGTTTTATGAAGCAAAGGTGAGTCTATGACCGGGAGTGCTCAACCTGCTTCTTGCTGAAATTAGTGTGTAGTTTCGCTTAACCTTCGCATTTTGCATTATTCATTCAGAATGAAAAATGTAAAATTTTGAATGTAAAATGCAAAAGGTGCTCTGACCTCATTCTACTATATTTGTTAAAACGACAAATCCATGCTTCTTCGACTAATATGCATCCTTTGCCTGCTCTCTTTGGGAGCATTCGCCCAGCAAAATTTTGATACGGTCAAGATTCGCCCGTTCAAGTTAACCGACAATCTGTATATGCTTACCGGGTCCGGAGGCAACATTGGCGTGCTAGCGGGGCCGGAGGGGGTGCTGATGGTGGACGACCAATACGCGCCGCTATCCGATAAAATCAAGCAAGCCATCAAATCTCTTGATCCTGGAGAAATCAACTATGTGATCAATACCCATCTTCATGGAGATCACTCCGGTGGCAACGAGAATTTCAGGAAGCTGGGTGCTACACTGGTGGCGCACGACAACGTTCGAACAAGGATGATGAAAGAGTCTGTAAACCGGCAGGGCAAGACTGTTCCGCCACGCAGCGCAGAGGCTTGGCCGGCGGTGACGTTTGAATCAAAATTGAATGTTCATGTCAACGGGGAGGATCTCGAACTGATCCACCTCGACCGGGGGCATACGGATGGAGACATTATTGTCCGGTTTACAAAAGCCAATGTAATACACACCGGCGATGCGTATGTCAGGTATGGCTACCCGTTCATTGACCTTGGCAGCGGTGGTTCATTTCCTGGATTCATTAACACCCTGGATATCATTTACGCTGTAGCGAATGAGGGGACAAGAATCATTCCCGGTCACGGCGCAGTTGCCACACGTGCTGATGTCAAGGCCCTTCGCGACAAACTCGTAGACATACGTGATCAGGTAGTGACGGCACTGCGCAAGGGAACCAGGGTAGAAGACATCGCCGCCATGGGTATTACTGACAAATACGAAGCGGAGCTGGGAAAGGGATTTATCAAGGGCAAGGATTTTGTGTTGATGGTCGCCGCTGAGATGAAGGTGACGGCGGAGTTGAAGAAGTAGAGACGCACTTTGGTTCGGATAAATCCCACCTCCATACTTTGTACGCTGTTTGCATACAATGACCACAGGGTCTGTATCCATTCTCCAATGCTTCTATTTCAGTTTTGAAGAAGACCCGGGTCTTGGTCTTCATCCGCTTTCCCGATCGACAGCTCAGCATTCCATAAATTTTCAATGCACTGTTTCCCGCCATTGTAATCTCGCCATGGGCTATGCGATTTCTGATTTCCTCCAGTGTTGTGTCAGCGTGTGCAATCATGCTGCATCATGGAAAATTATGCCGCAAGCATACCGCGTTCCCGAAGTGACCTCACTTATTCCGTGCTTCATTCTGGCCCGGTAATACCCTTTTGTTCCTTTTACTGGCCTGTAATTGGAGGTGAATATTACCGCGTCACCTTGATGGGGCGCCAGCGCAGTCGCCTTGGATTGGGCCCTTGGTAATTGGTCGGTGAACACAAGTTCTCCACCCGTGTGATCTCGATTAGGTTCGGTGAGCACAATCACCAGTTGGAATGGAAAATAGATTTCTCCATAAAGATCTTGGTGAAGGGTATTGAACCCCCCGACTTCATATTTCAAAATCAGTGGCGTGGGCCGAGCCTGTTTTGCGGCATGGCACTGTTTGATGAATGACTCATGAACAGAAGGATATTCAACGCCTAACGACAACGCCTTCATCCATCGATTGGCGAGCGCAGCAAGGTGTCCGTAAAAATCTGTGCGAATCTGCGTAATCTGTGGCAACAACGGATAGTCGAAGTATTTGTACTCTCCTTTCCCAAACCGGTATCGCTCCATGGAGATTACATTTCGGTAGAGTTCTTCCCTAGGGTAGACGTCGATCAACTCGTTGCATTCGGTGGGGGTAAGCAAATTACCGATGAATGCATGCCCACGGGTGTTCAACTGTTCGTGAATCTGGCCCCAAGGAAGATCGATGGCATTTTTCATAGAGGCAAAGATGAATTGTTGTGGAGAAAAAGGCCAACCTGATAGTTGCTATTCTGCCAGTGATATTGGGCGAAAAATTTCTCGCAAAGACGCGAAGAAATGCAAGTTGCACAGAGGGCACAGAGGGCACGGAGGTAGCGAGGAGTCGCACGGAGAAGAATATTTAGCCTGATTTGAAGGATGTGCCGTGAAGATGAAAAATACGCGGTGATGGGTGTGTGAGCTGCAACAGAAATGGAAAATATCGGATAGTAACGTTGAATGTTGAAAAAAATCGCAATGAAGGGTGAAGGAAATCTGTAATTTGCCAAACAGCCGTGCAGACAATTCTAATTCCTACACCGAGAGAGTTTAGTTTCGAACTCTGCTTGTCATTTCTCAACCGCTCACCGCATGAGGTTTTGCATCGAAGCAATTCCGCCTCTGTAACCAAGGCATTGCGGATCGACAAAAAGCTCGTGGTCTTCCGGGTTCGAGAAGATGATAAGTCAGGACTGGCGATAGATATTTTGAAGGGAAATATTTCGACGGATGGCAGGAAGGAACTAATTGCCTTCGTTCAGGATTGGTTTGATCTCAGCACCGACCTCAAGCCGTTCTACAAAATGGCAGCAAAGGATGATCTTCTCAAGGTTCTGGCCAAAAAATATCGGGGCTACCGCATTGTCGGCCAGCCTGATTTGTTTGAGTCGCTGGTGTGGGCGGTGCTGGGGCAGCAGATTAATTTATCATTCGCATACACACTGAAGGGCCGCTTTGTCAGCACCTTTGGGAGGCAAACAGACTGGGATGGCATTCCTCATTTTGTATTTCCGGAGCCCGCCGTCGTGAGTGAGATCAAACCCGAGCAACTGCTGGAGCTTCAATTTTCACGGCAGAAAGCCGCGTATACGATCGGAATCGCAAAAGCATTCCTAAGCGGGGAAGTTTCTAAGGTTCAGTTGACAGGGTTATCCCTTGATCTGGCAAAGGAAAGACTGATGAGGATTCATGGCGTAGGCAACTGGACAGCGAACTATGCGTTGATGAAGACCTTCCGTCATCCGGGTGCGTTTCCCCTGGAGGACGCTGGGCTGCACAATGCGCTCAAACAACAACTCAATTTGAAATCGAAACCTGATCTGAAACGAGTGAAACGAATTTTTAAGAAGTACAAAGGATGGGAGGCGTATGCGGTGCTCTATTTATGGAAGAGCCTGAGTGGCGGTTAGCTATTGGCTTTTGGTGGACTTGCGTAGAGCTGATGATCATCGCTTCGAACTTAAGCGACCCTGGAATTGGCCAGCCAATGTATTTCACACTGCCAACGGCTTGAATTCAACCAGACCTGATCCAGTCTTGTGTTAGTTACTGGTAGAGGCCGGAGAGTTTACAATGGGAATTTAGATGATATTTCCCTTACTAAACCGGAGCCCTTTCATCCCTTAACCGCAGGTTTTCCAATTTCTTTTTGGGTCAAGACGGGTGGATGGCGCACGATGATTGTGGAATCCGATGCAGAGTGGGTCTAATAGGAGTTGAAAGTTGATTTGAATGCTTATTTTTGCCGTCCTATATCGGGATGTAGCACAGCCCGGCTAGTGCGCTACGTTCGGGACGTAGAGGTCGCTGGTTCGAATCCAGTCATCCCGACTCCGCCCGCCTTCGCCCCAACTCGGGGGGCTTCGGCGGGCTCTTTTTAATATGAAGCAGACCATGATCAACACAGATATTTGCATTATTGGCGCTGGCCCCGTTGGCCTGTTCGCCGTTTTTGAAGCTGGCTTATTGAAGATGCGATGCCATGTGGTTGACGTATTACCCCAGGTGGGCGGCCAGCTAACGGAAATCTACCCCAAGAAGCCGATTTACGATATCCCGGGATATCCTGAAGTGAACGCACAGCAATTAGTGGATAATCTTTCGAAACAAATAGCCCCCTTTCACCCGACATTCACGCTCGGGGAACGCGTGAAGACCGTTAAGAAAAAGGACGATGGAAGTTTTGAGGTTATTACTTCGGATCAGACAGTGATCCAATGCAAGGCAATTGTTATTGCTGCTGGACTGGGCT
>JANPES010000083.1:0-2406 GCA_031423035.1 Cyclobacteriaceae bacterium | reverse complement strand
GATCAACTCTGCATCCCATTTTTCTGAACTATACCAGTCCGTGAGGTATTCTGAGAAAGTAAAATAGCCATAGCCTGCAGCAAGAGCGACCAGCAGGTAGCCGAGATAGTTGAAGTGTCTATCCTGAATATACTTTTCAAGGTGATTCAGTTTTCGGAATGCCCATAAAGCCAGGATAAGTACGCCCGTACCGGAATAGATGGCGGCCAAAACAAAATAGGGTCCAAAGATCGTGCTGTGCCAGCCCGGCCGCAGGGTCATGCCGAATATCCAGGACAGGACGGAGTGCACAATAATTGCAGTAGGTATGATCAGGAGGGCGAGAATGTTTGTTGAGAGCTCCAGCCACTTGCGTTGTTCGGGGGTGTTCCTGAAGCCAAGGGAAAAGAAGGTATACAATTTCCTTTTCCATGGTGCCACCTTGATGTCAGAGAGCGAGAGTATGGCGAAGTCCCGGATGAGGGCGAGATAGAGAAAGATGACGCTTCCTGTCAGGTAGGTGCTGATCGCCAGCACATCCCATGTGATGGGAGACTGGAGGCGGGCATAAATGAACAGGTGATGAAGCCTGTCCAGTCGGCCCACGCATAATAAAATAAATAGAGGTCCGATTATGGTTGCGATAACCGTAATGAGTTCAGCAATCCGGATGATGGGTTTACGCCATTCTACTTTGAATAGATGAAGGAAACCGCTGATGATTGCACCGGCATAACTGATGCCGATAAAGAAAATGAAATTGGCAATGTACAAGCCCCACACAACATTATCGCGCATCCCGGTCACAATGTGACCTTCGGTTGCCTGGATGTAGAGGGCATATAGGCCAAAGGAAAAGATGATTGACCAAAATACAATCCAGAATATTTCCCATTTTGTCCATATGGTCAGTTGAGGCGTAAATTCTTTTAGGAGTTCTCCGCTTGTCTTTTCGATATTCATAACTCAATTATTGAACGTCTTTATATCGGGCCTTTAGTTCGGGTGTGAGGTTCTTGAATCCGCGTTCAACGGGGAACATGCGGTTTGTTGGGGGTAAATAGTACACCCGGGGTTTGGTCCCGAGCTCTTCCATGAAGCGATATCCAGCCTTTTCACGGATCAGCGCACTGAAGCGAACCGTTTCGTCGCCGTTCGTTACAGTGTCTTCGTTCTCATCGCCAAAATAGAACACGCCATTCGGGCATGCCGTTACACAATCGGGCAGTTTTCCTTCCCGTACCATATCGGGGCAGAAGTCACATTTTTCGACCGTGCTGTGCTTGCTGGGCACGCTGGTTTCAGGAGAATAGGCGGCCAGGTTGGCCTCTTCAATAGCTGCCGGTTCACCCCAGTTAAAGACGCGGGTGGAGTATGGACATGCGGCCATGCAGAATTTGCATCCGATGCAGCGCTGGTTGTCGATGAGCACAAGGCCGTCGGTGCGTTTAAAGGTGGCATCTACCGGGCATACTTTAACACAAGGAGGATTGTCGCAGTGGAAGCACGTTTTGGGAAACCAATAAGGGGCAGAATTCTCGTTGTCCTTCATCAGTTTGACTTGTAGCCACTCCTTTTCTTCCGGGAGGTGGTGCATTTTCTGGCAAGCTGAAACACATTTCCGTGCATTGCGACATTTTCCAAGATCAATGACCATCACAAATTTCCTGCCCTCGATTCCATCGCGACCTGTAATGGTCTTGGCCATCATGCCAGCATGGTCATGCGTTTCCATTTTGAGTTCGGAGGAATCCACCTCCACGATTTCTCCATCCTGGGACAAGAGTTTTACCGTGTTGCTATGCGTGTGTGTTCCCTTTTCGGAGGGGTCACCCAGCAACTTGGTCGTTACACCGGCAACCGTTGCCAGGCCTAACGCGACACCTGTCCGGATGAAGTTTCTTCTCTTGTTTTTTTCCTGATCCATGACGTTGATCGTTGATCTTTATTAGTTGATGGATTTTTACTTTAGCCTTTCTGTGACCGCCAGTCGAGTATATCGGTATTGTTAGCTTTTTTCTTGGCTGCAGCAGCGACTACCGATTTATTCACTTCGACGAGTTTTCCGTCGGGCGTGAGCATCTTCACCGTTTCTCCACTTGGCGTTGCCTGGGTGGTGATCGGAACTGCCGAAGCCACAGCGGCGGCTAGAAGCCCCTTCCTGAGAAAGTCTCTGCGACTAGTTTATTTTTCTTTCATGGCTTGGAGGTTAGAAGTTCCACAAACGGGTAATGTTAAAGCCGATCAGGTATTGACCTTTGAAGAAGTCAAGGCGGTTGTACGCAATATTCTGCTGTGGAAGGATCCCCTGGTAGGTGCTGAAGATAATCTGGAATGCATGTGAACTGGTGGAAATTTCCCAGCCGATCATGAATCCGGGTTTGGGGTCCAGCGCTGTATCTTTATGTTGTGTCAACGGCTGAATAT
>JANPES010000082.1:0-16057 GCA_031423035.1 Cyclobacteriaceae bacterium | reverse complement strand
CTGGAAAAAAACACAGATTGGAAATCATGTTTCGATCGGCTCCAATTCAACTCTATTGCCAGTAAGCATCTGCGACCATGTCGTTATTGGCGCGGGTGCAGTTGTTACAAAAGATATTTTAAAGCCTGGAGTGTACGCCGGCAATCCTGCGCGTTTGATTCGGACATTGTGATCCGGTTTCATTTCCAAGACATGCACCATGAACATTCCGTTTGTTGACCTTAAAGCCCAGTATCTATCCATCAAGAATGAGGTGGACACAGCCATCGCTCACGTAATCCGGGACACTTCATTTGTTGGCGGAGAATATGTGAAAAAGTTTGAGCAGGAATATTCCCGCCATCAGTCCATCAAGCACTGCATCAGTTGCGCGAATGGAACAGATTCAATAGAAATTCTATTGAAGTCATATGGAATTGGGCCGGGGGATGAGGTCATCGTCCCCGCAATTTCGTGGATCTCCACATCAGAGGCTGTAACTACCGCCGGAGCAAAACCTGTTTTTGTTGATATTGACCCCAAAGACTATACCCTGAACGCAAGTCAAATCAGGAGTAAGATCACATCACACACGAAGGCAATCATTCCGGTTCACCTGTATGGTCATCCGGCAGACATGGAGGCAATCATGAAGATTGCAAACGACCACGCCCTCATCGTACTAGAAGACTGTGCCCAGGCACACGACGCGGCTGTGGGGCCGGTCAAAGTGGGACAATGGGGCCACGCTGCCAGCTACAGCTTTTATCCTGGCAAAAATCTAGGCGCCTATGGAGACGCCGGCTGCATGACGACCAACGACGACACAGTCGGGTTGACAGCCAGGATGATTGCCAATCACGGTCAGTTGAAAAAACATGAGCATGTCATGGAAGGAAGAAATAGCAGACTGGATTCCATGCAGGCCGCCATCCTCTCTGCCAAACTTCCCCATCTGGAATCATGGACCAACCTACGCATCAGCAATGCGGCGCACTATACCAAATTGCTGAACGGCTCTTCCATTGTCACTCCAAGCACACGAGCGAATTCAAAACATGTTTTCCATTTGTATGTTATCAGGGTCGAAAATCGCGCTCACGTGATGGAATATCTCAGGAAGAACGGCATAGAGACAGCCATTCACTATCCAACGGCGCTGCCGTTTCTGCCTGCCTATAGTCGATTTAACCATACTCCAAAAGATTTTCCACTAGCAGCGGCCTATCAGGATACCATTCTGTCCCTCCCACTCTATCCTGAACTTTCCGAGGAAAAAATAGAGTACATTGTCGAGCATTTGTTAAAAGTAACAGGCAAATCCTGATGCCAAAGAGCAAGGCCCTCATACTTGTACTTAATAGCATTTCAAATTTTTCAGGTTACGGAATATCAATTGCCCTAGGGCTTATCAGCTATCCGATTATCATCCATACGATTGGCCTTGATGCCGTCGGAATTTATGCCTTGATCATGGCTGTTCTGGCCCCGATGGACCTCACCAACCTTGGATTCGCCGAGGCAACCATAAAATATGTTGCCCAGTATGCTGAAAAAAAGGATTTCGAAAAGGTAAAGCAATACATCAGCACTACCCTCTTCATGAGTCTCGTAGTTGGACTGGTCGGGATGGTGATCATCTTTTTGGCAGGTCCGTCCATCGCCTACGCGATATTTAATTTCAAGAGTGAATCCTTTGAAACAATAAAATTATGCTTTGGCATGGTTGCTATCGGTTGGCTCGTCCGCCAGCTTACAACCGTTTTTCTCTCGATTCCCTCTGCGCTCCAAAAATTCAGGGTGGTTGCGCTGGGGAACTCAGTGACCAGCATTATCACTACAGGAAGTATCCTTTTGGTTCTTCTTTACGAAAAAAGCATTGTCGGATATGCGGCTGGATCACTGGTCGGCGCAAGCATCTCACTCCTGTTTTGGTTCGCGATAAATAAGATTAACTTCTCGCATCTGAAATATTCCATTCGGTTTTACAAAGATGTTTGGTTGACGGCATTTACTTACGGGGGTTGGCAAACCCTGGGAAGCATTGGCAGTCTGATAACAAATCAAACCGACAAGTATTTCCTCGGTATTTACTTGCCCGCAGCAGCCTCAGGCGTCTATAATGTCATTCTTCAGATTCAGCAAAAAATTCTCTCTGCCATCTGGAAAGTAGCTGAAGTGATGTTCCCCATGTTCAGTGCGTCAAGCGAGAAAGATTTGCCAGCCAAATTCTCCGGCCTCACTCGATCCAACTACATGCTCACCGCCATTGGGGTGGTTGTCTTTTTTCCATTCATTGTGCTGGCCCATCCAACCCTTGATCTTTGGATCGGTCGCGAATTCGCTGATCAGGGCTACGTTGTGATGCAATGCCTTCTGCTCGTCGGGGTATTTGCTTCCATCACGGTTGTTCAGACTTTTTTTCTGATGGGAAACGCCAAAGTGCGCCAAACAACCTTGATATCCTATTTCACGGGTTTTTTTACTGTCGTAGGTTCACTCCTGTTTATTCCTACATTCGGTCTGCACGGGGCAGGCTATGGGATTCTATTTGCTGCCGTCACTCGTTTGTTGTTATTTTATTTCATTATGAAGCGCTACTTCACCAACTCCTTTGTTTGGCACGAATACCTCGTTTCAACCCTGCTTCCCCTCCTCTCCGGAATCTCTGCATTGCTCCTCTTTTACTATTTCCCAGTGGTCCAGCCTACCGGGTTCTTTTCTCTTATCCTTGGGTATGCCGCAATTGCGCTTGTCCTTCTTGGCTTCCTATTTCTAAGCAATGTCCTGATCCCTGGCGCACGAATGCATAATCAGGAAATCCTGACGCTTGGCATGGAAATCAAGAGCATGATTCGTAAAACAGTTCAGGATTGATACCATGATCAAGGCACTTGTCCTCTTACTTACCAGAGTCACCTTCTACCTCCGAGGTCTCATCGACACCCGGATTTCATACGCAGGAAACATAAACTATTTCCGTTGCAGCATACGCATGGCAAAAGGGGCGCGACTTTCCGTTGGCACTCACGTCACCCTTTTCAACTCAATACTGGATATTGGGCCAGATAGCCATATTGAAATAGCCGACCATGCCATTATAAAAAATGCTAAAATGTTGGTGGGCGCAAATTCAAGGATAGAGTTGGGCGAAGGAGCCGTGATCAGGTATGATGTTGATCATCCGGGTACAATTCTTATTGACAATGGTCGGCTGAAAATTGACCATCACGCCAATCTTGCCTGTTCGATCAGCATGCGGTTCAGTTCAACGCTTGCCATTGGTGCCTACACCGGCATTGGGTCAAGAAGTGAGATTACCTGTGACCGGCAAATAACCATTGGTGAATTCTGTCTGATTTCTACCGATGTGGATATTTATGATACGAACAGTCATTCTACAGATCCTCTAAAGAGAAGAGGTCGGATCAAAGCAGGATATCCGACAGGGTGTTCTGAAATCGAAACACCTGAGACGGCACCCATTTCAATTGGAGATGATGTTTGGATCGGAAAGAATAGCATCGTGCTCAAGGGAACCAGCATTGGAAGCCGCAGTATTGTAGGGATGGGAACTACAGTGACTGCCGGCGCATACACCGAAGACAGCATTATTGTATCAGAAAAAGCGAAGGTTGTGCAGCGCAGATCATGAAGTTTCTAAAGATTACTACCTATTATCCGGAGTTTGTCCGTTACGCAGAGTCACTATCAATGGGCCTTCATAGTCTTTCTTATGAGGCGCAGATGAACTACTTCTTTTCCTTTGATTTTGCTTGGGCGGACTACTGGAAAAGGCACATTGAATCAGCAACAAACATCACGGTTGTAGAACTGGTTACCAACCTCCATGCTACCCAACGGAAGTGGGCCTTGGAGAATTCCGTGAACTTCACAGAGGAAAACTGGGAGGCCGAGATTCTGGAAGCTCAAATTGAGCACCACAAACCGGAAATTATTTTTTTTGAAGACTACCTGAACCCCCCATCCTACTACAAGAAGAAATTTCCATTCGTGAAGTACATCATTTCGTGGGATGGGTTGGCACACAAAAATGCAGAGCGATACAAAGGAACGGACATGATCGCTTCCTGTCACGAGGGATCCGTGGAGTATTACCGAGCTCAGAATATTCCAACCTATCATTTCATTTTTGGTTTTGAAACTTCCATCCTGGAAAAGTTGGAAAAACGTGACCCTTTATATGGCCTTTCCTTTGTAGGATCAGTGAATGTCTACAAGAATGGACATCGTTCACGACTCCAACTCCTGCATGCGTTGAGCAAGAACCTTGATTCCAATTATTGGATCAGTGGTTCGAAGACGACTTCGATGGTATCCATTCAAATGTTAAAATACTTTCTCAAAGGATTGCTTCCTGATGCCTTTAAATTGAATGATATCTTGAAGCACAACAAGGGGCAGGCGTTCGGTCGCGACATGTATCAGATTCTTGCAGACTCCAAAGTCACGGTGAACAACCACATTGACGCCGCAGGTGCGTATGCGGCAAATATCCGGCTGTTTGAGTCTACGGGTGTCGGTGTTTGCCTCCTTACGGATTGGAAACAAAATCTCCATGAACTATTTGAGATCGATAGGGAGGTAGTAGCCTATAAATCACAAGGTGAATGTGTGGAAAAGGTCAAGTGGTTGCTTGAAAATGATGTGAAGCGCAAGGAAATTGCTGCTGCCGGGCAGAAACGCGTACTGGAGCAGTATTCCCTCAAGAAGAGAATTCTTGATTTTGTTGGTCAAATCAGTTACCAATAGTTTTTCTAAAATCAGAATCCATTCACAGCCTTTACTACGTGTTCGATGTCGCTGGTCGTGTGGGCAAATGAAATCGGAAGACTCAGCGTGGTCGCATGGATTTCTTCGGAAATTGGAAACGAGGCTTTTGGAAACAATTCACGGAGTGCCTGTTGACGGTGTGGGGGGACCGGATAATGGATCTCCGTCATTACACCCTGTTTTTCCAAATACTCTTTTAAGGCGTCCCGCCTTGGATGGCGAACATTGTAAATATGATATACATCGAAGTAGTCAGGATCAACGATTGGCCTTATAAAATCTGATTTAAGACCCGTGGTATAGATTCCAGCCAGCGCGCGCTTGTGTTTGTTGATTTCGTCTAGCGACTTCAACTTCACACGCAAGAATGCTGCCTGCAATTCATCAAGTCTGGAATTTACGCCAATCACTTCATTATAGTATTTGCGGTCTGACCCGTAGTTGCGAAGAAATGCGACACGGAGCCGAAGTTTCTCATCGTTCGTGACCAAGCATCCGCCATCACCCAGCGCTCCCAGGTTTTTTGTAGGATAAAAACTGAATGCTCCGAACTCCCCATATGTCCCTGCCTTCTTGCCCTTCAGGCTAGCGCCGTGCGCCTGAGCGCAGTCTTCGATAAGGCGTAGGTTATGCTTCGCCGCCACGCCGACGATTCTATCCATAGCACAACATTTGCCATAGAGATGGACTACCATAATGGCTACCGTGTTCCCGGTGATGGCTTCTTCAACACGCGCAGGATCAATGTTATACGTCCTTATGTCAGGCTCGACTAATACAGGACTAAGTTTACAATTCAGAATGGACAGAATCGTGGCGATATACGTATTGGATGGCACAATCACTTCGCTTCCTTCCTTAAAATCAAAACTTCGTAGCGCCAGTGTCAGCGCGTCAAGTCCATTTGCCACACCCACGCAATTGGTAGATCCACAATATGCAGCAAACTCTTGCTCAAAATTCTTTACCTGATCCCCAAGTATATACCAACCGCTGTTGAGCACCAACTCGAACTGCTTTCGATATCCCTCAATGAAGGGTTTATTCAGCTTGCTTAAATTTTCGTACTCAATCATGGATATGGCTGATAGACGTAGTCCGCCGGATCAAAATATTCAGACGCCAATACCATCAGAATCGCATCCTTTGAAAACTTGACCATCTGATGCCAATCGGCTGGGTTTAGAATCAGACACTTGCTTGGATTATCCAGAACAAACTCCTGCGCATTGCTGCCGTCGTTGTTCAGGATTGTACATTGACCTTTCAGGCAAACCGCCGCCTGTATTGTCTTATGATGCCGATGTCCGCCCCTGGCCGAGTCATCCACGCCATAGATGTAAAAAATACGACGCACATCGAACGGGATCACCTTTTCAATAACCGTTAGGTTGCCCCGTGCATCGGTAAAAGTCTTTAAGTCAATTAGCCTCGCCATTGCATAATAAATTCATCCTTCTTAAATACATTGTATGTTCCGGCTCTGGTTCTCCTCCACTTTTCAAGAATTGATCGCCATGATGTGTCGACAGACTGCACTGTGATCTTGTTGTCAAGCAACTCGTTTGCCTGATCAAGACGACGAAGGTAGTCGGCATAGAGCGAATACACGTTTTTCATAGAAAGCCGGTATGGGCTGATGTCGACACGGTTCCTGTCTAGGAACTTGACATAATGAAAGTGGTAAAAAATCAAGGGCACACGCTGCGATACTGTTGAATCGCCCACCCACCACTTTCCGCTCACATCCCGAGTAAGTTCGTACTGCTGTACATTCCAGGGGGCAACGCCGCCTCCCAAATGCTGTAATACATGTACACCCTGAAAGCGTGTAATCCAGTCATCAAGGTATTTCTGGTCTCCAAATTTGCCATCCTCAACCCGGCTATAGCACCACTCCAGGCAACGATCCCTCCACCACGACAACGTGCTTCGGCCCTGGGCATTGTTCCTGACTGACAAAAACTGCACACAATAAATTCCGCTGGTAACGGATTGATCATACTCCGGGGTGTACCGATGTTCGGTAATCAGGATAGAAGCATCCTTCATCTCATCCAGCAATACAGCCGGATCTCCGAAAAAACACAAGTCCGCGTCAAGGTAGGTGCATTGGGGTACGTTATAGGTATCGAGCACGTACTCAATGGCATAGGGGGTGGAGGTCCAGCAGTATTCCCCAGTTGATCGGGAGGACTTGACCCCAAGTAAGTCAGGGTTCTCAAAATCATAAAGCGAAATCAGCGTGACGTTGTCAAGATTCAGTTCCGTTAAGATACGCAGGCATTCAGCATCAAATGGAATAATAAAGAGCTGAAAATTCGGACACGTCGCAAGCAGCGACCGGTACATGACTAGGCCTTGTCGCAGATAGAACGAATCAAAGAGAGTACAGAAATAGGTCATCTCATGCAATTCTTTTCCTGGCAAGGACAATATTATCCAAATATAGGTCTTCATTGGCTGGCAGGAAAAAAGAGAGTACGGATCCTATGATGTTCAATGGAGAGAGCACAAAGAGAACCATCAGCCTATTGACCCAATTTTTCTTAGTCACTAGTTTCTTGTAGAAGAAGAGAATTGTCAATTGAAAGACGACCCGGAAATCGTTTACGCTTTTGGTAACGGAAATGATTTCAAAGCCGGATTGCTGGAGGATATGTTGGATTCCAAAAGAGCTGTAGCGGGCAAAATCAAAAGGTTGCTCATGCTCATCCCAAACAAACGGAACAGTAAGCAGCAGCTTTCCCTCTGGTCTCAACACCCTATAGATTTCCGCAAGAAACTCCTGAGGATTGAACACATGTTCAAAGACTTGATTGGAGATTACGGAATCAAACGATCCCTTGTCAAACGGCAGTGTCTTTCCGTCGTAATATATGTCAATGTCTTCCAAAGAATGATCATGCCCCGGGTTCTCAATGTCCACACCAATGTATTCGGTAAAGGTGAACAAAGACTTGTAGGGCTTGGTGCCACACCCAACATCTAAGATTTTTCCAGTGACGTTGGGCGCAATGGCTTTCATTGCCTTCATCAAACCTCTTCGCGCAAAGAAGAATGGATTGACAAACATTCCAAACGCATCAGGAAAGAAAACTTGCTTTCGAACATATCGCCTGAGCATTCCAATCATGATGTTTTCTTTCGCTGGTAAATGAAACCTTTGAACACGGAGGGGATGTTCGCCTGGTCAGCATCCGGAAATTCCGATACCAGTTCATACTCCACCTTCATGAATGAAAGGAATTTTGACTCATTGAAAAACCAAGCAGGATACGTTGCCGTGTAGATAGCCGGATCAACGCGTTGAATGGTAATTCGGTCGCGTATGTCCTCGAGCAAGAACGGCATCTTGTCAAAAAGGATACAGGAGGGTTTAAGGGCAACCAATTGGGCGAGGACCGTGTAGGGCTCCTGTACGTAAGGCAGGACACTGGAAAGCAAGATAACATCAATACTTCCTTCTTCGAGACACTCTTGGGCCGATGCGTAAAACCTGAGCCGCTTATCTTGCAGATTTTCTTTGCCTAGCGTGATGAATTTTCCTTGTTCGACAATACTCCAACGAACTTCCAATTCTGACAAAAACCGATTCAACTGGAAATAGGTACTTCCCAACGACCCTCCGAAGTCCATCACGGATATCTTTCCGCCCCGCAAGGCGGCATTCCATAAAATGCAGGACACCAGCGGCCAAGGGTACTCAATCTTATCAAACAGAACCGAATCGCGCTCGTAAACCGCCTCACCTTTCTTTACTTTGAGTGCGGATTCCAAGACTTTATCTGCGATCGCATCAGAATCATATCCGGTCGAGTCTTTCATAGCATCCTGCCAAGACTCATAATTCCCAAACCATCCGAAGCGCTGGGTCGCTTGACGGTATAGCTTTACCACGAACGGTGGACTAATTGCTCTAAGCGCCTCCTTGATCATACGTAGGTCTCTCAATCAGATTACTGTGTCAACTCCGATTTGTCCCCTTTTGGTCTCCTAACAACACACAAGAGAATGACAGGGTCAGGCATGAATTGTTACCAAAATCTAAGCTTCAAATATACTCTAATCGGGCACCAAAATCCCTTTACAAAGGTCAAGCCTCATGCTAATTCAACTGCGTCAAGAAATCATTCCTGTCGACGGTCAAGGTTCCACCCAAAAACAGTTAAAACACCTTATCCACTTCGGAAAAATGGGGATTGCGCAAGTCTTTTTCCGAAACAACCAGGGCCGATCCAGTAACTTTCCAGGGTATATGAAATTGAGGATCGTTGTAGAAAATTCCTTGCTCCGACTCGGGATGGTAAAATTCATCACATTTGTAGAGTACATCAGCATAATCGCTCAATACCAAAAATCCATGGGCAAATCCTTTCGGTACTAGAAGTTGTCGATTGTCCGCTGCCGATAAATCAATGGATAAGCACTTTCCAAAAGTCGACTGGCCCTTTCGCAAATCAACAACAACATCCTGAATGACACCCTGCAGCACACGCACCAGCTTGGTTTGTGCAAAGGGAGGCTTTTGGTAATGCAGCCCGCGCAACACGCCGCGACTGGAACGCGACTGATTATCCTGAACGAATTCCATAGTGATTCCCGCTGCCTCAAGGGATTTTTTATTGTGGGCTTCAAAAAAATATCCACGACTGTCCTTTCTCACCGTTGGCTCCAGGATCAATAACCCCTCAAACTCAGTTTTGACTACATTCATTTCTCTCCCCTTTTTTTTCTAAACGCATGAACGGTTTCAATGGACGGCCGTGCGTCTTCAATGCCAAATCCTTTTCCTTCCAGGATTTGTTTATAACAGGCAGTGTGCAAATCTGCAAATCCTTCACTGAACTCAATCTCCCGGCCTTCGAGTTTAAGGGAGCGGAATGTCCTTTTGCCGCTGGCCGCAACTTCCTGAGGTAAATGGGCTGCGTCAATGCTGAGACGCCAGGTTACTGTAGCGCGCTGCAGGTGAAGTGTTCCCGATGCATGATCCGGCTGAATGTCGGCTTCGGGGTTCCGGGTGGGCTTCCCAAAAATCCACAGTAGCATATCAAAGAAATGAATACCAATGTTGGTGGCAATGCCTCCCGATTTTGCTTCGTCTCCTTTCCAGCTATGATGATACCAATTGCCCCGTGAGGTGATATACTCAAGTGAAACATTAAAGTGCTTGTCCTTCGGAGCGGATTCAATCTCTTTCTTAAGGTTTTGAATCACCGGATGTAGCCGAAGTTGCAAAATGGTGAAAACCTTGTGCCCTGTCTCTTTTTCAATCTCACCGAGAGCGTCCAGATTCCAGGGATTCAACACGAGGGGCTTCTCACAAATCGCGTCGGCCTGGTGGCGCAGGGCAAATCGAATGTGAGAGTCATGCAGGTAGTTAGGCGAACAAATTGTAACGTAGTCAATCTTCTTGCCTTGTCTGCGAAGTTTTTCCAGATGGCGGTCAAAACGTTCAAACTCGGTAAAAAAATCAGCGTGTGGAAAATATGAATCCATGATTCCCACGCTGTCAAATTTGTCCAGCGCAGCAACCACGGTGTTGCCTGTATCCCGGACAGCCTGAAGATGCTTCGGCGCGATATATCCGGCTACTCCGATTAGTGCAAAGTTCTTCATAATTTGGTCACCGTGTCCTTATGGAGTCTATATACTACTCCGCTTTCGGGGCAGGTTCCTTTCCCATTATTGTCGAATTCAAGACGATGGCCCAATTCACTCATCCACCCAATTTGCTTTCCAGGATTCCCCACGACGAGCGCATATTCCGGCACATCCTTGACGACAACCGTGCCGGCGCCGATGAAGGCAAACCGCCCGATGGTGTGACCACAAACAATGGTGGCGTTGGCACCGATCGTTGCACCCTTCTTCACAAGGGTAGTCTCGTACTTGTCGCGGCGATTCACTGCGCTTCGCGGGTTCGTTACATTGGTGAATACCATCGAAGGTCCCAAAAACACATCATCCTCGCAGGTCACCCCTGTGTAGATTGAAACGTTGTTCTGTACTTTCACATTGTTGCCCAGCAGAACCCCTGGAGATATGACCACGTTTTGGCCAATGTTGCACCGCTGCCCGATACGGCAAGTGGTCATGAGGTGAGAGAAGTGCCAGATTTTTGTACCCTCCCCAATCGCGCAACCCGGATCAATAACTGCAGTCTCATGAGCAAAGTAAGGGGTGTCTTTCATGGTTATCCAAATCGGGCAATAGCCTCGCAAATATAGGACAACTGCTCCTCATCCATTTCAGTGTGGATGGGCAATGAAAGCACGCTCTTTGATAGCCGCTCCGTTACGGGGAAGGAGCCTTTGCCAAATCCGGCACGGCCATAGGCAGGCTGAAGGTGCAGTGGAATTGGATAGTAAATCATGGAGGGTATACCCTTGCCTTGCAGATAGACCTTCAGTGCGTCACGGTCAACTCCATGAGTTCGAATGGTGTACTGATGGAAGACGTGCGTGGAGTAATTGGCTCGTACCGGTGTCCTGAGAAAGTTTACGTGCTTCAGGTGCGCATCGTAGTAGCTGGCAACCGTCTGCCGCTTTGCCGCATACTCATTCAGGTGCGCAAGTTTTACCTGGAGGATGGCTGCCTGCAGCGTATCCAGCCTGCTGTTCACACCAATTACATCATGTTGATATTTCTTTTGCTGACCATGATTGGCAATCATGCGAAGCTGCCCGGCGAGTTTTTCATCGCGGGTCATCATGGCACCACCGTCTCCAAACGCGCCGAGGTTCTTGGATGGGAAGAAAGAGGTGGTTCCAATTGTGCCGATCGTGCCGCCCTTCCGTCGGGTTCCGTCCCGATCCTGGTAATCTGACCCCAACGATTGTGCTGCATCTTCAATAACCCGAAGTCTGTGCTTTTTCGCTACCTCCACAATTGGTGTAAGATCGGCACACTGTCCATACAGGTGAACTGGAACCACCGCAACAGTTCTGTCCGTAATCAGAGATTCAATAGTGGACGGATCGAGGGTAAATGTCTCTTCGTTTACTTCGGCAAAGACGGGGACCAATTTCAGGAGTGCAATTACTTCGGCCGTTGCCACATACGTATGCACGGGCAGAATGACTTCATCTCCGGGTTTGAAGTTCAGGGCCATCATGGCAATCTGCAGCGCATCGGTACCGTTCCCGCAGGATATTACATGTGCGCCGTCGAGGAACTGTGAGAGGGCTGATTCAAATTCGCTAACTGCAGTTCCCTGAATAAAGTCTGTTGACAGCAGGACGCGTTGAATTGCCTTGTCCACCTCCGGTTTTATCTGCTGGTATTGACCCAGCAAGTCCACCATTTTAATGGGCCGCATGATCAATTTTTTGTTCCCAATTCCAGGCATCACGCAATGCGTCTTCGGTCGTCAGTTTGGTATTCCAATTCAGCAGCTTGTTCGATTTGCGGGGATCGGCATAAACCTTTTCAATATCCCCTGGTCTCCTGGGGCCAATCTCATAGTTGACAGCTACGCCTGTGACCCGGGTAAATGTGTTTATCAATTCAAGTACAGAACAAGGAACGCCCGAACCCAGGTTGAAAGCCTCAAACCGGTTGGCCAGCGCGTCAATAGCGCTCATCGCTGAAACGTGAGCAGCGGCAAGATCCACAATATGGATGAAGTCACGCAGGCAACTTCCATCCGGAGTGCTGTAATCATTCCCAAATACCGTTAGTTTTTTCCTTTTGCCAATGGCCGTCTGCGTGATGTATGGAACCAGGTTGTTCGGAACGCCCAACGGAAGTTCACCAATCCAACCAGAAGGGTGTGCGCCAATGGGGTTAAAGTAGCGAAGGGAAACTACACGCAATTCTTTCCACGCAACGACCAGGTCTTCGAGGATTCGCTCTCCCATTTGTTTCGTTGCTCCGTACGGAGATTCCGGTCTTTTGAACGGAGCTTCCTCGGTTACCGGAATCACGTCCGGTTGGCCATAGACCGTACAGGAAGAAGAGAACACGAACTTTGTCACCTGGAAAGACCGCATCACCTCAAGCAATGTAAGCAACGAATCGAGATTGTTCCGATAGTACATGAGCGGCTTCTCCACCGACTCATTCACGGATTTGAACGCCGCAAAATGAATAACACTGGAAATATCCGAATGCTGCTGAAAAACACGTGTCAGTTGCTCCTTATCTGAGCAATCCACTTTGTAGAAAATAAAGGTCTTCCCGCAAATGCGCTGCGCGCCTTCGAGGAGACGCATGCTGCTTCGGGAGAGGTCATCGACAACAATTGGTTCACATCCTGAAGCCGCAAGTTCTATCAGGGTGTGTGCACCAATGTATCCCGCCCCACCGGTAACTAAGACTTTCTTGATTGACATGTTATAATCGAGCAGTAATCAACGCCTTGTCAAGAACACCTTTTACATCGTACACTATGGTTTTTGGTGTTCGGATAGTTGCCCACGGCAGTTGCTTAAATTCCGTGTGACCGACTGCCAATACGATCGCATCATACGCGTGGGTCAGCGAGCTGATCAGCGACAATCCGTATTCATGGGTAACTTCAGCCGGATCTGCATGGGGGTCGTAGATATCAACATCCATGCCGTACGTCTTCAATTCCGCGATCACATCAACCACTTTGCTGTTGCGGATGTCCGGGCAGTCTTCTTTAAATGTAAGTCCGAGAACAAGCACTTTGCCTCCACGAATGGGGCAATTTCCCTGTGCCATAAGTTTCACCACACGGCTGGCAATGTGAACGCCCATGTTGTCATTAATCCTCCGGCCAGATAGTATTACCTCAGGACGATAGCCAAGTCCTTCTGCTTTGTGCGTGAGGTAGTATGGATCCACACCGATGCAATGGCCACCGACCAATCCGGGCTTAAACGGAAGAAAGTTCCACTTGGTACCTGCCGCCTCCAACACCTCGTGTGTGTCAATGCCCATTCGTTCAAAGATCAGCGCAAGTTCATTTACGAACGCAATGTTAAGGTCCCGTTGGGAGTTCTCAATTACTTTCGCCGCCTCAGCCACTTTCAGCGAAGAGGCCATGTGCGTTCCCGCTGTAATAATTTTCCGATACAATGCATCTACGTGTTTTGCTACTTCAGGCGTACTTCCGCTCGTAATCTTCTTGATTGTTGTCACCCGATGCTGCTTGTCCCCAGGGTTTATCCGTTCGGGTGAATACCCACAGAAGAAATCCTTGTTAAACGTTAGCCCGCTCACGCGCTCCAAAACCGGAACACAAATCTCTTCTGTACAGCCGGGGTAAACAGTAGATTCATAAATAACAATATCATCCTTCTTCAAGACTTTGCCCACCGTTTCGCTCGCCCGTATCAGCGGGCGCAGGTCAGGTTTTTTGTATTCATCCACCGGTGTGGGCACCGTAACGATGAAATAGTTCACGTTTTTCAGGTCAGCCAGGTTAACGGTAAATGTCAGGCGGCTAGCCACCCCAAATTCTGCTGACTCAACCTCCTTGGTGCGGTCAATCCCTTTTTGAAGTTCAGTGATCCGCTCCTGGTTGATATCAAACCCCACGGTGTCCGTTACTTTTCCAAATTCAACGGCCAACGGAAGCCCAACATACCCTAATCCGATTATTCCAATGCGCTCCATGCTTTGCTACGACTTGCTGTAATAGGTCCTATACCAATCTACAAACTTACCAATTCCTGCCTCAATGGAAGTCGACGGCCGGAACCCGATTTCCCGTTCGAGGTCCGAAATGTCCGCATCGGTCTCTTCCACGTCGCCGGGTTGCAGTGGCAGGAAGTTCTTGATCGCCTTTTTGCCCAACTTCTCCTCAAGCACTTCAATAAACCGAAGTAATTCGACAGGCTGATTATTTCCGATGTTGTAGATCCGATACGGGGCGTAGCTACTGGAGGGGTCCGGTTTGTTTGCATCCCAATTTGCATTCCCGGCAGGTGCCTTTGGTATCAGACGAACAATTCCTTCCACAATGTCGGAGACATACGTAAAATCACGTTTCATCTTGCCGTGGTTATAGACATCGATGGGCTTGCCTTCCAGGATAGCTTGTGTAAACAGAAAGAGCGCCATATCCGGCCGACCATAAGGGCCATAGACCGTAAAGAAGCGAAGGCCCGTTACAGGCAATTGATACAGGCTGGAATAGGCATGCGCCATGAGTTCATTCGCTTTTTTTGTCGCCGCATAAAGCGCCAGCGGGTGATCCACATTATCTTGAGTAGAAAAGGGAATTTTCTTGTTGGCGCCGTAGACCGAACTCGATGACGCGTAGATCAAATGACGCGGTTTTGCATGTCGGCACGCCTCAAGGATGTTCAAAAAACCTGTAAGGTTGCTGTCGAGGTATGCATATGGATTCTCGAGTGAATAACGTACACCCGCTTGCGCTGCCAAATTGATTACAACATCAAATTGATTGCGTGCGAACAAAGCATCGATGGCCGGTTTATCCGTCAGGTCAAGTTGTTCAAAATGAAACCCGGAATAATTTTTCAGCAACGCCAGTCGCGCGTGCTTCAGGTTTACATCATAGTACGCATTGAGACTATCCAAACCAACGACAGATTCTCCTGCTTCCAGCAACCGCAAAGACAGGTGGAAACCTATAAACCCTGCGGCTCCGGTAATTAAGGTTTTTTGCTTTGTCATCGTGGACCGCAAAACTAATCATAACCCCATAAATATTTCCCGAACTGGTCCGATTTGTCAATATTGCATCCTAATTTTACTCACATGAATACCCCTTCGCGCGACGACATCGACCTACAGGAGTTAGCCGTACGCATCATTCGGTATTTCAAAAATCACTTGTTGTTCATCCTGCTCTTCTGCGCGCTGGGCATCGTCTTAGGCATAGCGGCCCACAAGGCATTGCCGAACATCTATGAAAGTAAACTGGTTGTTCTTTCGGACTTACTCACAAAAACGTACGGCGACCGGATCGACCAGAGCCTCAACAACCTCATTGGGGAAGGCAACCTTAAAGAACTCTCGGCCAAATTGGGGTTGACTGAAGAAAAGGTTTCAACCATCACCTCGATCAAGGTGGAATCCCTGCTGGATGTAAAGACACCGCAACGGGAAAAGATTGAGAAGGATGAAACGTACCTCATCGTTACAGTTCATCTCACAGATCGTTCATTGCTTCCCGATTTAGAAAAAGGGTTGCTTCAATATTTCCGCAATAATGAGTTGGTAAAAATTCGTGCACGACAACGGGAAGAACTCGGAGCAGCTGTTGTGAAAAGAATTGATTTGGAACTTCTGTTGATGGATAGCCTGAAGCAGCTCCTATTTCAGCGGCCCTTCAAGGCCGAAA
>JANPES010000081.1:0-2330 GCA_031423035.1 Cyclobacteriaceae bacterium | reverse complement strand
CAATCAGGTCCAGGATCAATGGAACCTCCTGGGCTTTTTCGATGATGGCGTAATACAGGGAAAACTCGTCGATGATTTACCTGTCCTTGGCGGATTGGCGGAACTCAACACATGGGGAACTTCACTGGATCTTGTTGTGGCCATCGCGGATCCGCAGGTGGGGAAGTTAGTTTCCTCGATCAGCAACAAGCACGTTCATTTTCCACTGTTGATTCATCCGTCGGCGAACACAGGATCCATTGGGAATAGTTTTGGCAAAGGAAGCATCATTACAGCCGGCGTGATTTTGACGACAGGTATTCACCTTGGTGACTTTGTGATTGTTAATCTTTCATGTACCGTTGGCCATGACGTGCGCATAGGGAAATTTTCCACGCTCATGCCGTCATGCAGCATTTCAGGCAACGTCGCCATTGACGAAGGTGTTTTAATTGGAACAGGGGCGAGGACCCTCCAGAATCTTTCCATCGGCAAGAACGCCGTGGTAGGTGCGGGCGCGGTTGTGTTGGAATCGGTTGAGGCAGATACTACAGTTGCCGGCGTACCGGCGAAAAAGATATCCGCGTGAAACTGCTGACTGAAAACAAGCAGGCCCTCCGGTTCATCGGGGTGTTTATTGCGGTTTATATCCTCCTGAATTCAGTCTACGGGTTGTTTGTCAACCACTACGCGCCGACCTCTGATCCTTTTACGCAATGGATTGCCCGTCAGGTAGTTTGGTACCTCGGCTTCTTTGATCCGAGCATCGCCCAGTATCGATCGGATGTGGCCGAGTACATCGCCATTGCCAACGATCAGCAGAACCTGATCTATGTATTCGAGGGGTGCAATGGGTTGAATGTCGTCATCGTGTATGTCAGCTTCCTTCTTGCTTTTCGTGGACCGGGCAGGCTATTGATCTGGTTTGTCCTTCTCGGTATTCCGGCAATTCACTTCCTGAACCTCGCTCGCATCGGACTATTGTATGGCGTTGCCTTGCATTTCCCTGACCAGCTCTACTTCTTTCACAAGTACCTCTTTACTGGATTCATTTATGTTTTTGTATTTGCCATTTGGTACGTCTGGATCCGGATGGTCTCAAGCAAGCGCAATGGTCAAGTTTGATTTTAGACAAGGTGCGATGATCTCCAGTGGCCTGGCCATCATTGTGCTTACCTATCTTTTCCAGGAGCAGTTGGATTTTGGCTTTGCCAATATTTCGGAGGTGAAGGGTTTCATCATACGAAAGGCAAGCCGGGTGCTGTTGAATGATGCGGGTATGATTTTGGTAATTATCGGTTTATTCAACAAAACAGCAGTGACTCGTCTCGCGCTGGGTATCCAGATTATTGATGCCTTGGTGTTGTTACCCTTGTATTTCGTAGTAAAACTTTCATGGGAAGGGACATCGGAGATTTCATCGCCTTTGCTTTCCCAGTTCCACCGCCTCATTGTCAATCCCACGCTCATGCTGCTGCTGATTCCGGCTGTTTACTTTCAAGAGCGCTTGAAGAAGAGGGACTAAAGCGTCCCCTCGGCAATTCTGCAATCCGCCGCCAATTAGGCCATTTTTGGCTCCCATTCCCCGTTATTGGAGTCCATCCCCTTGTTTAGAATCCCCCTCTTTTAGGTACTCAAAATTGCATGGCCGAGGAGTGCCAATTACTCCAGCGCGCGACATTTTATCGATCCAACAACTAACGTCAGTTGACATATTGCCAAGTGCCTGAATATGAGAATATTATATAAATTGAGGCCTTCGTTTTTTTTAGACGATCCAACGAGTTCCTGTACCTGCATATATCTTATGAAATTGGTTACACAGGACAGGTTTTGGGCATCCATACTGTCATGTTATTTCTTATTTTTGTAGGCTTAGCTAAAGCAATTTTATGGGTAAAATAGGGGCATTGGTAGTTTTCATGTTGATCGGAGGTAGTGCCTTCGGGCAGTTCTTTCAAACAAATGGAACTGGGGGTGGTACCTGGAGTGTGACTACCACTTGGCTTGAAAGTACTGACGGTATTCAGCCATACCTTGCAACGTTAAATGTCCCGACGTCAGCGAACAGTGTCGACATTCAGATAATCGGTAACGATGTAGTAACCGTAACCGGCCCTGTAACCATAGATGGCACTACAGTAGGTGCAACAGCGACCCTCACGGTTAGCAGCACAACGCTCACCTTGGCTAATAATGCCAATGCTTTGGTCGTCAATGGCACAGTGACCATGACAGGAACGGGCGCTATTACAAATCCCGCAGCAGCTAATTTTCAATTCAATAATTTATCCCACTTCATACATAACCGGAACGGAGGAATTGTTCCTCCAGCCACGTGGATTACCGGG
>JANPES010000080.1:0-4061 GCA_031423035.1 Cyclobacteriaceae bacterium | reverse complement strand
ATCGCCGAAGAATGAACACGTCATCATTGTGGGTACGGACGATGGCCTGATCCAGATCACCACCGATGGCGGTAAAACCTGGAGGAAGACCGACGGCATTGCGGGAGTCCCCTCCATGACTTATGTGTACCATGCCTTGGCTTCACAACATGATGAGAACGTAATGTATGTTACGCTGAACAATCACAAGCGTGGTGATTTCAAGCCGTACATCTACAAGACTACGGATAAAGGAGCCACCTGGGGTTCTATCACGGCCAACCTGCCGGAACGTGGATCGACTTACAGCATCGCGGAAGATCATGTTGATCCCAATTTGCTGTTCGTAGCTACAGAATTCGGTGTGCATTTCACGAATGACGGTGGCAAGTCCTGGCGACAGATCAAAGGCGGCTTGCCAACCATCGCCATCCGTGATATGGCCATCCAGAAGCGTGAGAACGATCTCGTACTCGCTTCGTTCGGTCGCGGGTTCTATGTGCTTGATGATTACTCACCCCTGCGCAACTTGAAGAAGACGGAAGGCAAAGAGGGTTACATCTTTCCCATCAAGGACAGCTGGATGTATGTTGAAAGCAGCCCACTGGGCATCCGCGGTAAAGGGTTCATGGGTGAGGCCTATTACGCGGCCGAGAATCCCAAAGTCGGGGCCGTCATCACGTACTTCTACAAAGAAGACCTGAAGACCCGCAAAGAAAAGCGCACAGAAGAACAAGATAAACTGAACAAGGACGGCAAGGATGTTTTTTATCCTACCTATGAGGCATTGAAAGAAGAAGATAAAGAAGAGGCGCCTTACTTGTTGTTTACGATTCGCAATGATAAGGGTGAAATCATCCGTAAGATGAAGTCTTCTGCCAAGAAAGGCGTGAGCCAGATCGTATGGGATTTCCGTTATCCCAGTTCAAACCCGATCAACCTCAACCCTCAAATCAATGACAATGTATTCCAGTCAAACGATGTGGGGCAACTCGCAGCTCCCGGCACTTACTTCGTCACGATGTCAAAATACGTTGACGGTGTGATGACCGATGTTGGCGTACCTGAGAAGGTGGTGGTGAATGCATTGCCAGGTGCTTCGCTTCCTGCTGCCAGCCGTCCTGCCCTCGTTGAGTGGCAGCGCAAGGCCGCCGAGTTGCAGCGCAGCATGCAGGGCGCATCACGCACATTGAGCGACGCCAATAATAGAGTCAAGCACATGAAGGAGGCTATCTTCAGTGTAGCCCGCCCGAACCAGGAGTTTACCGGTGATGTGCTGAGCTTGGAAGCCAAGCTTCGTGCGATCCAGACCAAAATGAATGGTGATCGGGTTGCCGGTCAACTGGACATCGACACACCGCCCTCGATTTCATCGAGGTTGTCCAGTGCCATCTATTCCGGTTATGGCTATACTGGCGATCCGACGACGACCATGAACGACCAGCTTCAGATTGCCACGGAGGAATTTGATGTGGCTTTAGCCGAGCTGAAAGCTGCAGTGAATACTGACATCAAGGCCTTGGAGCAGAAGCTCGAAGCTGCCGGTGCACCGTATACGCCGGGAAGGATTCCGGATTTGAAGAAGAACTGACACAATAAAAGGGCCTTGAGAAAGGTCCTTTATATTTTATACGCCTACCGTCACAAGTTCATCCGGAAAATATGATTTGTTGAGAGTTGATCAGGTGCTATGTTGCTTGTGCAAGTGAAGATGACCCCTGAACTGATAGCATCAAAAATCTACTTTATCCGGGGAGAGAAGGTACTCCTGGACGCAGATTTAGCTCTGCTGAATGGTGTCGGAACAAAAGTGTTAAAGCAAGCGGTTAGACGAAATATTGAACGCTTTCCAGCAGACTTCTTATTTGAATTATCCACGAAGGAGTGGGCATCTCTAAGGTCACAAATTGTGACCTTAGAGATCGGCAGGGGTAAATATTCAAAATACCCTCCCTTTGCCTTCACCGAGCAGGGCGTTGCAATGCTTTCAGGCATTCTCAACAGCTCGCGAGCAATAAAGATCAATATCGTCATAATGCGCACTTTTGTTGCCCTGCGCAAGTGGATTCCAACAAAGAACTGGAGAACAAGATCCGCCAACTGGAAGGCAAATACGACCAGCAATTCAAAGTGGTCTTTGATGCAATCCGTACCATATTTATTCGCGGTCTTTTAGCAGTTCGAGTAGTTTCTTGGGATCTTGCCGGTTGTCCCAAAACGCAGTGATGGTGATGTGCTCGTCAGCGGTTTTATAAAACAAACTGAAGTGCCCCATAGAAGCTACGCGGGTATCAGGGAATTCAGATTTCTTGTATGAGCGTGGGTTTTTGGCCATGAGGTTAGTTTTCTCATCGCTTAACTGAAGCAGTTTATAGGAGTAAGTAATAGATTGGTTGTGTTCCACCCAGTATTCCAGGATCAATCTTCTTTGTCTGGCGGCTGTCTCGGTCCAGACTACTTTCCTTTGAGCCATTTAAGTTCGCGCTCATGGAGTACCTGTTGCTCAATGGTTCTACCTTCAGCAATGTCACCCTCGCTCATGGTGAGCATGATTTTCTGCTCTTCGGTAAGTGGCACAGCATCTACCAGTATGCGCGAATGGTCGATCATACTGTAGAGGGCCTGCAGATAGTCCGTATCCTTGATGGCCAATAACTGGTCAATGACTTTGTTTCGAATGTCGGTTGCTGAATTCATGATTCTCTGGTCTCTTTTTTTGCTAAGTAACTATAGAATATCGGGAGGTCGTTCGCTCAATCACTTCATTCTTGTCGTGTATCCGCCCCTCTTTTATGTCCTCTTCAGACCGAAGTGCTCGGATGGTCAATTTTTCCTTCAAGGCAGGATTTAGCCGTGCCTTTTCCAAAAATGTGTGGATGGCTTCAAGCACATGGATATCCTTCTCAATCATTCGTTGAAGCTCTTTATTAATTCCCGCTACCGTCATCGCCGTTCGTTTTTCGAGGTTAAGAAGCTATTGACAAAATTAGCGATTCTATAACGGCCTTAGGGTCCGTATCGGTGCCGGATTTCCTTACATACTTATTAGCCTTCATTTTCATCAAAAAAGGAACTTTATTAGTATGCTTAAGCTAATTACTAATTATTTTAGTATTTAATACTTAAGTTAGTATATTGCCCTCGTGGATCGGAATATTATACACCTGGACCTGGACGCCTTTTTCGTGGCCGTGGAGCGGAAAAACAACCCCAAGCTCAATGGCAGGCCTTTGATCGTCGGGGGAAGCCGCCGCCGCGGGGTGGTGGCGGCCTGCAGTTATGAAGCTCGCACATTCGGCGTTCATTCAGCCATGCCCATGTACCTGGCCATGCAATTGTGCCCGGATGCTACGGTGATCTCGGGGGACATGGAGTCGTACAGCAAGCACTCCCACCTGGTCACCGAGGTGATTGCCGACAGCGCGCCGCTGTTTGAAAAAGCATCGATCGACGAATTCTACATCGACGCCATGACTATACCGGATTCACTGACCCAGCAGTACCGGTAATGGTTTGACCCTCCCCTTAGGCGATTAGGATTTGATGTTCAAAGTTATTGTTTTTTGGATGAGTTGGGTGGTGATTTTTTGCGTAGCGATTCTCCCTTCAGTTCGAAGCGGTGCGCATTAGCGAAAAGTCGGTCCATGATGGCGTCAGCCAGCGTCGGTTCGCCAATGTATTCATGCCATTTTCCGATAGGTAGCTGGGAGGCGATCATAACTGATTTTTTTCCGTATCGGTCTTCAAGGATCTGTAGCAATGCAAGCCTGGTATTTTGGTCCAATGGAGCCAGGCCAAAGTCATCCAGTATAAGTAAGCGAACCTTCTCCAGTTGATTGAGCAATTTTACAAATGACCCATCGAGCTTAGCGACCATGATTTTTTCAGTAAAGCGGTTCAGATTCAGGTATAACGTTTTGTAGCCCATCACACAGGCCTGATTTCCTAAGGCACAGGCAAAGAAACTTTTCCCCGCCCCGGTGGCGCCACTGATTAAAATATTCTCAGCCCGGTCAATGAATGAACAATCCGCCAGCTGGAGGACCTGCTCTTTTGGAAGGTTCCGCTGCTGACTAAAAGAA
>JANPES010000079.1:0-6384 GCA_031423035.1 Cyclobacteriaceae bacterium | reverse complement strand
TAACGAACCTGAATCATTGAGCCCGTGGGCACTTCGATGCGGGCGGGAGCCAGGGTATCCAATTTTTTCTGCATCTCCCATGAGAGCAAACCCCGGATAATGGCAGACTTGTCAAGTCGCTTCAGGTCACTCTCTTTGCGAATCCCAGCCAGGTAGGGTGACAACCAAATATTAGCCGTACTGACCAAGTGCTCGGAGCCCACATCAGGCCAGTCTTCATCAGGTCTCCAGGTTCGCAGGCAAAGTATCCTGGCTTGCAACTCCTCCTCCGACTCACCCCAGTCCAGAAGCTTCAAACCAGATTCACCCACTTGATCGCAAATCACACGAACTGCTTCATCATCAGGAATAGATGACATGGGTTTGCTGCTTAGCACTACGTTCCCGATCCGCCGCTCGATGGTTCCGGTCACACGGCCACCCACAAGATCCCAACCGTAGACCGTTTGCTCTTTCGCCAACGCAGCAAGGTCCTCTTCATAAACAGGAGCCGCAAGAAATATTCTTCCTTCACCTTTGCCCGAATCTAGCTGGGCTGCACAAAGCCAAGGTTGGTATATCAGCGGGTCATGCTGCGGCAACTTGACTACAAATCCACTGGTGAGCGTATAATATTCGCTTTGCTTGTTGTTCTGCCGCGCGACACGCTCCGGATAAGCAGCAACGAGTAATTTTCCAATTTCAAAATCTGAAGGCAGCCTGTTGTCGGCGTCCACTTTCAGGAACTTCCGCCAGTTGGCAGCCAGTCGCTCAATTCGCTCCAGGCTTGATCGTTCCGCAGCCACACGCTCGCCTGATCGCCAGCGCCGGAGCGCTTCTACCCTCAGCGTAAGATCAGCGCCCACATCTTTGCCTAGCGGATCACGTTCTTCAAGTACGGCGGCGACGTCAGATGCCAGCGCTTTGCCCGAAGGTTGGTGTCCGGCCAAGCTAAGCATATGCGCAAGGCGCGGGTGTGTTGGCAGACGTACCATCTCCTTCCCGCGGGAAGTAATCCCTACATCGTCAATTGCATCCAACTGCTGAAGCAAGGTGATCGCTTGACTAACCGCACCTGCTGGCGGAGGTGTCATCCATTGTAAGTCTGAAGGATTTGTTGTTCCCCATTGCCGCAACTCGAGTACCAAGAGCGCAAGGTCGGCCTCGAGGATTTCAGGCTTGCGTTGTGGGACCAGGTTTCGCTGCGTGGCTTCGGTCCACAACCGGTAGCACACACCCGGACCGAGGCGCCCGGCCCTGCCGGCACGCTGATCTGCGGCGTCTTTGGTGACGCGGATTGTATCTAATCGCGTAAGCCCGCTACGCGGATCAAATCGGGGAACACGTGCCAGACCACCGTCAATGACCACGCGAATCCCTTCGATCGTCAGCGATGTCTCGGCAATGGATGTGGCCAGCACAATCTTTCTTCGTCCATCTGTTCGAGGTAGGATGGCATCCTGCTGCTGGCGAAAGGGCAAGTCACCAAACAACGGGACCACAACGGCAGCAACGGGGTCTTCTTCCAGGTTTTTCATCGTCTGGTTGATCTCTCCTGCACCTGGAAGGAAAGCCAGGATATCCCCTTCTTCTTCCCGCAAGGCCTTCCGAATGGCGGCCGTCATTCGCAAGCCCAAAGGCTTGTCAGATTCCTGGACACTGTATATAGTCTTAACCGGGTACTGTCTTCCTTGAGAAGTGATCACCGGCGCACCGCCAAGGACAGTGGCCAGGGCTGCCGTATCAAGGGTCGCCGACATAATCAGGATGCGCAAATCAGAACGAAGGATGGCCTGAACCTGAAGACTCAAGGCCAGCGCGAGATCGGCCTGGAGACTGCGCTCGTGAAATTCATCAAAGATCAATAACCCAACATCTTCGAGGTTACTGTCGGTTTGTATTCTTCTGGTAAGAATTCCTTCGGTCACCACTTCGATGCGCGAAGTGGGCCCAATTCGTGATTCAAAGCGAATACGATAGCCAACGGCGTCACCAACCTTTTCATTTCGCGATTGAGCCATGCGCTCGGCTACTGCTTTTGTGGCCAGTCGCCGTGGCTCCATCATGATGATCTTTCGACCAGCGAGCCAAGGTTCATCCAGAAGATGGAGTGGAAGTACGGTCGATTTTCCTGCGCCAGGCGGAGCCTGCAGAATGACCACCGGATGTGCGCGAAGCTTTTCCCTTAATAACGGTAAGACTTCAAGAACAGGGAGGTCCATAGACATGGACGCAAATTACACGAAGCTGAGGAGATCGTCCTTACCGGATCAGCAAGTCGACCCGCTTCATTGTTTCTTCCGATGTCTGCTGGTTTCTAATGTTGGAATGGATCAACGTAATCATCTCTTCAACCTTTTCTTTGGGGTAGCCGAACTTGATGGCAAAAAGGTTGGAAAGTTTGCGTTCCTCATCATGTACAGAAGAATCGACCGCCATCATGTGGACCAGGTCATAGAGCTGCGTGAACTTTTCCTTATGGTCTGTAGGAACTTCGAATGTGACCCCTGAAGGGTTCTTTCGGATTTCGGCTAACTGGGATTCAGAAATATTGTTGCGCTTAGCGATGGATTTGAGAAGCGCAAACTCAACATCAGCGAATTGACCATCCGCGGCGGCCATTTCAATCAGGTTTTTCATGTGGCTTTTCGCTGTCCCCTTTCCCTGGCGGAAGAGACTTATCAATTCGGTAAAATTCATAAAGTGGTGGTTGGTGATTGTGTGGTTAATTTAGGAAGGTGTATCAACCTCCGAAAGGTTATCACAATATTTTTTTTCAAATCCTTGCCTGGTAGGTGTATAACTCAAAATACCTGCCCTTGCGCCCGATCAACTCATCGTGGGTGCCACGTTCTACAATTTTGCCTCCTTCGACAACCAAAATCTGGTTGGCTTGGCGGATGGTGCTCAACCGGTGGGCGATAACGAACGTTGTCCGCCCCTGCATCAGACTACGAAGGCTTTCCTGGATAAAGGACTCGCTTTCGGTATCGAGGTTGGAGGTTGCTTCATCTAAGACCAGAATTCTGGGGTTTGCTAATACTGCCCGCGCAATAGCGATTCGCTGCCGCTGGCCACCGGAGAGTTTTACTCCGCGTTCACCAATCACCGTTTCCAGGCCCAACTCAAAGCGATTTGTAAATTCATGCACATGGGCGGCTTTTACGGCCTGCTGGAGTTGTTCCTCCGTTGCTTTTGGGCGCGGGAACATGATATTTTCCCGGATGGTGCCTTCAAACAAGAAATCATCCTGAAGCACAACGCCAAGTTGACTTCGATAGCTGTCCAGGGAAACCTGACCCAGATCTATCCCATCTACTGTAATCTTCCCAGTCTGAGGATTAAGAAAAGAGGCTGCAAGGCCAGCGATTGTGGTCTTTCCCGAACCTGAAGTCCCTACCAGGGCCGTCACCGATCCGGAAGGTGCCAGGAAGGATACATTCCGAATAACATCCTTGCCTTCTTCATACCCGAAGGATACATCCTCGAAAGCCACATCCCCGCGAATAGCATCCATCTTAATCGTACGAACGGTCCCGTCGTCCTCGGGGGTCATGTTCATCAACTCCTCGGTACGGTCTAACCCTGCAAAAGCCTCTGTCAACTGACTTCCGATGTTGCTCATTTGAACAATAGGTGCAATCATGAAACCGAGGAACAGTGTAAAGGAAAGGAGCTCACCAAACGTAAGTTGGTGGTTGATGATCATGTAGCCACCCATTCCAAGGATGCCCGTGGAAGCAAGGCCAAGAAGGAATGTGGCTGAACTGGTGATAACGCTGGTGGACGTCAGGCTGGCTTTGACATTCAGGAAGAGCTTCTCTACTCCAGACTCAAATGACTTGATCTCCTGGCTTTCGGCGTTGAAGCCTTTTATAACACGCACGCCATTCAGGGTCTCTGTCAAACGGCCCGTTACGTCAGCCGTGATCTGGCCGCGTTCGCGGAAAATGGGGCGAATCTTGGCGAATGCTTTCAGGGAGATCAGCCCGAAGATAATGACCGGTACAAGCACATAAACCGTCATCATCGGGCTGATGCGGATCATTAAGAACAGACAAATCACCGAGGTAAGCACACCGCCAACCAGTTGGACAAGCCCGGTTCCAACAAGATTCCGGACCCCTTCCACATCATTCATAATCCGGCTGACGAGTGCTCCCGACTTGTTGTTATCAAAGAACCGGATGGGTAGACGCAGTACTTGCTTCTGAACTTTAGAACGGAGGATGGATATTAAGCGTTGAGCCTCCACGCTGAGGATCTGCGTTAGCGCATAAGAGGTAACAGACTGCACCAGAATAGAACCTGCAACGGCCATCAGCACCAACTTGAGCATCTCGACGTCCCCTTTGGCGATGACGTCGTCCATCAGGTATTGGGTGGCCCCTGGGAAGACCAGGCCAGACAGACGACTGATGATGATCAGGACAAGGCCGACGAGTAAGATGTTGCGTCGGGGCCAGATAATGGTCTTAAAGACCTGTGCAATAGTGACTTTGGATTTGCTCATAGAAACGGGAGTGCAAGTATACTAGAGGATGGACGGAATCAGCAAACTTTTATTGTATGTTGATAAGGTATTAGAATTAGGTATTAGGTATTAGGTATTAGGTGTTGGGTGTTGGGTCCGTCAGAACGTTAAAACTTAGGCATTCAGACACTTCAGACCAGATCCACATGATACACATCCGTCTCATTCCGGGAGATACCCGGGACGTGAAATCCACCTGGCTCGGCAATCTGTTCGATGAGATCAAACGTCTTACAAGATTTTGAAAGGCCTGAGAAGATCAGCAGAAAGGTGTAAGACTGGAGGTCCGGAATAAGGGTCCATTGCGGTGCGTAAGAGATATTCTCCGCGTGAATCAATCCCGACTTTGTCGCCGTGGATGCATCCACGAGAAACGTGGTCTTCCACACACGGATGAGCATATCCTGCCAGCGGTTGTTGAAATGGCAATGCACGTAAACGTAGGAATCATCCATCAACTCAGGATGGATGGCTGCGAGTACATCGAGGTCAACCGAAGGCTTGGCTTTGACGGGGGGTTCGGCGATTATAGTTTTGGCCATGCAAGAGCAAAATTAATAAAATAGCCACTACCATCCTGGTTCTTATGATAAAGGTGATCCGCCGTCCGGCCCGCACAAAACCATCCGCCAACAATGAACTGTGTTCGAGCAAGGCTCACAAGGATCAGCGCCGGGACTGATCATCTTTCGCAGCTACGTGAAGAGTTAAACGGGTGAATTCTTCACCACCATCGTACTCCCATTCCAATCAGCGATCTCAACGAAGTTCTCCGGAATGGTCTTCGCAAATTCATCAACCGCCCTTCGAAGCCCTTCCCACGTATGGTTATAATCATGAACGATGATGACCCCGCCCGGAGATAGGCGTCGATAAAAGTAATTTAGCGCAGCAAGCGTGGGCTGATACAAATCAGCATCCAAATGCACAAAGGCGTAGGCTGCTTCGTCTACATGGGCAACTGAATCAGGGAAATGCCCTGGATGAAACTTAACGTGATCATTTCCACCGACGAACTTCCTGACTTCAGCCAAACTTGTATCTGAGAAGTTGGAGGTATTGTATTTTTCATCCTTGCTCTTTTCACTGGCCAGATCTGCTTCCGGAAACCCATCAAACGTGTCAAACAAATGAAGGTCGCGCTCGGGATTCATGGCGTGAATGATCCTGGCTGTTTCGCCCTGGTATACACCCAGCTCAGCAAAAGCACCCGAGATATTGTTGACCCTGATTCGTTCGATCTGCAGCCAGAATGTATAGAACCGAACCTTATCACGATAGGTTCTTTCCAATTTTCTTAAACTCCCGGAGACGTCGCCATGCTTAACGGCTTCATCCCATTTGTGTGGCTTGCTTATTCTATATGACCACTTTTGTTCCCATAGTTTGAAAGCGAGAAAAAAGAGACCCAAAAACAGGAAAATATTAACAAGCTGAAAAGAAGTTAGTGTAATGGCTGAGGTCATGATTGATTGGTTGAGAAAGGTAAGTCCTTTTGCCCTTCTGTCACTGGCATTATTGAGTTGTGGCAGGATGGAACTCAGATTATCTCGGCCACAGACTAGCTTGCCGCTAACGTGAGTGTATGCGTCCGTAGCTGGGCGTAGGAGGGCTTGCTAAAGCCGAAGGCTGGCAAGACCGACCAGGAGCAAACGTGCATACAACCATCGCGGCGAAACGAAGATAACGCTTTCAGCTAACACTGCTCCCCAGCTATGGCGCATACACAGTGTTGAACTAAACCTTCGGTGGTTTATTGTGCGCACTTGCAAAACAATGCGAGACTTACTAACTTTTACTAAAAACTAATTCCGGTACGCGATTGAGACGTGCTCGGATATCAACTTAGTCACCTTCCATTCATGGACTCC
>JANPES010000078.1:0-2583 GCA_031423035.1 Cyclobacteriaceae bacterium | reverse complement strand
TACATGTTTGCAATGCTCCTTCGCCGGCAGCGACTTCTTCGCTGGCAATTGGTGAAACGGTTGCCCAACTGGCCCTGAAGCGTTTGTAAAACGTGGCGCCTAGGTAACCCAATGGAGCGTCTCGGCCTTCAGCGGGTTCTTGAATTCAGTTCCCTGTTCCTGAGCGGCCTTCCATTGCTTTTTTAACTCATAATACCAACGAGCCTGAGCATCAGGCTCTCCTATGAGCAAGAGTTGCGGGTCGTTTTCAAGGCCTTTCGCCAGTTTATGGAATACCCCGACATCCTGCCCGATGAAGGTCTTCCCAAGGCTCTTCAGTGGCCACCAGAGCCAGCGTGTAATGGCCAGCGAGGAATAGAAGAATTGATTGAGCTCTGTCGAGTTATCATCAATGGGAGTCAGCGTAGTGATGGAGACAACTTTGTTTGATTTCCCTATCGAAATATGCTCCAGCCGGTTACCCGGGATGTCAAAGAATATCTCCGTCGACACATCCCCTTGTAAGACTCTATATCCTTTTGAGTTTGTAGAGGGCGCATGGCGTATCATCTTCCATCCCAGCGGGATAGGCTCAAAGTTCTTCGTCTTTAGCTTCAAGGATTTCGCAGAACGCCAAAACCAGGATTGGTGTACAAAGGTCACATGTGCCGGGTCGATAAGCCCAATCACCGAATGGTCGATGTTGGTGGGAAGCACGATGGACTCGACGTGCAGCAGTTCCTGACCAGCTTCCAGATGGAGATCAGGAGGAGCTAGTTTCGGTTCGACATTAGCAGTCAGCTTATCCGGGAGATACACCCATATCGTTCCATTGAGTTCGACAACCGGATACCTGGCGGCTCGAATCTTCGAGATATCTGCTTTGGTATCAGGGGGCAAGGCCGGGATATTCTTACAAACACCTGCCGCATCAAACTCCCAGCCGTGGTAACAGCATTGGATATTTCCATTTTCAAGCAAATTACCTTGAGAGAGCGGCACACCGCGGTGCGGGCAATTGTCTTTCAATGCATAGGGCTTTCCTTGGAGGTCACGACCAAAGACAAGCCGCTCATTAGCAATCGTTCGTCCAACGAGTTTTCCTTTTTTCAGTGATCCGGTGGGCAGCGCCAGGTACCATAAGTTTTTGAGTACTAGATCTTTATTGTCTTGCATGAATAATTGCAGTTCAGGCTACAAGTTTAACATTTTTTATTAAGTAGTCAGGAGTCATGAGGCAGAAGTAGGTAAAAGTATCTAAGCCATTGATAGTGCTTTTCAATCGCCAATTTACACACTTTCAGCAGCACCTGTAACGCCTTTGTTGTGTGTTCTTCACCAACTAGCCTGCACCTGTTCGGGCGCGCAAAGAACTTCAAGAGTGTGTGCGTTTGTTGGTGTCGCCCGCGCTCAACACGTCCGCGAAGTCCACTAATCTCTTTCAGTTAACTTTTCAGGATTACGCTTGTCATGATAAACCGCATATACCACAACCGTTTCTCCTTCAATCCCGTATGGCGCGCTTCTAGCGCGTGCCCGTTGAAAGAGTTGTTCGAAAGTACGAATTGCATCATATAAAATCGATACTCAAAAAACCTCGCCCCTTGGTGAAATAGTCCTTTGCCGAGCTGTACAAGTAGTTTTCCGGTTCTCCAACAATCTCGGCAGCAACAGGGTTGTTGTGAATGTAATCCATCTTCTGTCTGGTAAATTTAGCCTTTGTCAACAACTCCGGATGATTGCCATCCTGCCAGACTTTGTAGTTGGTCACCCGCTCCAAGTGATCGGCAACCTCTCCAAACAGCTCCAACATCCATTCTTTCCGGCTTTCGAACACCGTGTCTACTTCCTTAATGATTTCCTTCGAGGTGAAGGTTTTGAAATCTCTCATGATCCCTTCCATAGGTTGATCGATTGTACTGGCTATCATATGAAGGTGGCTCGGCATAAGTACCCAGGCATGGATTCTAAGCCCTTTCTTCTGTTGGCAGAATCTCAATGAATTAATCACGATGTGTTTCAATTCCGGTCTTGTAAACACATCTACCCATCCCACTGTGGTGGTCGTCACAAAATAGGTACCCTGAGGGTCGATAAATTTGTACTTCTCAGACATGGTCCGAAAGGTGGTCGATCGTAGTCAGAAAATGTGTCCCTATGCTATTCGGAAAACCTGATTATTTTATGTTCTAAATTGAAAGGGCATCGTCTCCGATCCAGGGCCCGTGGTATCCATGTTTCAAAGAACTTTTTCACCGGCACGCGCCAAAGGCGTCGCGCCATACGCGAGACTACATGCGCGCGCTATAAAGGCTATACCTGTTCAGGTGCACACGGAACTTCTCAAGTGTGTGCGTATCTAGCATCTAGTATCTAGTATCCAGCATCCAGTATCCAGCATCCAGCATCCAGTTCTATCCCTTAATCGCCGTCACCTCCATCTCCACCAAATACTCCGGCTCGATAAACCCACTCACTTCAATCATGGATGTTGCCGGCTTGATGGACCCAAAGAACTCGCCATGTGCCTTGCCCACTTCTTCCCAATAGCGAATGTCGGTAACATAGATTCTTGTGCGCACTACATCATTTAGGGAGAATCCG
>JANPES010000077.1:0-3982 GCA_031423035.1 Cyclobacteriaceae bacterium | reverse complement strand
GAAGGTGTTTCCTCCAGTGTCAGGACCTCTCCATTGGCCTGTCGTTCATGGTACATCACCCGGAATACCCGGTCATTTTCCGGATGTTGCTTGTCATAACTCCATTCATCTACGATCCACATAAAAATCAGAAGACTTGTCACTAAACCAATCACCAGGCCACTTAGACTCAAGACGGTGTACGTGGTATGCCGTTGAAGATGGCGGAAGGTGGTTTTCAAGAAGGGAAGATCCATGATGGGAGGGATAGTACACTAAAATACGGGGATGAATTGAGAATACAATAAATAAACAGATGAGTTGACAATTCAGCGGTTAAGCAAGCCACTTGGGTAAAATCAAGTTGAGTATTCACGTAAGTTTCCTATCATTCGGGAAATTTGAATACCATGAAAACTTTCTTCTCCCTCGTGCTGATTCTTGTTGTCTGCCCGGTCACCGCTCAAACCGACAAACAACGTCAGGCCATCAAAGCCAAAGCAGACGCCATTGAATCCAAAGTCGTTGCCTGGCGCCGCGATTTCCACCAGCATCCTGAGCTCGGTAACCGCGAAACACGGACCGCACAGATTATCGCCAAGCATCTGGAGTCACTCGGGATTGAAGTGAAGACCGGAATAGCCAAGACCGGTGTTGTGGGTATTCTTAAAGGCGCACTTCCGGGCCCCGTCATTGCCTTGCGTGCCGACATGGACGGACTCCCGGTACTCGAGAAGAACGACTTGCCTTTCGCATCAAAAGAGACTTCCACCTATAATGGAGCGCAAGTACCCGTCATGCACGCCTGTGGACATGACGCGCATGTGGCGATTCAGATGGGTGTGGCGGAAATCCTGGCGTCCATGAAAAGTGAACTCAAGGGGACCGTAAAATTTATCTTCCAGCCTGCCGAAGAAGGGCCTCCAGTGGGTGAAGAAGGTGGTGCTGCGTTGATGGTCAAAGAAGGTGTGCTCGACAATCCAAAAGTGGAGGTCATTTTTGGACTGCATGTTTCTTCGGGAACCGAAGTGGGAAAAATTGAATACCGGCCTGAAGGTGCGATGGCCGGAGCCATGGACATGAAGATCACGGTGAAAGGCAAACCTTCGCATGGCGCCTATCCCTGGTTGTCCGTTGATCCGATTGTTACAGCCTCGCAGATTGTTTATGGACTGCAAACAATTGTTAGCCGCAACCTGAACATTACCGAGAATGGTGCGGTCGTGACCATTGGTTCATTTCATGCAGGAAATCGTTCAAACATTATCGCAGAGCAAGCTGAGCTTATGGGTACGGTGAGAACGCTCAGCAAGGAGGATGAAGCGTTCTTTATCAAGCGCATCAACGAGATCGCTACTAACACGGCAGAAGCTGCCGGCGCAACAGCAGTTATTGAACTGCCATACACCATCCGTTATCCTGTTACTTACAACGATCCAAAGCTGACAGCGAGGATGCTGTTAAGCCTGGAGAAATCCGCAGGCAAAGAGAATGTCATTCTGTCGAAGGCCAAGACCGGTTCAGAAGACTTTTCCTTCTTCGCCAATCAGGTCCCCGGGCTTTTCATTTTCCTTGGCGGAATGCCGAAAGGTCAGGACCCGCTCAAGGCAGGTCCTCATCATACGCCATCATTTATTATTGATGACAGCGGTCTGAAGCTGGGGATGAATGCGATGGCGAACCTTGTCCTTGATTATTCGAAGGGAGCGAAGTAGATACTGGCCTACCCGTAGCTTGCTAGGCAGGCCCGTTATTAGTGTTTGCGAGGTTATAAAAACAAAGAGATACAAAGAGGCTAAACTCAATATCCAATGCGCATTTATCCGTTCTTCTTAGCACTGGTCGCCATTGTCGCATGCTCTCCAAAGCCGTCCACGGCAGATCAGGAAGTAAAAATAGGAATGGTGGAAACCAGCCTTATACCCCCGGTTCGGATCGAAGGTGACTCGTTATGGACAATCGAAGATCGAATGAAACACTATGGTGTTCCCGGAGTGAGTATGGCCGTTATCTATGACAACAAGATTGTGTGGAGCAAGGCATACGGCGTGATGCATAAGGAGCGCAAGGAGCCAGTCACCACTCAGACGCTTTTTCAGGCGGGCTCGATAAGCAAACCGGTGGCAGCCTATGGCGCACTCCGCGTTGCGGCAGCGGGAAAGATCAATTTGGATGATAATGTCAATGCTTATCTGAAAACGTGGCAGTTGCCGGAAAACGAATTCACGCAAAAGCAAAAGGTAACGCTGAAGCACCTGCTTAGTCATACCGGTGGTCTGACGGTGCACGGATTTCCCGGTTATAGCCCGGACCTCACGGTCCCCACACTCATCCAGGTCCTGAATGGCGAACCGCCTGCAAACACCCCGGCTATTCGTGTTGACAAATTGCCAGGCGAAGGATTTCGCTATTCCGGCGGCGGATACACTATCATGCAGTTAATGTTGATTGACGTGGAAGGCAAGCCATTTCCTCAAATCATGCAAGAACAAGTATTGGGTCCGCTCGGAATGACCAATAGCACTTATGATCAACCCTTGTCAGCAGAAAAGCTGCCTCTCGCTGCGACAGGTTATTTGCCTGACGGTACGATGACGAAAGGCGAGCGGCATACGTACCCGGAAATGGCAGCGGCCGGACTTTGGACAACAGCGGAGGATCTTGCTCGTTATGCAATCGATGTTCAGTTGGCTTACAAAGGGGAAAGTGATAAGGTGCTTTCACAGAAAAAGGCAATAGAGATGCTGACCCCATTCATAGCGGAAGACCGGGGGCTCGGTCCTGGCCTGGATAGTGTTAAAGAGGATTTCTATTTTGGCCATGGTGGTTGGGACGAAGGTTTTTCCAGCGATTTGGTGGCTCACCGCGACAAAGGTTACGGTGTTGTGGTGTTGATCAATTCCAATCACCCGGAGTTTATTGGTGAACTTATCAGGTCGGTAGCACTCACGTACAAATGGGGCAACTTTGTACAACAATTCTCACCCATACCACTTACCGATGAGGATGTTCGGCGTGTTGCTGGCAGATACATGTATGATTCTGACGGTGTTTCCGAAGTAATTGCAAAAGGGGGTAAGCTATTCTATCAATACACAGGATTGAAATCGATGGAGATGTTCAAGGTTTCTGACAGCACATTTGCACGGAAAGACCGCACGGCGCTCATTCAGCTCAAAACCAATCCTGTGGATGGTCAACAGCATTTGGTTTTTCTTCAAGACCTGGCAGATTCGATTAAGTTCGAACATCCCTTGATGAAGGTAGGGCAGAAAGTTCCGTATGAATGGTTTCTGGAAGGAGATTATGGCAGGGCTCAGAAGGAGTATCAGCTTTTTGTGAAATCAAACCCGGACAACGAATTCATCAATGAGCAAGCAATCAACCGGCGAGGCTATGACTTGATGAATGAAGGCAAGATTCAGATGGCGAAGGAGTTGTTCCTCATTAACATGATGATCTTTCCCGCCAGTGCCAACGTATACGACAGCTATGCGGAAGCCTGCATGAAGAACGGCGATACGAAGGAAGCAATCGCGTACTATAAGAAGTCGCTGAAGATGAATCCCGATAACCCAGGTGCAAGGAAGAACTTGGAGACTCTGGAAAAAAAGTAGCCTCTTACATTCTCATTTTTGGCCCATTGTTTCGGGGTTGACCGTGGGTCTTGGATTCTCAAGGCGTCTATAAGTGAAAAATTTTCACAGGCCGTTGCTATTCTCCAAATCTGCCCTAGTTTTGCGATGAGCGTCTGAACTTATTTTTTCAACTATCGCATGGACAAATACATACCCCGCATCGTAGCTGAACTTAATCTCAGTGTACATCAAGTAGAGAATGTCTTAAACTTGCTGGCGGAGGGTTCAACAATACCCTTCATTGCTCGCTACCGGAAGGAGCGGACAGGCAGTCTCGACGAAGTGGTACTCACCGCCATTCGTGACCGCCACCAATTACTTGAGGACCTGGGCAAAAGAAAAGAAGCGATTCTCAAGTCCATCGC
>JANPES010000076.1:0-22017 GCA_031423035.1 Cyclobacteriaceae bacterium | reverse complement strand
ATGAGCACCATAATCCCGTGGACTACAACGGATACCGACTTAAGCATAATACGATTTACCTGGGAGAGAACAAGACTTTGGATTTTTCCATCACAAAGAATGTGATGATGCTCTTCCTCAATGCCAGCATTCTTGTGGCGGTAATGATTTCAGTATCAAGGGCCTACCGAACAAACACCGGGAAAGCACCGAAAGGCCTTCAGTCATTTATTGAGCCAATTGTTGTTTTCGTCAAAGATGAAATTGTAAAGCCAAATATTGGACCGAAATATGAGCGCTACCTTCCGTACTTGCTGACACTCTTCTTTTTTGTTCTATTTGGCAACCTACTAGGCTTGCTCCCCGGTTCCGGAAACCTAACTGGAAATATTGCAGTCACTATGACGCTTGCAGTTTTTACTTTTTTGATAACCAACATCAGCGGTAACCGAAATTACTGGAAGCACATCCTGTGGACACCGGGGGTTCCCCTTCCATTGCGGGTAATTATTTTGCCTGTCGAAGTCATTGGAATCTTTACGAAACCATTTTCATTGATGATTCGTCTTTTTGCGGCGATAACTGCCGGACATATTGTATTGTTGAGTTTACTTTCGCTGACTTTCATTTTTGAAAGTTGGGTTGTGGGAATCGGATCGTCCATATTCGTGTTGTTCATCAGCCTGATTGAGTTGTTGGTAGCCGGGATTCAGGCGTATGTATTCACGTTGTTCACTTCACTGTACATTGGATTGGCAGTAGAGGAACATCACGGAGACGGCCATTGATAAGGAATAGCGTGCGGGAGTCCGCAGGATAAGATACTCCAGGATAAACCTGGATTTTGGTTCACTTTAATTATTATGATATGGTATTCTCAATGTTATTGGACGTTAGCTACGCCATCATGGGGGCTGGTATTGGCGCTGGTCTGGCAGCAATTGGCGCCGGAATCGGTGTCGGTCGTATCGGTGGATCTGCAATGGAAGCCATGGCACGTCAGCCGGAAGCTGCAAACAAATTGCAGGGATCTATGCTGATCATTGCGGCCCTTGTTGAGGTAGCTGCTCTGTTTGCTCTTGTGATTTGCTTCCTGATCTCAAACCTAACTGGCGCCGGTATCGCCTAATTGGATCAGGGGTGGTCAAATTGACAAAACCTGAAACTTGCCTTAGGCGCTGGGCCGGGCAAGTTTCTATCTTGAACTAATGAAGGCCGATCGCAATTTGAATGATGGTCGTCAAAAAATAAATAGAGGAATATGGAATTACTTACTCCCGGTTCTGGACTAATCTTCTGGCAAGCGCTGGTCTTTCTAGGCTTGTTTTTCCTGTTGTCAAAATTGGCATGGAAGCCTATTCTGACTTCACTAAAGGAGCGTGAAACGTCCATTCAGTCAGCACTTGATTCTGCTGAGAAGGCAAAGGCAGAGATGGCTTTGCTCAAGACAGGCAATGAGAAATTGTTTAAGGAGGCCCGTGAGGAGCGCGATAAGATCCTGCGGGATGCGCGCGATGCCGCAAACCGAATCCATGATGAGGCGCAGATCGTCGCCAAGAAGAATGCTGACCGTATTATCGAAGATGCCAAATCAGTGATCAATACAGAGAAGCAAGCTGCTATGCGAGATGTACGTGCATTGGTAGCAAAATTTTCTTTGGAAATTGCTGAAAAGGTGATACGGAAAAACCTTGCATCCGATACTGCCCAGCAGGAATTGGCGCAAGGATTCATCAAGGACATAAAGATGAACTGAAGGAATGGCTGATATACGAGTTGCTTCGCGGTATGTCAAATCCCTCCTGGGCCTTGCTGTTGATCGGGGGGTTGTAGAGGAAGTACATTCTGACATGATTTTGTTTACCAAGACTTGCCGCGAGAACAGGAGCTTCGTGGCCATGCTCAGAAGCCCGGTTATCCGGCACGAAAACAAAAGAGCCATTCTTAAGAAGTTATTTTCAGGGAAAGTGAACGACTTGACGATGGCCATGATCGACATAATTACCCGAAAGAATCGCGAGCCAATTTTGCCGGCAATTGCGGCTGAATTTCACAATGCCTATAACGTTTACAAGGGTATTGGCAAAGCTCATTTGACAACGACCATTGCACCTGACAAAGAACTACTTCAAATCATTGAAACCATTTCTAAAAAATTAGCCGATAAGCGGACTATTGAAATGAACACAACGGTTGATAGTGATTTGATTGGCGGATTTGTGCTTAATGTTGGAGACCGGCAGATTGATGCTTCCGTGCGCAGCAAACTGAAAAAATTGAGTATTAAGTTTGAAGAAAATTATTTCATCAAAAAGATCTAGTATACCAGACGATTAATAAACAATTATGGCAGAGATTAGACCCGAGGAAGTATCAGCAATCTTACGTGAACAACTGTCGCAGGCACGGACAGATGCTGAATTGGAAGAAGTCGGCACCGTGCTTACGATCGGGGACGGAGTTGCCCGCATTTACGGGCTTTCGAAGGCTCAGGCCGGTGAGTTGATTCAATTTGAAAATGGCTTGCAAGCGCTTGTCCTTAACCTGGAGGAAGACAATGTGGGTGTGGTTTTGCTTGGCGATCCGCAGGGAATCAAGGAAGGGGCCATTGTTAAGCGAACAGGAAAGATTGCTTCCGTAAAGGTGGGCGATGGAGTCCTGGGCCGTGTTGTGAATACTTTGGCCATGCCCATTGACGGAAAGGGTCCGTTGACAGGGGAGTTATATGAAATGCCACTCGAGCGGAAGGCGCCCGGAGTAATCTACAGGCAGCCAGTTAATGAACCCCTTCAAACGGGCATAAAGGCAATTGACTCCATGATCCCGATTGGTCGTGGTCAGCGAGAGCTTATTATCGGGGACCGCCAAACCGGGAAAACAGCGGTAGCAATAGACACAATAATCAATCAGCGGGAGTTTTTTGAGAATGGTAAGCCCGTATTCTGCATATATGTTGCTATTGGCCAAAAAGCCTCTACGGTGGCAACAGTGGCTTCCACGCTGGAAAAAGCTGGTGCGATGTCGTACACAGTTATCGTTTCTGCTTCTGCATCCGATCCTGCCCCCATGCAGTATTTTGCCCCCTTTACCGGAGCGGCAATTGGTGAGTTTTTCAGGGATACGGGCCGGCCAGCGCTGGTCATCTATGATGACTTGTCAAAGCAGGCGGTTTCCTATCGTGAGGTTTCATTGCTCCTGAGAAGGCCCCCTGGCCGGGAAGCCTATCCCGGAGATGTGTTTTATCTTCATTCACGACTCCTTGAGCGCGCAGCAAAAATTATCAATAACGATGCGTTGGCGCAGAAAATGAATGACCTTCCTCCCTCGATTAAGCACCTGGTCAAAGGCGGGGGATCGTTGACTGCTTTGCCGATCATTGAGACGCAAGCAAACGACGTGTCCGCCTACATTCCAACCAATGTGATTTCCATCACCGATGGGCAAATTTTCCTTGAGACAAACCTCTTTAACTCAGGTATTCGACCAGCCATTAACGTTGGTATTTCTGTTTCACGGGTAGGAGGATCGGCTCAAATTAAATCGATGAAAAAGGTGGCGGGCACCTTAAAATTGGATCAGGCACAATTTCGTGAACTGGAGGCATTCTCCAAATTCGGATCGGATTTGGACGCATCTACGAAATTAACCATCGAGCGTGGACGAAGGAATCTTGAAGTACTGAAGCAGCCCCAGTATGAGCCGGTACCCGTTGAAGAGCAAGTGGCTATCATCGCTGCGTCTACAAAAGGATATATTGATAAGGTCCCTGTTGGGAAAGTAAAGCAATTTGAGAAAGAACTTCTTGAGCTACTCCGGTCTCAGCATAGGGGTGTTCTCGACAATCTTCGTGCGGGTAAGCTCGACGATTCAGACCTCGAGACAATCAAGAAGGTATCCTTGGAACTGGCAAGTAAACATTAAAACGTGCGACCCGGAATGGCCCGGAGAAGAGGTTAACAGATGGCGAACTTAAAAGAAGTTAAAACCCGAATCAGTTCTGTAATCAGCACGCAGCAGATTACGAAGGCCATGAAGATGGTGGCAGCCGCAAAATTGCGAAAATCCCAAGACCGCATCCTGCAGATGCGGCCCTTTGCAAAGAAAATGAACGGGATTTTGCAAAATCTATCATCGGGGAATATGGATGAAGACAATTGGTTTAGCAAGGTACGCCAGGAGGAGAAAGTTCTCATCGTAGCCATTAGTTCAGATCGTGGTCTCTGTGGATCGTTCAATTCCAACACCATAAAGGGTGTGCTTCGTGTAATTCAGGAAAAGTATACGGTTCAACATTCAAAAAAGAATGTTACCATTCTCCCGATTGGGAAGAAGGTACAGGATTTTTTTGCAAAGCGTGGTTTTCCGATTTATTCGGATTATGCCAATCTTTTTCATGGATTGAATTTTAACAAGTCCTCAGAAGCCGGGGAGTACATGATGCAGTCATTCCGAAATGGTTCCTACGATAAGATTGAGATTGTCTACAACCAATTCAAGAATATTGCGACGCAACTTCTTATAGTAGAACAATTTTTGCCCGTATTGCCCATAGCCACTGAGAAGAAAGAAGATAATGACTACATTTTTCAGCCGAATCAAACGGAGATCATGACGGGTTTGATCCCGAAGTCACTTAAGATTCAGCTTTTCAAGACGTTGCTGGATTCTTTAGCCTCTGAGAACGGAGCAAGAATGACCGCCATGGACAAGGCGAATGAGAACGCAGGGGAGATTTTGAAAGATCTGAAACTCACATATAACCGAACCCGGCAGGCTGCTATTACCAAGGAAATACTCGAGATTGTTGCCGGAGCCGAGGCGCTTAAGTCGGCCTAGCCGGTTGGATTGATTATTCATATGGTTATCCAGTTTCAAATTAACCTGTATCTTGCCAGCCCCGTATGAAGCAGATTTTTGAGGTTAAAAGTATTTCCGACGTCAGGGAATTTCTTTACTTACCTGTCCGCCTTTACAAGCAAGTTCCCAATTGGATAAGGCCCCTGGATAAAGATGTTGAAGGTGTATTTGATACAGAAAAGAATAAAGCCTTCAGAGATGGAGAATGCACGCGCTGGATTCTGAAGGATGATTCCGGCATCACCATTGGCCGAGTAGCTGCTTTTGTACTTAAGAAGACTGTAAACCGGGGAAATGATCAACCAACCGGAGGCATGGGTTTTTTCGAATGCATTCATGATCAGAAAGCTGCCTTCCTGCTTTTTAGTCAGTGCAAGGACTGGCTAGCGTCGCGGGGTATGGAAGCCATGGATGGTCCCATCAATTTTGGCAGCCGCGAGAAATGGTGGGGACTACTCGTTGAAGGTTTTGATTGCGATCCAAACTACCAGTGCAATTATAATTTTCCGTACTACGTGGATTTATTTGAGGCATACAACTTCAAGCTGTATTTTAATCAACTCACATTTACGCGTAGTGTGATGGAACCTTTGTCGGAGCGTCTGGCTTACAAGGCCCAACTGGTGAGTAAAGATTCAGACTATAGCTTTCGATACATTTCATCACGGGAATTAAGTAAGTTGCCCCAGTACATTCAACACGTATACAATTTGGCATGGGCTAACAGGTCGGAAAATCCTGAACTGACTCTGTCCCAGGCAAAGCTTTTGGTAAAACAAATGAAGCCTATCCTTGATCCGAGGCTCCTGTGGTTCGGTTTTCATAAGGATGAACCGGTTTCCTTCTTTCTTTCCCTCCCCGAAATCAATCAGTTGTTTAAGTACATTAATGGAAAGCTGGATTGGATAGGTTTTTTGAAGCTTGGGTGGCTAAAGCTTGTTCAACCAAACCGAAAGGCTTTTGGTATTTTATTCGGCGTCGTTCCCAAGCATCAGGGAAAAGGAGTCGATGGGGCTATGATTATTGCCGCGCGCGACCTCTACCAATCGGATAAAATGCCTTATACAGAGTATGAAATGAACTGGATCGGAGATTTCAACCCTAAAATGATCCAAGTTGTTGAACAAGTTGGTGCGCGAGTAAATAAGCGTCATATTACATATCGGAAACTCTTCGATGAAAACAGGGCGTTCAAGCGCCACCCTATTTTAAACTAACCAATGAGCGAGAACAAAGAAACTAAGTCAAGTTTTCTCTGGCGTAATCTATTAAGAGGTCTGGCTTGGTTTGCTGTCATTTTGACGGCATATATTCTCGCTGCCGAGGAAATTTCGGTGTATCAAAAGGAAATCAATGCGGTAGGGGACAGGCTGCCACTTCTGCTTGGAATATTTACTGTATCTGAGATCGTTTTTGGTATCATACCACCGGAGTTGTTCATGCTGATTTGGCAATCGAAAGGTGTTCTTTCCGAATATGTAATGAACCTCACTTACTTGACGCTGATTTCTTACGGCGCTGGTGTTTTAGGTTATTATATTGGGCGTTTCTTTTCTAAAACGCCCTTCTACCATAGAGTTCATGAGCGGTACTTGAAGCAGTATGATGAAAAACTCCGAACCTATGGCCTATATCTTGTTTTAGTTGGGGCCGTAACCCCGGTTCCATTTTCTGCTACGTGCATGTTGGCTGGATCAGTTAATACGCCAATTAATAAGTTTTTGCTGATTTGCATTTCGCGTATTATCCGCTTTGCCGGTTATGGATGGGCGGTATGGGCGGCACCCAATTACTTCATTTGATCTGTTTCGCGGATCAGCCGTGCTTACTGGAGAAGTAGGAGTATATAGCTGGAATTACATAGAGTGTAAGCGCGGTCGAGAACAACATACCCCCAATTACCGCTATTCCCATTGAGACCCTACTTTCTGAGCCTGATCCAAGCGCAAGGGCAATTGGCAAAATTCCCAGAATGGTTGACAGGCTGGTCATTATGATGGGTCGAAATCGGGATTCAGCGGAACTGATTACAGCACTCAGCACATTCATTCCTTGCGCCTTGCGTTGGTTGGCAAACTCGACAATCAGGATGCCATTCTTAGTGACCAAGCCGATCAGCATAATGATTCCGATTTGACTAAAGATGTTCAGGGTTTGATTAAAATACCAGATAGAAAGCAGGGCTCCGGCAAGGGCAAGGGGGACGGTGAACATGATGACAAGTGGATCTTTGAAGCTTTCAAATTGTCCGGCAAGGACCAGGTAGATGATTGCCAGAGCAATGATAAAGGCAAGGTAAATGCTTGACGAACTCTCAGCAAATTCGCGGGAGGAACCATCCAAACTGGTCGAATAGCTTTTGTCAAGCACTTCATTGGCAATTCGTTTCATCTCCTCTATTCCCTCACCCATCGCGACACCACTTGACAGTTGGGCCTGAACTTTGGCAGAAGAATAGCGATTAAACCGGTATAGTTGAGGCGGCTTGCTCTGTTCTTGCATCGTCACCAGGTTATCCAGCTGGATCAACTCACCGTTCTTGTTCTTGACATAGAGAGATTTCAAATCAAGAGGTTCATTTCGATCTTTCCGCTCAACCTGGCCAATGATCTGATACTGCTTCCCATCCATGATGAAATTTCCAAAACGGGTACCACTCAATCCAAGTTGCAGCGTTTGAGCAATATCCAAAACATTCACTCCGATGTTTCGCGCCTTGTCCCTGTCTATTGAAATGTTGATCTCTGGCTTATTAAACTTGAGGTCAAGATCCACAAAAGAGAATTTTGGACTGGCCGTTGCTTTGGCCATGAAGGCAGGTAGAACCTCCTGTAGCTTTTCCAGACTTGAAGCCTGAATAACAAACTGAAGGGGAAATCCTCCGCGTCTGTCACCACCAATAGTTTGGGTTTGAGTCACATAAGTTCTTACGCCGCTAAATTGTTTTGCGCGCTCAGTAATATCATCAACAATTTGCTGCTGCGTTCGCGTCCGATCATTTGCTTCCTTCAGGATAATGCGAACCATCCCTGAATTGACTCCAACCGTTCCAAACCCCGGGGCCGTTACGCTGACCAAGCCTGAATGTTCGGGCACTTCACTTTGAAGAAAATTGGTGATGTCCAATATATATCCATCCATATATTCAAACGTGGCACCTTCAGCTCCCTGGGCCATAAGGCGGAATTCGCTCCGATCTTCCAAAGGCGCCAGTTCCGATGGGAGTGTTCTTCCCAAAAAGACAATAAGCGCACCTGAAAGCAGGACAATGACAAAAGCGAGCCACCGATAGCTCATAAATGTTTTTAGCGAAGAAGCATATTCCCTGGTGAGCCATTGGAAGAACGGCTCTGTAGCACGATACAACCAGGGTTGCTGATCTCTTCGTTTGAGAAGTCTAGAGCTCATCATCGGAGTAAGCGTCAAGGAGACGAAGGCGGAGATTGCTACCGAGCTGGCCACAACCAGGCCAAACTCACGAAACAACCTTCCCGTGAGGCCCTGAAGAAATATGACGGGCAGAAAAACGGCAACGACAGATATCGTAGTGGAAATGACGGCGAAGTATATTTCAACGGAGCCCTTCTTAGCAGCCTCCATGGGGTCTTCCCCCTCCTCCACCTTCGTGTAGATATTCTCCAGGACGACAATGGCATCGTCAACCACCAAACCAATCGCAAGGACAATGGCCAGCAGTGTTAGTACATTGATTGTGAATCCAAGCAGGTACATCACGAAGAATGAGCCGATCAGGGAAATGGGAATCGTAGCAATAGGTATTAGGGTTGTTCGCCAATCGCGCAGGAAGAAAAAGATAACGAAGAGAACAAGGCTAAAGGCAATGACAACAGTTTCCTCTACTTCCTTGATCGAGCTGCGGATGAATTGTGTCGAGTCCCAGCTCATGTAATATTTTATGTCAGCTGGCAGGTCAGCTTGGATCTGATCAAGTTTGGCGTAAAGCCGGTCGGCAATTTCAATATTATTTGCGCCTGGCTGGGCGACAATAGCCAAAGCTATTCCGGGCTTTCCATCACGACGAAGAAGGGTACGGTCGTTTTCCGGATAGAGCTGCGCGTGGCCCACATCACTGAATCGAACAATATTGTCTCCATTGTCCTTGATAATAAGATCATTAAAATCGTTTACAGTAGTTAAGCGGCCCATGGTTCTAACAGTCAACTCAGTATTTAGCCCCTCAACACGGCCTGAAGGCAGCTCTACATTTTCCCGATTCAGCGCCAGTAGCACGTCGGTCGGTGCCAGTTTTAGTGAAGCAAGTTTGATCGGATCCATCCAGAGACGCATGGAGTATCTATGTTGTCCCCACAACTGGACGGAACTAACCCCCGGAATGGTTTGAAGTCGTTCTTTAAACATGACTTCACCTACACGTGACAAGTCAAGTAGATCCCTTTGCTCACTGGCTACAGATAGAAAAATGATTGGACTCGAATCGGCGTCAGCCTTTTCAACGACGGGAGGATCAACATCCCGGGGAAGGTTAAACAAGGAACCTGAGACCTTATCGCGAACATCATTCGCTGCCGCTTCAATATTGATTCCCAATTCGAATTCTACAGTGATGCTGCTACGGCCTTCCCGGCTTACGGAAGTCAACGTACGGATACCGGCAATGCCATTGATCGCATCTTCGAGCGGCTCGGTGATCTGTGATTCAATGACATCAGCATTGGCGCCAATGTAGCTCGTTGAAACAGTAACGACCGGAGGATCTACACTTGGAAATTCCCGAATTCCAAGAAATGAAAATCCAATATACCCAAACAAAATGATGACCAGCGACATCACGATCGCCAATACGGGCCGGTTAATGCTGATGGTAGAAAGGCTTGCCATGGATTTCGTCTAACTTAGTTGGTCTTAACGACCTTGATAGGGAGTTCATTTCTTAGTTGGAGTATGCCCGTTATTATGACCGTATCTCCTTGGTGAAGTCCGGAAAGCACTTCTATTTTTAAATTTGTTCTTGTCCCCGTTTGAATTGCTACTTCCTTGGCTTTTCCTTTGTTTGCGATGAAGACCTTTTGCCCGGATTGGCCAGGTATTACTGCCTGCGTTGGAATAAGCAATGCATTGGATTTTGAGTTGAGGATAAGGTCAACCTTTACAAACTGTCCGGGCAGCAATGCCCCTTTTGAGTTGTCAGCCAATGCGCGGAGTTTCAGGGTCCTGGTTTCTTCATTAATGCGGGGCTCGACAGCATACACTGCACCCTCAAAAATACGCGACGTATCATTTTCAATAGTGAAGCGTATTTTCTTTCCCGCTTCAATTTGCGAACTGTATCTGCTTGGTACTGCGAACTCGATCTTAGCGGGTGAATTGTTATACAATGTAGCGATGGTTGTGGCAGGTGAAATGTAGGCTCCCTTGCTTACATAACGAAGACCAATAATACCGTCAAAAGGTGCGTAGACACGCGTCTTTTGAAGTTGGGCCTCCAGGAGTCTGATATCCGAGATGGTTGTATTCAGGCGATTAAGTGAGTTGTCGTATTCCTCTTGGCTGATGGCTTCCTTCTTCAGAAGTTGGCGCTGGCGGTACTCGTTGTCTTTGTTGAGCTTTTGCATGTACCGTTGTTTTTCAATCTGTGCCCTGATTTCTTCATCATTGATCTGGACGAGTAGTTCACCTTGTTGCACACGGTTGCCTTCTTTGAAATTGATATGCGTGATCTTGCCGTTTGCTTCACTCTTAAGCTCAAGGGATTCATTAGCAATAATGGACCCCGTAATGATAAGGGCGTTGTCAAGCGCTTCAGGGACAAGCACAACACCTTCTACCGGCAGAAGGCTAACTTTGCGCTCACCGCCAACAAGCTTATCATTATCTCTATTGAAGAGACCCAACTTGGGCAGCGCCAATAGAAAGATTGCAATGCCGAAAATCAGTATGATTACTATGCGTTTGATCATTGCTCTCCCAAATCAATTATTTAAAAAATCCAAAGAACTTAAATCAATCCTTGATGAATTCTGAGTACCTGTGGAATTACCATGTGGTGCGTGTCATTATAGATTATTTCATCGGCTCTTTTAAGTTTCTCTTCATCCGGCCATTGACTCCTGATAATGGCTTTGATCTCTGCCTCCTTACGCTGCGGATCCCGGGTTTGTACCCGTTCAATCCGGATGGCTTCTGGCGCATATACGACAATGGTTTTTCCCATTGACGTGCTAATACCGGCCTCATAAAGCAAGGCCGCCTCCCGAATTACGTAACGCTCATTCCGGCAAGCATGCACCCATTCTTCATAGTCTGCGGCCACACGCGGGTGAACCAGATTATTCAAGACTTGCAGCCTTTCTGCGTTGCTGAATACGGCCTGACTTAAGTGGGCCTTGTTCAGGCTTCCATCCGAATTGTAAGACAAGATTCCGAATTCTTTCTTGATTTGTTCTACCAGTATTCCGTCAGTGGTCATTATATTTTTCGCGCGGGAGTCTGCATCGTAAACCGGGATCCCAAGACATTGAAATATGCGACAGACCACGCTTTTCCCTGAACCTATTCCTCCTGTTACGCCAACTTCCAGAGGCCGATTTTGGCTATTCATGTCTCCTCAGTTCAATGGAGTCGATGTGAATCAACGTGGCATATGGAGGTATGCCGTTCAATGCAGGGAGAATTTGGACAGTGTCTCCTTTGTTTAGCGTAACGGTCGGAGTGATAAGGCTAAGGTCTGTAACATCTGACTGGAAAAGTTCGAAGTGCTTTTGAGGGATTAAAAAAGTGCAGTTAATACTGTCGCGATCGAATACAAGCCCCTGGTCTAATTTTGATAGGCGTAGCGAGCGGAGGACTTCCACCATGGCCCCCACTTCAAACATCACCTCCGCAACGGGGGGGTTCCTTGATATGAATTCACCATGATCAACAATTACCTCTAGGCTTTCCCGATAATTCGACCCGATCCGGGTGCCTGAGACGGAAATGTGAAGGGTGTCGCCAAGGGCTTCAATAAAGCTCTTCGGGCCGTTTACCAAAATGGAATCCGGGACAATTGAAACGGGGCTTATTCTACCCATATTTCTCTTGAAGGTCAGTCCTGTGAGGTCTGCAGAGAGCGGAATTTTACGTGTGAATTTTTGCTCTATGGCTAGCCGCAGGGTGTCCATAACTACGAAATTCAGTTGCAGCGAACCCAATTGACTAACTACCTGAGGCGCCAGTGTGCTGCCCGCAATGCGATGCGCCTCGGAAGGCCGTTCAAGGAGAAGCGTGATGTTGGGTACTTTCTGACCAAGGTTTTTTCGAAGCAACTCCCAGCCGTTTCCGCTAACATTTACGGTAATCGTAGAGGGGATTGTTTCAGCCGTTGCAAACTTGGATTCGTCAAATTGAACCTGAAGCGGAAGTGAGAGGTTTGTCGAATACTCCTTGTTCAGCGCATTGAAGATCCAAAAAATTCCTGCAGCAAAAAGACAAAGCACAAGGGCCGTCCAGTTAGTGCGGTCGAATCGTAATAGGTCGCTGATGACACGGAAAAAGTTCAAGTATTAATGGCCGTTGCTTAATGATGATAACTAGTCTTGTAGTTTCTTTCCTGTATTAGCGTTCTTGCTGGAGTCCATGGAAACAGAGGATTTTGAAAAGCGAATCCGCGCTCCCCGTTCAAATTCCAGGACAAATGTATCGTCTTCGATTTCTGCGACGCGACCATGCGCTCCCCCGATGGTGACTACCAAGTCCCCTTTCTTCACTTCTTCGACAAATTTCTTCTGATCCTTTGTTTTTTTCTGCTGCGGACGAATCATGAAAAAATAGAAGATACCAATGATGGCTACCATGAAAATCATGGAACTCCAGGGGCTGTTTTGAGTGTCTAAAAGTATGGCAAACATGTTGATTGATTTTTATCGCGGCAAAGGTAGTGGTTTTTGGACGTACGCGGTAACAATAAAAAAGTCCCTGAAAGGGACTTTTTGTTCTTTATGATGGCTTGGGGCTACTTTGTTGGTCCCTTCATGTCTGCCTTCGGAGTTACCATGGCTTTAAAACGAAGCGTTGTTGTTTTTGGCCAGGTATTGGCGGTTACGGTAATGGTTTTGTTGTTGATTCCGGGTTTGCCGTTACTATCAAATTCAGCTTTTACGAAACCGGATCCGCCCACAGGAATGGGAACCTTACTCCAGTCAGGAACTGTACAGCCGCACGATGGCTGTGCACTTTGAATGATCAGTGGTGCTTCGCCAGTGTTCTTGACTTTGTAAACATGAATTACTTTTTGCCCTTCGTTGATTGTGCCAAAATCATGATCGGTGGTTTCATACACCGCGAGTGGCAGGGGTCCCTCAGGTTTTTCATCTGCTACAGAAGGTGTCACAGCGGCTGGTGTTGCGGGGCTTGCAGCCTTGCTCGTCTCAAGTTGGGAGAGACGGCTTTCAAGTTCAGCAATCCGTTTTTCCGCTGCACGATCTTTACAGGAGAATAGCAGGACAGTCAGGCTGGCCACTATGCCAAGAATTGAAATGCTCTTTTTCATTGGTTTTATTATTCGGTGATTGGTAAAATTAAATAGATTTTGTGACACGCGTATCTTCTTAACAAATCATTAACTCTTTTGGCTTCCGCGGATTTGCTCCAGCAAATCGTCAACGTCTTCCAGGAGCCGTTCTGCTTTGCCTTTGGCTTCGGAGACGACCTTTTGTCCTTGCGACTTGGCTTCCGTGGTCAACGGAGTGTCCTTACCGGTGACTAGATCATCGAGGAAGTCCTCCAGGATCTTTTTGTACTTGTCCAGTCGATAGGAAAGTTTTTCCCGGGTATTCGAACCTTTGTCCGGTGCGTACAGGACACCGAGGATGGCGCCGGCTGCTGCACCAGCTACAAAGGCAATCAGGGCGTTGCTGCTATTTTTGCTCATGAGGAGTGAATTTGGACCACAAAGATAATCAAACAGCTGAAAATGAGGTAGTAGGCGAAAGTGTCAAAAAGGCCCTATTTATTGTCCATGAGCCCTCTTCCGCTCTTCTTGATCTTCCCTGTGCTTACCAATTCCTTGGACAGAACATCAAGGATGCCATTGATAAATTGCCTGCTCTTGGGTGTACTGTATTCTTTAGCCAGCTCAATGTACTCGTTAATGGTCACCTTTATCGGGATGTTTGCGAAGTTGATCATTTCAGCAAGTGCCATGTGCAAGATCACCCGGTCAGTGAGGGGCAACCGGTCTACCTCCCAATTTTTCGTGTGATCAGCGATTAATTGATGGTAGAATTTGTCAAGCTGAGATGATGCCAGGAAGAGCTTTTCGACAAAGCCCTTGTCATCTTCCCAATTAAGAGACAACTTCTGAATTTCAATTGAACCCTCCTCGGTTAGGGATTTGATGGTCTTGTCCGTCATGCTTCGGATGATTTCATGATCCTCGGCCCACCATAGGTCGTGTTCTTCAAAATGGGCGTTAATGAGTGTCTTGCCCAAAATTACCTTACGTACCAGATGCTTAATGAAATGGGTATGATCCTCTTGGGTGGGATGAGCGATCTCCAGATAATCCTTGAATTGCTTGTCTGGTTTGACGCAATCCCTGAGCCATGATCGGACCAGGTCCATGTGTTGATCCCAACTTCCTCCTTTGCGGAGCGTTTCTCTGCGCAAATCGACATTGTCTCGAAGCGAGCGAACGAAGGGATTGGCGTGAAAAGAGGCTGAATTAATGCGCTTGTCTTGTGAGGCTGCCGTTTCCAGGGCAGGGATGAGGTTTAGTACTGAGAAATAGATGGTATTGAGTTTCTCTACTTCGAGAATAATATTCTTCCGGAAAAAGGCGAAATCCTTTTTTGTTTGTTTAGCGTGAAATACGAGGGCTTCCGCTATTGACTGGCTGATTCGGGGATCAGGGTTTTCTGTTACAGACTCGTCGTTAAACTTTCTTTCAAAAAGTTTGATGGCAACTGCATGTTGTCCCTTCAACATTTCCTTGTCCTGAACCTTCATGGAATTCAGGTCAGGCATGAAAAAAGAGTCAATGGAATCACGGGCCAACAGGTAGTTTGCTTCTTTGCACTGCTCATATGCGAAGAGGCTTTGCATTATCTTGATTCGAAGGGTTCTGCGGTTGAGCATGACAAGGAACGGATAAAAAAGAAGTCCGCAAGTTACATTTTGTGCCGGATAAATAGTTGTTTTGAACCAAATTTTGATCTGCTCGTATATGATCGGGCGCCCTGCCAACCATGAAGGAACTCGCCCATCTTAACAAATACCTTCTCCGATATAGGCGGCACTTGTTCTGGGGGCTTGTATTTGTCATTATCTCAAACATTTTTCAGATCGTTCCGGCCCAGATGGTGCGCAGGTCCATTGATTTGGTAACAAATAATATCAGTTTGTACCGTTCTTTTGGCGGAACAAATGTCCTGAGCAGGTTCTTTGATGTATTCGCTCAGGGGATTCTCATGTATGCGGTGCTGATTCTTATTATGGCGCTCTTGCGTGGCTTGTTCCTGTACTTCGTTCGTCAGACCCTGATCGTAATGAGCAGGCGTATCGAATTCGACCTGAAGAATGACATTTTTCAACACTATCAAACGTTGCCACTGAGTTTTTATCGGCGCAACAATACCGGAGACTTGATGAACCGAATTTCCGAAGATGTTGGCCGGGTTCGCATGTATCTGGGACCCTCCATCATGTATGGCCTTCAACTCGTAACGCTGTTCTGCATACTTATTCCGGTCATGTTTACGATCAGCGTGAAGTTGACTCTGTTTGCTTTGATCCCTCTTCCTTTGCTATCGTTCAGCATCTATTACGTTAACAACATCATTGAACGCCGGTCAGAAGAGATCCAGAAGAGCCAATCCCGATTAAGTACATTTGTTCAGGAGGCATTTTCCGGAATTCGTGTCTTGAAATCCTTCGCCCGGGAGAGGGAGTCTATTGATCGATTTACCAAAGAAAATGATGAGTATAAGAGAAAGTCATTACGGCTGACTCGCGTGCAGGCGCTCTTCTTCCCATTGATGTTCGGATTAATCGGGCTAAGTACCATTCTTACAGTTTATGAAGGAAGCGTTGAGGTTATCGCGGGCACACTGACCTTCGGGAATATTGCCGAGTTTGTTATTTACGTCAACCTGCTCACCTGGCCGGTGGCGTCTTTGGGGTGGACAAGCAGCCTTGTCCAGCGAGCGGAGGCATCGCAGAAACGAATCAATGAATTTATGATGACGGAGACCGAGATTGGCTCAGAGAAAAGCCTGATTCATCGCATTGAAGGCAAGATTGAGTTCCGGAATGTGTCATTTAGTTATCCTGAAACTGGTATTCAGGCAATTCGGAATTTGTCGTTTGCCCTGGATCCAGGCGACTCTTTGGCTGTTATCGGCGCAACGGGTTCTGGCAAAAGCACAATCGCCAATCTCATTTCTCGCCTTTATGATGTCACCGATGGCGAAATCCTGATCGATGGAATCCCGATAGGGGATTATGATATCATCAATCTCCGGAGCCAGATTGGGTATGTCCCGCAGGATGTATTTCTTTTTAGCGATTCAATCTTTAACAATATTGGATTCGGGTTGATCGAGCCGGATGAGGAGAAAATCATTCAAGCGGCGAAGGATGCGGACGTCTATCAAAACATTATGGATTTTCCGCAAGGGTTTGCAACACGCGTCGGGGAGCGGGGAATCACCTTGTCTGGAGGTCAGAAGCAGCGGGTATCCATTGCGCGTGCGATCGTCAGGGAGCCCAGGATATTGATGTTGGACGATGCTTTATCTGCTGTTGATACAAAGACGGAGAATACAATTCTCAACAGCATGCGCGGAATCATGCTAGGGCGAACGACGCTTATAGTTTCACACCGTGTTTCTTCGGCAAAGCTGGCAAACAAGATTATTGTCCTCGATGATGGTCAGATTTCAGAAGTGGGCACCCATGAAAGCCTTATATCACACAATGGACTCTACAAAGAACTGTACGACCGCCAGATGAAAGCGGATCCGAGCGAAGAGTGATCATTGCGGATTTAACTTCACATAGACGAGCTTGTACGTCACTTGCTTGCCTCCTTCATTTTCTACGCGAACACCCTCAAGTATTTCTGAGGTTTCATCGCGGGTAAACGTGTACGAAGTGTCTTTTCCTTTGGGATCATAGTGTTTGTATACCAGGATACCACCAGCGGCCGCTGATTTAAATTCTCCGATTATCGAATAGCTGGTCAGCCCCTTTTTGTTCAACGATAACTCAATAAGATCACCACCTTTCTGATCTTCCTGAAGAATAGCAACCGTGGCATAATTTTCCTTCCGGTCGGTGGTTTTCTCTCGCTCTTCACCCAGCAGGTTCTTTCCTTTCCGAATCACTATGCCGGAGACTGAATAGACTCCTTCAATGGAATTGACCCCACCTTTTTTCATATATCGTTGGATCAGATCCTGGAAGTTCACCTGCCGGAAAGCTGAGGTTTTCTCAGCACGCTTGGTGCTCACGGTATGAACAATACATCCCTGTATGGCAAGCAGGGGAAGAATAATCAGGAGTTGATGTCGGCGCAACATAAATTAACATAGAGGTTGGCTCAAAAAACGTACCGTAATCCCACCCCGCCCTGAAAGCGCTGGTATCCGGGATCAATCAACGTATCTGTGAATATTTCAACTTCTATGAAAGCGGATATTGGCAACGAGAAATAGGAATACTCGAAGCCGACAAGAACCACCGGGCCATATGTAAACCGAGTCTCTGTGAACTTTCCGAATTTGCCATCGTCTTGATTGCTCGATTGATCGTTAAAGTTATAGTCGTATTCCAATTCAGTATTTCTCCATTGCCAGCCAACACCTGCGTACAATTGAAGTCCTTTTGAAATTTTCTCCGCGTCCCACTGATAGAGGAACTTGGTTTCCACGAACCAGTCGACTTTAGCTGTATGGGCAAGATAGGAGATAGACTGATCTGTGCTCAGCGTGTCGGGGAGATACGTTGAAAACGCCGCCCGGTAATATTTGTTGTACAATCCACTTGCTGCTTTTCCCGCATCGACGGCGAAAGAGAAATTCTTGTTGGCATAGAATTTATAGGCCAGTGCAAATGGATCGCCGAGTTTGATTCCAATTCCCTGATACGGATATCGACTTTCCACAAAGATAGGACAGATAATTCGCGCCTTGTTGCCGCCTACACGGGGCACGGAAAATGAGGAACTGCGTTTGCTGTGCTTGACCTGCGACCAACCCTTAACCGTCACAAGCGATATGACCAATAAAACCAGGACTGTTTTTGAGGAAAGCATCAAAGCAAATATAGCCAATTTGGGCTAACAGAACTTGAAAGACGCCAGGAGGCTAACTTACTTCCTTGTACTGCATTTTATAGAGTTGAGCGTACACCCCTAGCTTATTCAGGAGGTGCTCGTGGCTTCCTGATTCCTTGATCTCGCCCTTATCCATCACGAGAATGGTATCTGCTTTTTGTATGGTAGAGAGACGGTGAGCGATCACAATGGATGTCCGATGACTCATCATCTTGCCGATTGCCTCCTGAATCATGGATTCTGTTTCCGAATCTACTGAAGAAGTGGCCTCATCAAGGATGAGAATCTTGGGATCATACACCATGGCGCGTATGAATGAAAGCAGTTGTCGTTGTCCGACAGACAAGGTAGCCCCTCTTTCCATTACCTGATAGTCAAGTTTTCCTGGAAGGCGGTCAATAAACCTGCGTGCCCCAACTTCGTCGGCGGCTTTTAGAATCATCTCATCAGTAATGGAGGAATTCCCCAATGTAATATTGCTTCGAATGGAATCTGAAAAGAGGAATACATCTTGCAAGACAACGCCAATGTGTTTGCGGATTGAATTAAGATCATAGTCCTGAATCTCCACACCATCAATCTTAATGGAGCCTCGTTGAATATCATAGAATCGATTCAGAAGGCTGATCACAGATGATTTTCCGGCGCCGGTCGCACCAACGAGCGCAACGGTTTGACCTGCCCTAATTGAAAAAGAGATGTCTTTCAACACATGCTCTCCTTCGTTGTACGCAAACCAAACGTGGTCGAAGGTAACGTCTCCGCGAAGCGCATTTGCTTGTATAGTGCCGTTTGACATAAGATGCTCTTTGCTATCGAGCAGATTGATAATCCGCGATGAACTTACAATACCCATCTGCAGTGTGTTGTATCTATCGGCAATCATTCGTATTGGACGAAAGAACATCTGTATGTACATGATGAAGGCCGTGAGTGTTCCAATGGTAATTCCAGTTTGTTCCTGATGAATGACCCCCTTAGCGCCGTACCAGACAAGCAACCCGACGCCCATCGCGGCGATAATCTCTGCCACAGGGAAATAGACTGAATAATAGAGAACCGACCGCAGATTTGAATGGAGGTGATCTTTGTTGATTTCCTTAAATTTTTCGAACTCTCGTTTTTCACTTCCAAATATTTGAACAATGTTCATTCCGGTAATGTGCTCCTGCACGAAGGTGTTCAGGTTTGCCACAGCATTCCTGACATCATTGAATGCTACTTTTATTTTTTCCTTAAACACGTAGGTCGCCAAAAGCATCAATGGGAATGTCGACAACCCGATAAGCGCCATGCGCCAATCCATGTAAAACATGAACAGGAGGATAAAGACGATCTGAAGAAGGTCACCTGCCATGGCCGCAAGCCCTTCGCTGAATACATCAGCCAAAGTTTCCACATCGGATATAGTGCGCGTCACCAACCGGCCGATGGGAGTCTTGTCAAAGAATTTCAGTCTAAGATTAACCAGGTGACTGTAGAGCTTGATGCGAATATCGCGAATTACGTATTGACCAATTCTCCCCGACAGATAGGTGTGAACATATTGAAAAACAGATTGTATCAGAAGCAGGCCGAAGACAAGCAGCATAACCTTGACCATGGAGGTGTAATCTCCATTACTGACATCGTTGTCTAGCGTTCGTTGAATGAGCACTGGCCGTACTGCGGTAAGAATGCCAAGAACGACAGTAAGAACAATGATTATGTAGAACCGTTCTTTGTAGGGTTTAATAAAAGAGATCAGCCTCTTCAGTACCTGGAAATCGATGATATTACCGCTGCTGACTTTTTCCTTTTCCACCTGTTATTTGATAAAGATATGAGGGGGGTATTTTACACGCGCGAGGAAAAGTCCCTCTGCCGGGACATTCATGCCCGCTTTTTTCCTATCCTTGCTCTTTAAGATGGACTTGAATTGCTCAAGCTTTGTTCTTCCGGTAGCCACATCCAGTAAGGTGCCTACAATGGCTCTCACCATTCCGCGAAGAAAACGGTTGGCGGTGATCGTAAAAACGAGCTGATGTCCTTTCTGAGACCAGGCAGCCGCAGCCACGTTACATCTGAAATGGTCAACGTCAGTCTTTACCTTGCTGAAGCATTGAAAATCATGCATGCCAATCAATAACGAAGTTGCCCGCCGCAAGGTTGGCATATCCACTGGTTTAAAGAAATAAAAGGAAAGGCCCTCCTGGAGTGGATCCTTGACCTGGGTGATGCGATAGTGATAAGTTCGTTTGATTGCTGTATACCGGGCACTGGCATCAGACTTGGCTTTTCTAATTGATCGAATCGCAATGTCTTTGGGCAGAAATGAATTTAGCCGCACGAGGAGGAAAGCGAAATCAAAAGGTTTGGAGATATCGGCGTGGAAGAATTGCTGCAAGCAATGAACGCCGGTGTCTGTCCTTCCGCTCCCTACAATGGATATGTTTTCTCCCAGCAATTGACGCATCGAATTCTCCACGACCGTTTGAACACCAAGGGCATTCTTTTGTGATTGCCAGCCGTGGTAGTTTCTTCCATTGTACGTGATTTCAAAAAAGTACCTCATCAGCAGCGTTCGTAGATAACCGCGGCGCCCTGGCCTACGCCAACGCACATCGTGGCAAGTCCGTAGGTTACTTTTCTTTTTTGCATTTCGTGAATCAGCGTGGCACTGATTCTCACTCCGCTGCATCCCAACGGATGCCCTATCGCAATAGCTCCACCATTGACATTGACTTTTTCAGGATCAAGTTGAAGATCATGGATGCAGGCTAATGACTGTGATGCAAAGGCTTCATTCAGTTCGATCAGACCGATGTCAGACAATGCAAGACCGGCTCGCTTCAATGCTTTGCGCGTGGCTGGAACGGGTCCGATTCCCATATAAGCAGGGTCAACACCGGCTACTGACATGGCAACAACCCGTGCCAAAGGCTTTGCCCCAGACTTCTTCACAAAGTCTTCACTGGCTAGAATTGCAGCGGCCGCCCCATCGTTGATTCCAGATGAATTGCCGGCTGTTACAGTCCCACCCTCCTTAAAAGCCGGCTTCAACATGGCCAGTTTTTCCAGCGTTGTTTCGCGGGGATACTCGTCTATGGAGAACAGCATGGTCTCCTTGCCCTTGTTGATCGGCACGGGGATAAACTCCTGCTGGAATTTTCCAGCCGCTGCGGCCCTTGCATACTTCTGTTGAGACAGCAAACTGAAACTATCTTGTTCACCACGGCTGATGTTCCACTTGGCAGCTACATTTTCTGCCGTCTCTCCCATGGAATACGGATGATACATTTTGGCCAATACCTTGTTGGTAAACCGCCATCCTAATGTGGTGTCGTATATCTCGGGTTTCCGGGAAAAAGCCTCCTCGGGCTTGGCCATCACATAGGGTGCCCGGCTCATGCTCTCGACGCCACCTGCGATGTAGATTTCTCCGTACCCGCCGGATATGGCCTGTGTCGCATTCATGATAGCCTGCAGTCCGGAAGCGCAAAGGCGGTTGACGGTCACCCCACTCACGGATGGTGGCAATCCGGCCAGGAGCAGAGCCATCCGTGCCACATTGCGGTTGTCTTCCCCTGATTGGTTAGCCGCACCAATGATAACATCTTCTATTTCTTCGGGAGGAACCCCAGGGTTTCTTTTTAAAAGCTCTCGAATCGCGTGTGCCAGCAGATCGTCAGGGCGTACGGAAGACAAAGTGCCTCCGTATTTTCCGATTGGCGTTCGGAGGATGTCAAGGATGTAGGCAGTTTTCATAGCAAAGTATTGGAGGGGCCCAGAACTACTTAGAAATTCATATTTTTGGCGGCTCAAGTTAGCGCAACCATCCTATGTGGCAAAGAAAGCAAACGATATTCCTGGCCCTGTCCAGTGCGTGCATGATTCTCATGATTTTC